>CAZZEF010000115.1:0-6975 GCA_964652875.1 uncultured Planctomycetaceae bacterium
CCTCAATTTTTATTATACCATGGCCAAGGGATATTTGTCTACAGAGACAAGCTAATAAACGATGAAAAAGAAAAAACTTTTTGCGTAACAGCCCCAAAAAACAATCAGACCAAACTCTCAATAGAATTTGATCTGATGTTTTTCAGTCTTGACGCTTCCTGTTTTTTACAAACAGTATGAACAGGACAACTTTTTCTCCGCAGTGAACAACTGACCGAAGAACAAGTATTTAGCGGCGGCGATTAGGTCTTTCGGAACGCTCTTCACGCGGAATCGCTTCGTTGACATTAATCGTACGATTACCAAGCAAGCTTTCATTAAGAGTATTAATGGCTTCGCGCGCTTCCGCGGGATCAGACATTTCAACAAACCCGAATCCCTTGGAGCGGCCGGTCTGTCGATCTGAAATAATACTGACACTGTCAACTGTTCCGCAAGTCTCAAAAGTTGAACGAAGATCTCTTTCCGTTGAGCTGTAAGACAGATTTCCAACATAAAGTTTCATAATACATTTTCCTTTTACATCCCTAATACAAATATAATTCAAAAGGACATTTAGGGCTGCAAAAAAAGTCTCTTTTAAATACCGTTCCGATACAGAACGTTCAATATTCCGAAATTTTCAGAACATTATTTGATCGATGAATAAGCAAAAGATCATTTCAACTGCTCTCATTTTAAATTTTCCGCCAATTAATGAAGTGAATCGACTGTTCTTTTTAAGTTGAAATGGAAAATCTGTCAGAGAATCGTTATAAACAAAAAAATCAAGCGAATCATAACGAAGGAGAAAAGAATATAAAAGAATAGAAAACTTATTTACTCTTAAATGTTCAAACTTATCCGTAAAATTTGTCGGTTTTCGTGCGTTTTTTGCAGTTCGCGAAAATTCTCCCTTAATCGGTCTTTTTAATAAAATCTCTTTTTAAAATAAGACCTTCTTACGACTTGCAAAAAACAAAATCAACACCTGTTTTTCATCACTTTCGCAATTGTATCCGGTTTTCCCTAAATCAAAAGGGGGGACCGAAATTTTTCCCTATTTTTATTGACAAAAATGAACAAACTCTCTTTCTTTTATTCAGCCGTGTTACGTATATTTTTTGTTTGGAACAATCTGATATAACCGGTTTTATGATGAATTTTCCGTTATAATGTCAAAAAAAACAGTCGATTCACTTCATCAATCGGCGGAGATGACGGAAAATTTAAAATAATAGCAGTATATAAAAGCTTTTCCATTTTTTTTGAAGAGTGAATTCCTGATAATGACCTTGTAATTTGCGCAAGCTGTTTTAAAAATGTCAATGCCTCTTGTCTTTCAGAATCATTCGGCATTATCATCCTCCGCGAAATTAAAACAGGAAACCAATTCCCGGTCATGATAAAAATAAAGAGTTTAAACTATTTGCTTGACAATCGGTTCACGTTTTTGTATACTGATTCCATTTAATGTCAGTTTCGCTTTATTTTTTCGATCCGGTTCCGGTTCCGCATTGTTTTTTCGATTCAGCCGTCAGAAGATCTCTTGTTTCCTGAATGCTATTTGATATTATTGAAAACAGGACGGCAAAATTTTCTGTTGACCGTATCAAGTACATTTCCGGTTGGCGCGGCATATTGTATCAAATCCATCATGAAGTTTCCGTTCCAACGTCAAAAGGTCAGCCGATTCACAAAGTTGATCGACGGCGCGGTTGGAGAATTTAACATACTGACAGAATAATTTCTTTAAAATAAATTGAACAGGATAAATATACTTGTATTAAGGTATTTACAGCAATTTTTTTCCAATTCTGACGGTCGATGATCCGTCGATTCACGAAATCAAACGGAAGAAAAGACGCGGAATTGCAAACGGGGACAGTATAAAACAATTCATTAAATATATTAATGAGTAAATGGTTGTCAAATTTACGGATCTTGTAAAGACACAGGGAGAAAAAATGAGTATTAAAAAGGTTTATCTCGCCGCCAGCGGTGACTTACGATTGAGCGCCAATCAGATGTGTTGGCCGGAACAGGAAAAAATGGAGGCGGCACTGGTCTCCGCACTCGGCAAAATGGGAGTCGAAGTCGTTCGTGCCCATCCTTATGATCCTGTCGAAAAACACGGGTTCATCAAATCGCAAAAACATGGCATTGAGATCTTTTCCAAACTTGACCCGAACGTTCCGATCATCGTCGCCGAATCGGTTTGGGAATACACGAACCATGTTTTCCCGGGACTGATGGCTCATCAGGCGCCGATTCTCCTGATCGCCAACTGGTCCGGAACCTGGCCGGGTCTTGTCGGAATGCTGAATATCAACGCCTCTCTGGCTAAAGCGGGCAAGCCCTACTCGACTCTTTGGAGCGTCGATTTTACCGATGACTGGTTCCTTGAAAAATTGCAGGAATGGCTCGACAACGGCGAAGTTCGTCATGATCTTTCTCATATTCACCCATTGGAAACTGTTTCCAAGATCAAACCAAAAGATCGCGAACTCGGTCGAAAACTCGCCGCTGAACTGAAGGCCAAACCGCTCATTCTGGGTGTTTTCGACGAAGGCTGTATGGGTATGTATAACGCGCTCATTCCCGATGAACTCCTTTTCCCGCTCGGAATTTACAAGGAAAGAATGAGTCAGTCCGCGCTTTATTATGAAACCGGTCTGGTTCCCGACGAAGAGGCGCAAGCCTGCATGCAATGGATGATTGACCGCGGTATGACGTTCCATTTCGGCGAAGATTTCGGCGGAGATGTCCTTACCCGTGAACAGGTACTGACTCAATGCAAAATGTACATCGCCGCCGTCCGACTCTCCGACCGATTCGGCTGCGCCATGCTCGGCATTCAATATCAACAGGGACTCAAAGATCTTCTGCCCGCCAGCGATTTGATCGAAGGAATGCTCAATAATTCCGAACGGCCGCCGGTCGTCGGAGACGACGGAAAGATTATTGCCGAAGGACGCCCAATCATCAACTTCAATGAAGTCGACCAATGCGCCGCAATGGACGGACTTCTCGACAACCGCGTTTTGACCGCGCTCGGAATGGCTCCGGAAACAACCCTGCATGACGTCCGCTGGGGCGATTACGATCAGTCAGGCACGACGGACGAATTCGTCTGGGTCTTCCAAATCAGCGGGGCCGCTCCGCCAGCTCATTTCGGCGGTTGGAAAAACGCGCACGGCTACCCGCAGGCAAAAATGTATTTTCCAAATGGCGGATCAACGATCGGCGGTATTTACAAGCCCGGCTCCCTGATCTGGTCGAGAACCTATGTTCAGGACGGACGCCTTAATATTGATCTCGGACGAGCGGAATCGATCGAACTGCCGAAAGAGGAAGTCGATCGGCGCTTTAAACTTTGCGCTTACAACTGGCCAATCGTCAACGCCGTGTTCAAAAACATCACCCGAGACCAGTTCATGGCCCGGCATCGCGCCAATCATATTCAAACCGCTTTCGCCGATACACCGGAACTGGCCGATCAAGCCGTCGCCGTTAAAGCCTGTATGGCCGAAGCCCTCGGCTTCAAGGTCAATATTATGGGCGACTTTTGATCGGAAACGGGCATAAAAAATGGTCCTCAGAGACGGGCATCAGGAACAGAATATTATTCTGACGGTGAAACGCCGAGTCTTCTCAAGTTTTATTCGAGTGCGTTTTCCGTTTCAGAAAAAGAGTATTATATTCTGACGGTGAAACGCTCCTTCAATTGGCACTGAAAAAGACGCGGCCTGTTAAAGACGCCTTAACAGTGCCCGCAGGGTTGACCCGTTATATATTGTCCCTTTGAAATTTTCGTTATTTCCGCCGATTGACTCGGCTCCTCTTTTGACGTTGAAACGGAAATTTCATCTTGGCCCTTTTTTTCGCAAGCCGATCCGCTTTCATCATCGCCGGCTTACCAAAGGCAGGGCCGGCCATTCTTCCCGTTAAAAATTTTCCGTTTTACAAATTTTCAAAACGAAAAAACAAAAACTCCTTTCTTAAAAACTAAAGAAAAAAATGTGAAAAACAAAGAAAAAGTGAAAAATATCGCAAAATTTTCTGTTTATCTGAAAGGAAAAGCGGGTCAGGGGTTGTCAAAATAAAAATCATAGGTATACTTAAGTTTTTCAATGATCCATTAATGGATAGATGGGTGTATTTCTTTCAGATGAAGAAGAATTGATTCTTCATAAATTTGTTTGAAAGAGTTAACGTTATAACATTTAAGATAAATGGTTAGTGGTATTTTTTATGTCCAGACCTCCGGCATTCAAAAAGAACAGAATTAACAGAAAAAGAACCAAGAGCAAAGTTCGCGCCAAGAAACGTGATCCGTTGTTCGTTGAAGGCAAACGTCCCCGTCCGATGTTCGTTGACTATAAGGACGTTGAACTTCTGAAAAAACTGACCAGCCGACAAGGCAAAATCATCAGCCGCCGGAAAACCGGTTGCTGTGCCGTTAGCCAGAGCGCTGTCGCAATCGCGATCAAACGTGCCCGGTTCATGGCTCTCATGCCTTATGTTGGCGACTGATCCTTTTCCGCTGTTTGCGATCTTTCTTTAATTTGTATCGTTCATAACGCGTTGTCGTTTTGCTGTAAAAATAGTCCGGTTCATATACATAACCGGACTGCAAAATGATATTATTGACTGTTTACGGTACAAGAAGATCCAATACAGAGAAAAAGTCTGTTTATATAGGTTTTGCGATTTTTTCGGATCGAAAGAACTCGTCCTGTTGTTTTTTCGCTCTGAAATGATTGCAAAACCTTTATTATTTTTAAAAAGTGTTTATACTGTAAGTTTCCGTTCTCGTTATCGGACGGAAATTTTTCATTGATTACTGCTCAATGCGTGGCGACCTGATTGATCCGTATTTGATCTTTGCTCTTGATGACTTGAACGTTGATCCTTTTCAGCGTTCAGCGTCCTTCAGGATCATTTATGTTAACAATTTTGACCAGCGCGTATTAAATTTAATAAATGCAAGTCTGATTTATTTTTGAAACAAACTTTATTTATTAAAATCAATTTCGATTGGTCATAATTTTGTTTTTAACCGTTACCGGCTTTAATAGATCAGGCCCGTTAGCATTAACGACGGAATTTAAATAGAGTAAAACTCGCAGGCGGACAGATTGTGGATAATACCAAAGCGATAGAAAAGGCGGATACCCTCATCGAAGCGATGAAATGGATCCGGGAACATCGGGGTAAAACGATCGTCATCAAAATCGGCGGAAGTCTGATGGACAGTGAAGTGTCCATGATGCACCTTCTGCTGGATGTCGTTTTTATGGAGACGGTCGGAATGCGTCCGGTTGTTGTTCATGGCGGCGGCAAAGCGATTAGTCAGGAAATGACGGACGCGGGCATCGTTCCCCGTTTCATTCAGGGAAGACGCTATACCGATCAGACCTCTCTCGAAATCGTTCGAAAAGTACTCGCCTGCAGAATCCCGAAAATCCTTGTCGATCAAATTCACACTTACGGCGGACAGGCCAAAGCGTTCGCCGAATTTGACGGATCAACCGTTCTTTACGGACAAAAAGCCGAATTCAAAGACGAAAGCGGAAATCCTATCGATCTCGGTTTTGTCGGAACCGTTACCCGTGTCAATACGGACGCTGTCCGGAACGCCTGCGACCAGCATCTTGTTCCGATTATTCCTTCCTATACGCTCCTTGACAACGGCAGCGGTCAAGGTCTGAACGTCAACGCCGATATCGCCGCAACCAAAGTCGCCAAAGCACTCAAAGCGGACAAACTCGTTTTCGTCAGCGAAGTCAACGGCGTTCGAAAAGACCCCGACGATCCGAATTCAATGATCAGTACCTTGACGGTCAAGGAAGCCAAAGAACTTCTCGCTTCCGGCTCAATTGTCGGAGGCATGATTCCGAAGATCCAGTCCTGTTTGGAAACGATCGAAGGCGGCGTTGACAGTATTCATATCATCAACGGCCAAATCCGACATTCCCTCCTGCTGGAGATCTTCACCAGCCGCGGTGTTGGTACCGTTATCCATCAGTCAAAATAAACTCGAACTCTGCCGGACTGTTCCAACTGTTGAATTTCATCAACGGAACACGGCCGCCGGTCAGACGTCAAAATACCGCCGTTATTCACCCTTGAATCGCAAACATCATTCAACTTTTGAATAACACAGATCATTCGACCGCCGAAAACGCAAGCGCCGTTAACGCTGTTTTTCGAGTTTTGTCAGGCCACTAGCAAAAAACGATTTTGTAAATTATTAAATAAATTCATTCGGGAGAAACCGTCATGTATCAGACTTCAGAAGAAGTTATTTCGCTCTTTGAAAAATATGTCATACCGAATTATACCCGGTATCCGGTCGTCCTTGTTCGCGGAGAAGGCCCTTACTGCTGGGATATCGAAGGGAACCGGTATGTCGATTTCTTTCCCGGCTGGGGCTGTAACTTGTTCGGACATTGCCCGAAACAGGTCGTTGACGCCGTTCGTGAACAGGCCGGCCGTCTGATCCATGTTCCCAACAGTTGGTATACCGTCGAACAGGGCGAATGGGCCCGGCTTCTTTCGGAACGCGCTTACGGAGGAAAACTCTTCTTCTGTAATTCCGGAACCGAAGCGAACGAAGCGGCCATAAAACTGGTTCGTCTTCATGCGCCGGAAGGAAAATACAAAATCATAACCTTCCAGGGCTCGTTTCACGGTCGGACCATGGGCTCGATCACCGCAACGGCCCAGCCGAAATATCATAAGGGAATTGAACCTCTTCTTCCCGGTTTTACTTACGCTCCTTACGGCGATCTTGAAGCGGTGGAGGAACTGGTCGACGATGAAACCGCCGCCATCATGATCGAACCGATTCAGGGCGAAGGAGGCGTTCGCATTCCGCCGGAAGGTTTTCTGCAGGGACTCCGCAATATCTGCGACGAACATGGACTGCTGCTCGTTTTCGACGAAGTTCAAACCGGATGCGGCCGGACCGGTGAATGGTTCGCCGGACAG
>CAZZEF010000115.1:6985-14547 GCA_964652875.1 uncultured Planctomycetaceae bacterium
CCGGACAGTATTTCGGAGTTACTCCCGATGTGACGACCATGGCCAAGGCGATTTGTAGCGGATTCGCCGCCGGCGCCATCGCCGCCAAACCGGAAATTGCGCCCAGTCTGCGGCCCGGTATGCATGCGGCTACGTTCGGTGGAAATCCAATTGCCGCCGCCGCCGGTATCGCAACCATTAAAATGATCGAGTCGGAAGGCTATCTTGAAATGGCCAAAAAACTCGGCAATCACGTTAAAAACCGATTGGATCAAATGGCTGAAACACTCGATATCATTCAGGATGTCCGCGTTGCCGGAACCATGATCGGAATCGAACTTAAAGTGGAAGGAACTTTCTGCGTTTCCGAATGTATGAAACGGAAGTTCCTCATTAACTGCACTCACGGAAACGTTCTCCGGCTCCTCCCCGCGGTCATGACTCCCCTGGATGTCCTCGACGAAGGTTTGGACGCTATCGAAGAAGTTCTCAGAAAAGGAGCATAACACAATGAAGAAAATACGCCACTTTATTAATCTCTCCGATGTAAGCAATAAAGAACTTGATCGGATCTTGGAAATCGCGGAACAGTTAAAATCCGAATGGAAAAACGGAGAACGCAAAAAATATCTCGATGGCAAGGTTATCGCTCTTATTTTCGAGAAAATGTCGCTTCGTACCCGGGTCAGTTTTGAAACCGGAATGGCTCATCTTGGCGGAAGTTCCATTATGCTCGAAGATCAGCATATTGGATTCGGCAAAAGAGAAAGCGTTCCTGATATCGGACATGTTCTCAGCTCAATGGTCGATGCGATCGTTTTTCGGGCCAAAAAACATTCGTCCGTAACCTCACTGGCCAAATACAGTTACTGTCCGGTGATCAATGCCCTGACCGATCAGGCGCATCCCTGTCAGCTGCTGGCGGACGTCATGACAATCAAAGAAGAATTCGGACCGCTTCAGGGCCGCAAAGTCGCCTGGATCGGCGATGCCAATAACGTCGCCGCTTCCCTTGTCGCCATTTGCGCCAAATTGGGAATGAAAGTCGCTCTGTCTTCTCCGAAAGGCTATGAATTTTCGGAACGACAGCTGAAAAAACTGATCGGGTCGAAGCCTCGGGACGGTTTTGAAATCGGGATCTTTGACGATCCGGAGAAAGCCGTTTACGATGCGGACGCCATTTATACTGACGTTTGGGTCAGTATGGGTCAGGAAGCGGAGGAAGAAGTCCGCAAGACAGCGTTCGCCAAATGGCAGGTCAATGAAAATCTGATGAAAGCGTCCAAACGCAAAGACACCATTTTCCTTCACTGCCTCCCGGCGCGGCGCGGTTTGGAAGTTACCGATGCGGTCATGGACGGTCCACAAAGCCGAATCATTCAGGAAGCCGCCAACAGAATGCACGCGCAAAAGGGACTCCTTGTCTGGCTGCTCGGCGATAATTGGAAGTAATTCTTTTCTTCTTTTGACAAAATTCTTCAAAGGATCGAACTTTCGCGTTTCGATCCTTTTTTTATTTTGATTGGTCTTGAAAAATTAATCTGACAACTTAAAACAGATCCGCCGATTCCCTTCGACGGCAATAGACCCGCGGCAAAAAAACGCCCCCAATAAAGAAACGATAAAGTATTTACCGCGTTTTCACTTTTCAACAGTTTTCATCTTTGTTCCCGGAAAATTGACTGAAAAATTTATCGGGACATTCGATGTTTTTTTGAGAGGAAAATTAATTGAATCGGACATGATTTTCTGTTATGACGGTTCCCATCATGAATTTTCCGTTCCAACGTCAAAAGAACAGCCGGTTCACAAAGTCAACCGGCGGAAATTGCGGAAATTATTAAAGGAAATCAGTATAAAAGCAAGGGAGTATAAAATTGGATATTTGTCAAAATTTTCCAATAACAGAATGAATCATGTCCGCGGTATTTATACCGAGACAAAGGATACATATTCTTCGATATCAATCGATCAATTTCGAAAACACAATCATTCGAAAACAAGCGAGTAAAGATCCGCCTCACAAAGATGGAATTTCAGAATGACCGGTTTTCCGCTGATCGACGAAACATCTTTGGATCCCTTCCAGGAAACCCGGCGGTCAAGCGTATCGCCGTAAATCATATCGCAGTCATTTTTCGAAAAGCCGGGAAGCGGTTTCCCGTCCAGTCCGCAAATTTCGACATAAGCGCTGCCGTATCCGGAAGTCGCTATATTCATCGAAAGTTCTTTTCCCTTAAATGTCAGCGGCTGCGTTACAACAAGTCCCGGTTTGGTCTTGGCGTGAATCGAGGCAAATCCGTCAATGCGGAGCGTATAACGACGGCATCTTAAATCGTATCCGGTAAAAGATGATTCACACGCATAAAAAGACAATTCCCTTCCTTCATCTTCTTCAAGCGAATCGGTCTCAACAATTCCGTGTCCGATATAATTATCGCCGTATCCCCAGTTGTATTTTGTTTTCAATCCGGGCGCAAGAAATACGTCGTTCGAAAGCCGGAAATTATATCCGTCACGAGAAACGAAATAGATCGAGTCGGGAGTTACCGTTCCGAATCGCGGATTGACTTTCATACGAATTGCCCGTTCCTCCTGTTCCGGAAGAAGTTTGAACGACTCGGTTAGTCCGTTGTCATTGTATCGGGCGGGAAAACCGATATAAATTTGCGGTGCCCGGTAATACGGCTGGATCTGATTGGTATAAAATTCACCATGACCCGTTTTCGGCAAACTTTCCTTGGGAACTTCGATCATCTTTTCTTTCGTCCAATGAATAAAATCATCAGAAACAGCGCGTTCGGCGGATCGAAAGCCGCGAGGATCCCAAACACGGTAATAAAGAACGTATTTCTTTTCCTTTACGGACCAGAAAGCGACATTTTGCGAATCGAACGCGTTAGGAGTATTCGGTTTATAAACAGGCTTTCCTTCGTTTTTCGCATCCCAATGAATACCATCGGCGGAAGTCCAAACCGTCATAACACCATTGGATCCGTTACCGACCGCCTTAAACCGTTCTTTCGGAAGTGATTTCGGATTGGCGTCGAGAAACGGATTAAAATTGAGAAAATGTTTGGCAACGATATTATTTTTTTTGGAACCGCCCCACTCAATTAAATGCAGCGGACGATAAGGCCAATGAATACCGTCCTTGCTTTGCAGATAGCCGACATACATATTTTTAGTGTTCCAAGGAGTAATATTTTCCCCCGGAGTGGCGATATAATACATATGATATACTTTTTGGATCGGATCATAAAGAACCGTATGAAATTTCGAACCGGCTCCTTCCCAAGCGCGGTTTCTTATATCGCTCAATTCTTTTCGAACCGGCTGATGAACCAGTATTTCAGCATTCTCCATCGATGAAATAAGCCATTGATCATCAAGAAAAAGCTGGCGTTCCGATCCGATCGGAATCACTTCTTTTTTCGTTTCTTCCGCAAGAATAAAAGCGGAGATGCTTGTCAGTAAAAAAAACATTCCCGTTAAAATAAATTTTTTCATGTTAGACTATCCTTTTAATTTTATATTAAAAAATCCCTCGTTCCAAAAATAATCATTGGCAAGGGTATTACTCCATTTTTTTCACTTCTCGAACACAGGTCGAATATACACATAATGTAAGTCATTGTTCAATAATATCATTTGAACTCAAAACAGATATTTTACAGATCCATTTCGTTCAACAACAGAATATTACTGATAGATCTTTCTTATTTAGCAAGAACAGTCTTTTCCAAGACCAGTCCTGACGCGCGATCTTTTGCGGTAATACGGTATTTTCCCTGCGGATCATTGATATTCGTCAATACATCCAATTCGCAAACACCGTCTTGTGCGCAAGCGTATCCGGCGCCGTCCATTTCCCGACCGGACGCGTCATACAAATGGATCTCAACCGGAAGCAGTGCGTGAATCGGCTGACCCTCGGAATCCTTTACGCGGAAACAAATACGGATCTTCTGACCTTTTGTGACGGCATGCGCGAGATCCAGCGAGACAGAATGAATCGGTTTAGGAAGAAAAACAAGCATTCGGCCATCGTTCGTTTTAAAACTCAGATCAACTTTAACCGCGTTTTGATCTGTTCTGGTAAAATTGATCTTTCTTCCTTGAGACAGTTCATAAACAGCTCCGATTTTTTTGCCTGGGTCGTCAAGTGTTATTGATCCATCATACGGAAGTCCTTTCTCCATTGTCATCTTCCATTGTCCAACATAATCGCCGTATGTCCGATGATCGTTAATAACAAAGAGATAATCAACATCTTTCCAACGACGCGAAAACGTGATCAGCTCCGGACTCGAACTGTCCGCTTTCGGCGAATAAAACGGAGCGAGTTTTTCCCGAAGTGCCATTGCTTCCGCATTCATTTTTTTCTTTTGCATCAAGACATTATTATGTTCGGCGGAAGTCTCTTCGGTCGTATCAAGCCGATTTCTTTTCAGTGCGTTTTCCCGATCCTGAATACTCCACTTAATGTTGGGTTGAATGACCGAAAGAAGCTTATCATCTCCGATAATGATACCTCCTTTTTTCTGAAACTCCATTACTTTTTCGCAGACTTTTTCTGATAAAAAAGCACATTGCGGCATATAAAGGACTTTGGCATTTCCAAACCCGTCCCGTAAAATCGTCTCATCGTAAACAACCCGGGGATCAAGCCTGGCCCGCTGTAAAAAAAGAAGATCCGGCGCCTTCCAGCCCCAAGTTGCGTAACCGGAAAACAGAGCGTTGCTAAAACTCTCCAGCAGAACGACAGGAGAATCTTCCCGCGGAAGCTTATTGAGAACCGGTCCAAGCGGGGCGACAATTTCGTTAAGCAGCCAGGTCAGACGCTTCGGCGTTTCGCTGTTAGTATAAGTATATCCTGTTTTGGCGCCGAGTTCAACAATACAGCCGTACCCGTGATACATGATCCCTTTAACCGGCTTGGCAATCATGGCCCAAGTCGCCTCTTGAATCGAATCGGGCGGAATCGTCGGAAAATCGGCATCCGGTTTTTCAACGACCCAGGCGGGCATCGGCTGAACCTGAACTTTTTTCGGCGCGATCTGATTTCGATAGCAGATGATTTGTGTCATAATCATGACGTCCTGCCGGTTTCCCGCGGCCATCGCGAAAAGTTCCTCAATCGGACCGGCAACCGACAAAGGTTCCGGAACCGCGTAGATCCATTGACTCAAAACATCGACTTTTCCGCCGCTTCCCCATTTCGGAGGCACTCGAACCGCAGGATCAAAAAAGCTGAAAAAGTGCGGCTTGACAATAGACCGAAATTCGTCGGCAATCACTGTATTGATTCGGGGCCATCCGTCCCCTCCCTGCCAAAACCAGGAATAAAAACGAAGCAGTTCGTCATTCTCCGGAATCAGTCCGTTTTGATAATGCTGCTTCTCCATTTTCGGTGACGGCATTGATCCGGTTACATTTGCCGGAATATTTTGGCCGGTTTCTGTCCGATACAGATCCGGGGCGAATCCGAACGAAGGAACAACGCCGTCGCGCCGTTCGGTATTGATTAGAATACCCGCAAAGCCCGGATGTTTGCCGAATAGTTTTGCGTTAAACGCGGCTGTCTTTCGCGTATGTTCGATCACTTCCGGATTCAAAACTTCCAGCATCGGTTTTCGATTGGACAGAATTGTTTTTCCATCCCGGCTCACCCGGTAATAACCGCCCTCTTTTTTTTCCGGCGGACAGGCGGAAATATGTGAGACCAGCTGCAGTCCGTTGAGTATTGCCCGATCAAACCGGTCATTGATCTGCTGTTCCGTTCCGTATTCACATTCCGGTCCATGCAGCAGAAACGAATCGATCCCGTGAGTGAACCCGAACGTTCGAAGTTCCTCAAACGGACGACCGTTAAAGTTCCACATAAGCGCCGGAAAACGTTCCGTGAAAATCGGACCGATTCCGATCTCCTCCTGATGTTGGACGAATACGTCTGATCCGTCTTTTTGTTTGGCCGAAAGTATGATATCAAGCAAATAACGACCGGTTTTCAAGCGCGTTTCAATCGGAACAGAAAAAATCGCCCCTTCCTTTAAAAGCGAAGACGCCTCATATTCCGTCCGGGTAATCACGGAACGATCGACCTTACTTTCATTTGTTTGGTCATTGATCTTTTGGGGTTCTTCGATCTTGCTTTCGTCAGGCCCGTTTCGCAAAACAGCGGTGAGTTTCAAAGACTCAAAATCAACCTTTGTTCCGCGAATGAGTCGAAAAGAGATCTTCGCGTCTTTTTCGCCTCGATAATAGACCTTGCGGCCATCGGTCAAAAGTCCCAACGGATCGCGTCGGCAGGGAGTCAGGGCAACGCGTTCAATTCGTCCGGGAAATATGTCGTAATTCGATCCGTATCGATCTCCGATCACTGGAGCAAATCGACCGTCCGCCAATTTCCCGGAACAACCGGTCCGACTCACTCTCTTTTCTCCCGCAAATTCCCAATATATTGATCCGTTGGCGTTATAAAAGAACTTCAAAACAACGGACGCGCCCGGCTCAACCAGCGCGACAGGTCCGAATACGGAACTGGTCGTCTTTCCATCGCCCAAAAACAATTGCGGACGCCAGCGATTCTTACCCGCATTTTTCAATTGAAGCTGAAAACCGCGATTATACTGCGATGCCGGTTCTTTTTTATAAGTAACATACATTGTATCCCAAATAATCCCGCCGCTCTTTTTCGGGGAGCCCTTGGCAATGTCTTCCGGCTTTTCCTTTTTTACGGAAGAAGTTTTTTCAGTATTCCGTAGCTCAAGATCAGGAGTGATTTTCGCTTCAAAACGAAACGCTTCAGGCAGTTTGAATTCTCTTTTTTTCAACTGGAATCCGCCCGCGACACTGATATCAAACGTTTTGGAAACAAGTCCATCGATCAGATCGCCTCCAGGGCGAATAAAACCGCCTTCAGGAATCGACTTTGTAAAATCCCAAACTATTGTCGGCCCGATCGGTGTCCCGAATTTTGTCTCTTCTCCAAATGCCATCTTTAACGGACAAATCATCAAGAGCAAAACAGACAAAATGTATAACGACTTTTTTGCCGAAAATAAATGAATGCCGCCAATTCGTGCCGAATGCCCCATTGGATATTCCTTTACTTAAAAAGGTGCGGTTCAATTTAATGAAGTGATAACGTCAGACAGATCGTTTTCTTTTCAATTTGTCTAACAAATGATTTTCTGACAATATGAAATTTGTCTTCTTGGAATACCATTATATCATACCCCGGGACTTCCTGTCTATAGGGTCAATACAAATCAGTCTCTGAATAGAAAAAAAGGTTATTTTGCTTTTTACGCTTTACAGTTTTCTTGTCAAAAGAATCGGCGGATTTTTGTCTTTGGAATGAAAAATCGAAATGTTGACTGTATAAAAAAACTTCAAAGAAAACTCAAATAGCTTACGGAAAAACGATCGAACTCTAACATATTTCCTTTTTTCTGACAGAAAAAAATTGAAGAATTCCTGTCTATAGGGCCAATACAAATCAGTCTCTGAATAGAAAAAAAGATTATTTTGCTTTTTACGCTTTACAGTTTTCTTGTCAAAAGAATCGGCGGATTTT
This sequence comes from uncultured Planctomycetaceae bacterium, assembly GCA_964652875.1. Classification (GTDB taxonomy): domain Bacteria; phylum Planctomycetota; class Planctomycetia; order Pirellulales; family Thermoguttaceae; genus JAUNBG01. The sequence continues at coordinate 14,547 of CAZZEF010000115.1, forward strand.
T
>CAZZEF010000116.1:0-8899 GCA_964652875.1 uncultured Planctomycetaceae bacterium
ACGCAGGCGAAGGACCTCTTTACTGCCGAGATCGATTTTTGACCAGGTTCGATTCAGATCGAAACCATTGTTATTGAATCGAACATGTCCTCGGTCGCATCCGTCGGGATCGGGCATAATGACGATTCGCATCAGATACGATCGGCATAAATTCGCGGCTTCTTTGGATTGCGGATCAATGAGAAATCGAACGAGTCCTTCGGCGATCATGGAGGTGTATGATTCCCAGGCATGAAGACGGGCAACGATCCAGATCTGTTTTTTATTTTTATTTGGAATACTGAAGTCGGTAACGGTCAGCATTTTTAAATCGGATCCGGCCAGTCCTTTTCCGTATGTTTCGATCAGAACCCGGTCGGACCGATCCGCTTCGGCAAGAAATCGATTATGATCGATTGACACGTAAGGAGGAATATAAGCGATCCAATACTGATCACTTTCGGGCGAAACGGAAATTTCAAGTTCGTTGGTTTCTGTGTTCCAACGGGAATTGGTGATTTTTGACCAATTAATATTATCGGAACTTCCGCAGGCGAGATCCCGAATGCCCAAGGCCCCGTTTTTATAGGGGCGATTATTGTATTCTCCAAGAAAATTGGTTAACGTCAGATGAATCGTCCGGCCTTTAACGCCGTCCATTCGGAAATAAAACCAGGTGGGCTGGCGATTGCGGCCGTATTGATTATATTGGCCGTCAACATAACAGCGATAGCGGTCCGGTCCGAGATATTCAATTTTTCCGATTGCGGCGCCCGGAAAATTGGAGTTAAACCGAATCGGTTCCTGATCGACACTCAATGGATTTAAAACATTTTTCTGTGTTTGTCCGAACGCGGCTGTTAACGAAAAATTTTCAAAAGAGCAGGTAAATATCAATGTCAAGATCAATAAAACAATAAAGGAAAACAGTTTTGGCTGATTTGAAATCAGGAAAAAAACGCAGTGGCGGTTTTTCGTAATTGCAGGCAAGCGGCTTTTCATTATTGAACTCCTTTTATAGGATGGAATCTTTCGGTCACGTCGGATCCTGATTATAATTGACATTTGAATTTTCCGAATAATGAGCCGGATAACTTGCGAATCGATTTCATTTTGATCAATCGCGAAAATCAAATGAACCTTGTCGCAATAATTTCGCGCTGATTTTTACGAATCAAAAAATTGGTCTTGGAAAAATTTTTAAACCGGCCGACATTTCTTCAAGGATAAATATTTATTATCATTATATCATAAGTCCGTCAGGGTTGTCTACAGGGTCAAGTCAAAAGATTTTATTCTGTCAACAAAATAACAATTTTGACGGTTGACATCGTGGACCCGCTGTTCTTTTAATGTTGGATCGGAAAATCAATAAGAGAATCGCTTTACAGATCACTCGATCTTTTGATTTTACTCTTTCCCGATCTTTGTATACCGATTTCATTATGAATATCGTCAAAAGAGCATCCGTAACCGTTCACGGAGAGGTTGTAACCTCGGATAACACGGATTTTCACGGATATGATTTTGGGAAAATTCCAAGACCAGTTCTTTGTTGCTTGTATTGTTCAAAGTGTCATAAAACGGAGAAAATATCGTAATCCCCAGAATTTTTTAGGGACAGTACTTCGAAAAACAACCAGTTCAGGAGAACACAAAAATATCAATATCCTGTTTAATATCATTATGACGAAATACCGTATTTCGGAATAGATCATCCGGGTTCATCCGTGAAATCAGCGGTTTCAAATAATTTCTGTGAACGGTTACAGAGCATCCAATTCACGCAGTCAATCGGCGGAGATGACGGAAAATTTAAAATAAAACGGTATATAAGTCCGGTTCATTATCAAATCCATTGACGATCGAGTTGTTTCATTGCAACCTGTTCGTGTTGATTGAGGGAGTTTGGAACATACTGCCGATTTTTTGGTTGAAAACAGGAGGAATTTTATTTTCATCGTGTTTTCTAAAAATGAAAATAAAATAATCATAAAATTTCGAGTTGGGTATTGAAATAGAAAATTGGATTTTATATAATTTTTGTTGAGAGTGGATTTATTTATCTTTCGATTTTGAATTTTCTGGAAATGAACATGTCAAATGACAGTAAGATTATTTATACCGATTCCAAGATGAATTTTCCGTTATAACGTCAAAAGAACAGTCGATTCACGCAGTCGATCGTCGAAAATGACGGAAAATTTAAAATAAAAATGGCAGTATAAAAATACATGATTGCGATCATTTTCAGATAATGACAGGTGATTATTGGCCAAATTAACAGAAAGGAATTTTTCAGATGCTTGACAGACGAACATTTCTCAAAGCAGGTGCCGCATCGGTAGCGCCGCTGGTCGTTTCGTCCGCCGTTTTGGGACGTGACGGACAGCTTCCTCCCAGTGAACGGTTTAACATTGCGGTTCTCGGTGTTGGAAACCGCGGTCGGGATTCGATTCGCGCAATGCAGCCGCTTCCGGATCATCAGGTCGTCGCAATTGCCGAAGCGCGTCAGGACCGCGGTGAGGCGGCTTGCAATCTGGTTGAAAAATTTTATTCCGACCGGCTGGGAACTGAAAGCTATAAAGGATGCAAATTGTATCGAGATTTTCGCGATATTCTTCTTCGCGACGATATCGATATTGTTTGGGGTACTATTTGCGATCATTGGCATGGTCCTCTTTACAGTCGGATTATTGAGTCGGGCAAGGATCTTTACGGCGAAAAACCGCTTACCCGTTGGGTTGGTCAAGGGGTAAAACTCAAAAAACTCGTTCGAAAATACGGAACGATTTTTCAAGTTGGTACCCAGCAGCGGTCGGATCCGAAGTTTCGTCAAGCCTGTAATCTTGCCATTAACGGTTATCTCGGAAAGATCAAAGAAGTTCAGGTTGCCGCGCCTGGCGGTACGAAGATCCCCGCAGTTCCTTCCTGCGATCCCCCCAAGGGTTTCGATTGGGACATGTGGTCCGGTCCGGCTCCGCTTCTTCCGTTCGATCCCCGCCGCGTCGAATGGCTCGGACTTTATATGATCGAACATTATTGCGCCGGTTTCATTACCAACTGGGGCGTTCATCATCTTGATATCGCCGGCTGGGGATGCCCGGAAATTTTCGAAAAACCGTTCTGGCTCGAAGGAACCGGAATGTTGCCCGATTCCGGAATGGCGGATACCTGGATCTCCTGGAATCTGAAAATGACTTATGACAGCGGCTTGATTATGAATTTCGTCAATACGGGCAATCCTTATGAACAGGGCTGCCGCTTCATTGGCGACGAAGGTTGGGTTCATGTCAACCGCGGCGGAATCAAGGCGAGCAATCCCGCATTACTCGATATCAAACTTAAAGATTCCGATATTCATCTGCATGAAAGTCCGTTCTATCAGAATCCTTATACCGCTCATACCGCCGATCTTTTCCGTTCGATCCGGACAAGGAAAGATCCGGTTTCTCCGGTCGAGCAGGGACATTACGCGACAACGCTTGGAAATATTTCTGATATTTGTCTGCGCTTGGGAAGAAAATTGCGCTGGGATCCGCAAAACGATCAGTTCGTCAACGATCCGGAAGCCAATACGATGCTTTATCGAGCGGAACGAAGTCCCTGGACCATGTAATCGTTTGGCGATTAGATCGTTTAGTGAAGACATGATCAAATATAACATAATATAATGCTGATTTTCATTGAACGTTCTGTGAGCGGTGATTTCGATGATTTTTTCGGTTTAATTTTAAAGTTGTTTCGTGTTCATTGTCCGCTTTTAGCGGTTTTGATTTTGTTCACGCTGACAATTTAATAAATTGAGAAAAAACAGATCATTCCGCAGAAATAATAACAGATCAGACGGTTTCCCGGCAGGATAAATGATCGGACGGTCAATTTATACCGATTCCCTTTTGACTTTTCCGGAACGAAGCCGAAAACCCTCCCCATTTACGAAGGCAATCGGGAGAGAGGACGGAAAATTTCAAATGTCGGCAGTATATAAACAGTTCGGATTATTTTGAAGGAACCGATAAGATCTGCGGTCAAAGGCCGTAACGGATTCGTTTGGTGAAAAACAATATAAACCCGCATAAATAATAATAGATAATAGAAACTGTGATTGGAGAAAATCAATGAACGAAAAAAATATTTGTTCCGCGGCGAACGAACGGTTCGGCGGAATTGCTCAAAGATCCCGAGCAATTCGGGTATCGCGTTTTATCGGAGCGCTTCTTGCTCTGTTTGTTCTGACCGGAGCTGTTTTGGCCAATGATTGGGCGTCAACAGGCAAGGGGGGATCGTCAGGAAAACTGCCGGCGGAAAAGATCGAAAAAGCCTGGAAAGGCTTGCTGGAATACAAAACAGGCGATGATCAAGGGGCACTTCTGGCGATGGAATGGGTCGTAATCGATTCTCTGAACGATGCGAAAGCCCGGGTAGCGGTTGCGGCCAAACTGGCTTCCATTCTTGATAAAAAAGAAGTTTCTTACGACGCCAAATGTTTTATTTGCGCAATGCTTTTCCGATGCGGAACACCCGCGGAAGTACCGGCGGCGGCCAAACTGCTTGACGATCCGAAAACCGCAGATATTGCCCGGCTCTTTCTTGAAAGAGTTCCGTCCGAAGAAGCGGCCAAGGCTCTTCGAAACGCTCTTGATCAATACAAGGGGAAACGTGAATCGATCGGAATCATGAATTCACTTTCCATTAAAAAGGACGAAGCATCGCTGCCGAAAATTTTCGAGCTGACACAAAGCACAGAAAAAGAAATCGCGCTTGCCTCTTGGCGCGCAATTAGTAATTTTTCTTGCGATCAAGCGGCCGATTTTTTGATTGGTCAGCTTAAAAAATGTCAGAAAGTGAATATTCCTCTTGAAGCCGCCGCGATTCGGGTTGCCGCGTATACCGCTAATGACGCGAAACGTGCCGAACTTTATCAGCAGTTGGGAACAGGAAGCCGCGCGCAGGGAGCCCGTCAGGCCGTTGCTCTTTATAAATATAATAAAGCGGACAATGCCGCTAAAGCGCAAATGACCACCAACTGGATGAAAGCGGATGATCCAGCCCTGTTCAAATTGGCAGCGGGTCAGATCATGAATCTTGATGACGCCGCGATTGAAAAATTATCAAAACAAAGTGATGTTTCTCAAAAGCTTCGCATTATTCTTATTGAAGAATTGGCCAAGCGTCAGGGGGAAAAGATGATTCCCGCAATGCTGGAAAACGCCAAATCGAAAGATCCGGCAACGGTTCAAATGGCCTTGCGTTTTCTCGGAAACTGCTCCAGCGACGCCCGGGTTATGCCTGTTCTGATCGACGCGTTGAGCAAAGATTCGGAATCCGCTAAAATCGCTTCAGAATCCATAATTCGCTTGTCGAAAGATGAAGCCGGACCGGCTCTTCTGAACGCTCTGAAAAACGGATCCGTCAATCGCGACCGGATTGTCACCATACTTTCGACCCTTAAATATTATGAAGCGATTGATCCGCTGGTCAAATTGGCCCGCAGCGAAAATCCCGCCGTTTATGAAGCCGCTGTTGAAGGTCTTCGCGGTATTTGCGATCCCGATCAAACCGATCTTAATCGCATGCTCAATCTTTATCTTGAGGTAAAAAATGACAAGCAGCGCGATTTTATCGCCCGGGCTATCGCTTACATTGCGGAGAAAAATGACAATAAAGCAGATCGCGCCAAAGTTCTGCTGGCCTGTATTGACGCGAAAAAGAAACAGAATGATGCCGCGTTCCAAACTCTTGTTCTTCCTTTGATCGGTCGAATCGGATCGGAAGAAGTTTATCGCCGGATTGACGCCGGATTGAAATCCTCCAATCCTTATGTTGCCGCCGCCGCAGTCCGCGCTCTTTGCAATTGGCCGACCGCGGATCACGCGGAAGCTCTTTGGGCTATTGCCGAATCGGAAAACAAGGTCTTTGCCAATCAGGCACTGCGCGCTTACATTCGAGTGGTGACTCTTCCGAACAAACGGGCGGAAGCGAAAACTCTGGCTATGCTCCAAAAGGCTTTTAAAGCTTCTGAAAACGATTCCAACCGCAATTTGGCGCTTTCCCGCGCTTCCGTTGTCAGAACACTTGACACAGTTCGCTGGGCTGAAAGTCTTCTCGATAATCCGGCGCTTTCGGAAACCGCCTGTAAAGTTATTGTTGAATTGGCGCATCATCGTTTCCTGCGTCAGCCGAACAAGGCGTTCTTTGACCCGATTTTGAGAAAAGTCGAAAAAACAGCCAAAGATAAGTCTATCGCCGAACTGGCCGAAAAAGCCCGAATGGGAATGTAATTTCCCGAAGATCCGGTTTGGATCGTAACACCCAAGACTGCTTTGCATTGCTTCCCGATTGTCTTGAAAATCGGGAAGCTTCTTGATGACTCATTCATGAAAGCCGTAAACTTCAAGGATGCCCATGTATCCGTTTGTTCGTTTGGCTTTTTCGTGATTCCGTCGAAAAAAAATTGTTATGATGGTGCTGATTTACTCCTTTTGTCAATATTCCCTTTTTTGACTTCTCAATTAGATTGTATATCGATTTCATTATGAATTTTTCCATCATGTATTTTTTCATTATAATGTCAAAAGAACAGCCGGTTCACGCCGTCAATCGGCGGAGATGACGGAAATTTAAAAATAAAAGCAGTATAAAATGAGAAAACATAATGAAACCGATCTGTTCAGTTATTGATATAGATGGAATTTAAAATATTATCGGGAAGATTGGGACAATCCTGGATTTTCAATTCTCGAAGATTAGTGAAATAATTTAAATTCACGGCTCCCTCTTGAGTCAATCCGCTTCGGCTCAAATTCAGAAATTCCAATTGCTGCGGAAGAAATGTCAATCCGGTTCCTTTAATATTGGAACAATCGGAAAGATCAATATAGCGCAGCGATTCAAGAGTTGAAAGATGCCCGAATGATTTATCGGTCAGTTGAGAACAGCCGCGGAGCGTCAGACAATGAAGCTGACGGAGATTAACCAGCCGCGATAAACTTTGATCCGTAATCTTGTCGGATCCCGAAAGATCAAGTCCTTCCAAAGAATAAAATTTACCGAGCCGGGTCGTCCATAAATCGTTCATTTTCGGACAGCCGCCGATCTTTAAGTATTTTAAATGGATCATAGCCCGAAGGGCGGGCAAGTCAGAATAATCAAGAGATTCATTTTCGGAAAGATCCAAATACCGAAGATTCTTTATTTTCGCGAGACGGAGAAAATCATTTTGTCCAATACATCTGCCTGACGGAATACGAAGTCCGAACAGGTCTTTTTTATTTTCGATTAAGATCCATTCGTCCCGGGTCAATCCGTTGGCAGTTTTTAATGAAAGATCAAGCGTTTTTGTCTTCTGTTCCTGCGATGGCAGAAAAGCAAAATCTTCTTTTGTGTAAATTTCAGAGATACTTGGAGCAGGGCTGTTCAAAGGATTGGTTTTGGCCAGATGATTGGTGTTTGACTCAGAGGAGGTCACGAATTCGGAGCGGTCCAGATTCATCAGCGGAAGTCCCCAAAAATACTGGTATACGGAAGTTTTTTTCAAAGAGGGAGTCTGAACGCCGTCCGTAAAAAAGAAAATCAGAGCCAGCAGAGCGAAGATGACGCAAAGATAATGACAGCCAGGCCAAATGACAGGGGGATAACAAAGGCGTTCGATACGGGATCGAAGCCGCGATGATGGTTCCAAAAGTCCGACCAGTCCCGGCCTTCGAAGATTGCCTTCAATGCTAAGCGCCGTTTCAACCAGCGCTCCGGCATATTGCAGACGATCCCGTTTGCAGAACTCTTCTGTTGCCCGTTCATCGCAAGCTTCTTCCCGATCTCCGTTCATGCTTCTGATCGCAATCCAAAGAAACGGATTGAACCAGTGTATTATCAATAAACCCGACATAAGAAAACTCCAAACGGTATCGCCCCGGCGTTTATGAGCCAGCTCATGAAGGAAGATACTTTTTAAAATGGTTCGGTATTCATCATCAGATTGATTCGTTTGATCTTCCGTTTCATTTGCGGGCGAATGATCCTCGTTAAAAATATCAATGTCGAGTTTTCCGCTTTCCGTATTCCGTTCATTATTAAAAGGGACTGCCTGAACAGCTCCGGCATCAGGTTGAGCGGGTTCCGATCTGTTTTCAAAATCTTCAGAAATGTTTGTCTTGTCCGAACAGACTTGTTTTTCCTGCGCATTGGCGTATTCAGAATGATCTTCGTCATTGAAATGGGTCAGGTTTTCCGGCAGCAGGAGAATAGGATTGAACCATCCGAGAAGAACAGGACATTTAGCCAAAGGACTTGTTCTCAGTTGGGGCGGACGCCGAATATTGGCTTTTCGACAGCAATCATTGAAAAGCGATTTTATTTCAGAGGAGTCAATTTCCCTTTGTTTTAAAAGCCAAAAACGGCACTGAAAAAATTGAGCGAGAAAAAGAAGAAAGACCAGTATTCCTCCCTGCAGCCAGATCAAAGGAAGAAAGTCCAGCGCGAGACGATAACAGCGCGAAAAAAAAGGATCGTTTTCAGCATTGGATTTTGACGGGAAAATTTTTGTATTGAGAGTGTTTGCGTGTTCACTTTGGGGATCAGATTTTGGGTCAGATTTGGAATCAGATTTGGGTTGAGCAGAGATTTTCTGATCTGCAGTTTGATCGACGGCCGCTTGATCAGAGTCGGAAGTTGGTTCGGTCCAGTGAAAATTAATCGGCCCCGGAATAATTTTATTGATCGGATTGGGAGTCAAAATGTTTTTTACGGATAAAGAAGGAGGGATAACATTATAGAAACTTCCGGAAAAAGGAATATTCGGAAAGAAAAGAAGGCTGACCGGCACGAGAAACCATAAACGAAAACAGTTTTGCGCACTGATATGATTTTTTAATAAAAAACGGATCAGATAAATCAGCAGTATAATAACGGCGGTTCGAAA
>CAZZEF010000116.1:8922-12928 GCA_964652875.1 uncultured Planctomycetaceae bacterium
TCATGAAAATAAAATTTCCTTGTCGTTTGAAAATATCTTGAGAAAACAGATTATGTATACATGAGTATGTAAAAAGTATAACGCAAAACGAATACGATGTCAACAGAAATAAGTTCAGAAAAAATAATAAAGCAGGAAAATTTTTTAAGAGCTCGAAAATTTATGCCGAAGCAGTTTTTTCTGTTGGAGGTTGACAAAAATTTTAATTTTCGGCGATAATAATGAAATAAAGTAAAAAATTATTCTGTTGATCGGATAAAATGAGTTAAATTTTAAAAAACATGTTGACGAATTGTAAAGCTTGTGTTATTCTAAGGTTACCTGTGTATGTAATTAGATTTTCAACAAAAAAAAGATTCAGGGAGATTGTTTTGAAGAAGAAACCGATCAGAATAACCGACGCCGAATGGGAGTTGATGTGCGTACTTTGGGATGCCGGAGTTCCTTGTCCTCCTGATGAAATTTATAAAAAACTGCAAGGAAAGATGAATTGCACTACCAGAACAATGCGAACGCATTTGGACCGTCTTGTCAGAAAAGGGGGGCTTGTTCCGGTTAAAAGTGATAAATTTCCGCGCGCTTGTTCCTATTATGTACCCGGAATTGATCGGGAGGCGGCAACGGAATTTCGCAAGAAAAGTGTTCTGAAAGAATTTTTCGGGACGGCGATCAGTTCAATGCTGACCGCCTTTATTCAAAATGGCGAAATGTCCAAAAATGAGTTAAGAGAGTTGAAAAATATTATCGACAGCGAGATCAGCAAAACCGACTTGACTCAAAAAGAATCGGTCAAGAAGGATAAAAAAGAATAAAGCCGGGATTCCGGCTCTTGACGTCAGATTCAAAATTGTCAGAAACAGTATCATCGTCAGACCGAATTGTTCTTGTTCTGTTCTTTTCACCGATAGAGACAACGGTCTTTTTTCTGTGTTGAAACAGAACAATGTTGAAACAGAACAATGGAGAACAGCCGACATAGATCGGGTCAGTCGAGCAGATAAAGACCTTGGTCATTAATGTCGTAAAACATGATCTCGTCGGGACAGACGCTTCCGCGATGTTTGGAAAAATAGATGGCGCGGCGGAATTTCAAACCGTCACGGACTTTGCCGAGATAAATGATCGTATTGGCGGCGGCGAAAAGGTCACCTTCCTCAAAGGAGCGTTCAATCATGCTTTCAAGCATTGTGTCTTTGGACGTGTAAAGAACAGTGCAGCCGAGATCCCCGGCATTATAAAGGTGTTTTTCGATCTCTTTTTGCCAGGTTCGAAAATACTGTCGAAACAAATCCCGGGCGACCCAGGAGGCGTCTTTTTGAACGATCTGATGATAAATATATTCCATCAGTTCGAACTGGATCGATTCCCCTTGATCGTCAACCGGTTCAATGCCGTCGATAACAAATCTTTTTGCTCCCCGAACGAAATGAGAAAAGAAATAGTCGATGGCGGAATCAAGCTGATGAACAAGAGTTGATTTCCAGTCGAGCCATTCATCAAAATCAAGATCCTTTTTAGTAACTCTTTGTTTTCTTTTGGAAAGGGTTGAGTAATAATCGCCCGGTTTTCGAGCGGGATCAAAAATAAGAGCCGGATCGAAACGATGCTCTTCTTCGGGGACCAGTTCCCAATTAAAAAGCCGCCGCGCGTATTCGGCGTGTTTTTGAGAATCCCCGCGAGCGGTCAGATCAAAAATGAATCCCCGATAATTTTCATCGATCAGACCCTGATGAAGGTATTGAAGTCCAAGCTGGGTCTTACCGATCCCGGAAGATCCAATAACAACTGTCATTCCCGGAAGAAGTCCGCCTCCGATTTTTTCGTCAAGTCCCGCAATTCCTGTTGAAAAACGTTTTTCTTCGCCGGTCATTTGATCCCCTTCGCAAATAAATCCGCATTTTTATTCTGATTATATTATATTGTTCCCCGACTCCGGTTGGCATCGCCCTGATCTTGGGGGTATACTGGTTTCATTTTTATTTTTTGTCGTTGATTATGTGAACTGGTGGTTCTTCCGATATTAAAACTGAAAAAATGGAACAGGTATAATGAGATAAATTCTAACGGTAATTGTCCGAAACACAAGGGGAAGATCTTGGGCTGACACCAATTTTTAAAGTCGTTGGAAACAGGTGTTTAATTGAGGCTTTTGTTCTTTTGAAACGGAAGGGGAGGCGGTATTGGAACATTTTGCTCTTTTTCAAAAAAGAAAAAGGTCGGGGCTCTGAGAAATTTTTTGCGTAAAATTTTTATACTGTACTCCTTTTAAATTTTCCGCCGATCGGTTTGGGGAGCCGACAGATCGTTCAAGACAAGAACGAAAAAGTAAACAGGATCGACAAAGAAAATCAGAAATCAGATAAAGTTTGCGAAGCTCACTTGATTTTTAAAAATAGATCGGTTAAACTGAAAACAGAGCGAAAAGTTGTATCCCCGTCTTTTATTTTTCGTCTTTCCGTTGGTTGTTTTTAGAAGTCGGCGGTGCGTTCGAGGTCAGAACAAAAAGTAAGCGGCAAATAAATGAGTTTTTCATTTTTTCGGGCAATTGTATTTTTATTGGCGCTTTTTTTAGTGCTTCCCGTTATGGCTCAACGGTCATTAAATGGAGTTACCGCGCATCGGGGCGATTCGTTTAAGATGCCGGAAAATACTTTGGACGCTTTCAAATCGGGTATTGATTCGGGAGCGGACTGGATTGAGACCGATGTTTATAAGACGGCGGACGGAAAACTTGTTTTGATACACGATTCCAATACCAAAAGAACTTGCGGCGTCGATCGGAATGTGTTAAAATGTAATTGGCGGGATCTGCAGGATCTTGACGCGGCTTTCGATTTCAGAAAAAGAAATAAATTGAATTTAACGGAATGTCCTGTTCGCAGAATTCCGTTGCTGGAAGAAGCGGTCGATTTAATTCTTTTTGAGAAAAAGGCCCGACTGTCTTTGCAGCCGAAATGCGATTGCGTTGATGACATTATAAAATTGATACGTCAGAAAAAAGCGGTCGGCTGGATCGGGTTTAATGACGGCAATTTCAATTATATGAAACGCGCCAAGGAATTGGAGCCGACGGTAACCGTTTTTTGGGATCGAGCGTCCTTGCCGCTTGAAAAACTGGCGCAAGACGCGGAACAAGCAAGCTTTTGGAAGTTTGAATACATTGTGCCGAACGAAAGAGATCTGACTCGGGAGAAAATCGATTTTTTGAAAGGGAAGGGGTTTTTGGTCGGAACTTGGACCGTTAATGACGAAAAAAGAATGACGGAATTGCTCAAGATTGGCGTTGACCGTATTTATACTGACAATCCGTCGCTACTGTTGAAAACAAAAACAAAATTAAAAAATAAATGATTATTCTAAAAAGTCTGGAGAAAAAAGATCCTCCCCCTTTTCAGAAAGAATCAAAAAGATATACTTTATTTTGTATGTTTTGTTGTTTAAAATAAACAAATAACAAGTAACTTTAATTCAGGAGGATAATAGTGGGAACGAGACAAACTGGTAAAGGTCGCCGTAAACTGGGTCGTAAAAAGAGAAAAATGCGTTCTAAGATTCGTCATCGCAAGGATTAATATCAATTTTTATCATTTGATTTTCAAGAGAGGCAGACGTCTGTTTGGCCGACTGAAAATTATAATGGTAACAATTGATAAATGATATTGCTGTATTAAAGAGGTAATCTATTGAAGAAGCTCGTAAAATGGGGTCGAAACAATTTCTTTAAGGTGATCTGTTTCGTCAGTTCGTTGCTTTATACCCCTATGCTTTTTGCCGCGGAAGGGGATAAAGAACCCAAAGAGCAGGTTTGGGTAATGAGTTGGGCCATGTTCATCTTCTTTATCGGAATGATGATCGGTATTTTGGCTCATTCAAAAACGCGTCTTGAGACCCGTCTTACTGGTGAGGATAAAAAACAGAACGAAGAGGAATTGGCGAACAAGATCGAGGCTCTGCGTCTTGAAGAAAAGAAGCGGCGCCGTCTTGAACGTCAACGACGGGACGAATA
>CAZZEF010000116.1:12954-14476 GCA_964652875.1 uncultured Planctomycetaceae bacterium
TTTCTTTTACCTTATTTAAAAGCCGCCGGTCGAAAAAACGAAAGTTTGCCATGTATGAAGTGGAAGTAAAATTTCGAATTCTTGATTTGACCGGTTTCTTATTCAGGCTTGAAAGGGATTGTTTTGCCCATTTTGATCCTCCAGTGATTGAAACGGATCTTTTTTTTCAACATCCTGTTCGCGATTTCGCAAAAACAGATGAATGTCTGCGTATTCGATCCCGTCAAGGGGAATTAATGATTACGTATAAAGGCGCCAAAGTCGATCTTTTGACTAAAACACGGGAAGAAATTGAGCTTCCTCTTTTTGAGTCTCCGGCGCGATTATCCGATCAAGTTAAAAAAGACTGCTCTGTAAATGCTTTTGGTTCAAACGAAAATTCCGACACCGTTAACGATTCCGGTCAAAAGGTCGAAAAGAACAAGGTCATTTCTGATGAGATGGCCCGAAATATCGAAACAGATCCCGCGCTGAAACAGCGGCTGAATGATTGGAAACGACTTTTAAACCGGCTTGGCTTTGCGGAAAAAGCGATTGTCGAAAAAAAACGTTGTTATGGATCGCTACTTTTTGAAAACAGACAAATAATTGTAACTCTTGATCAGTTGGATAAAATAGGATATTTTGCGGAGTTTGAACTTTCCGCCTCGACGGAAGAGCAGATCCCGCCGGTTCGGGATTGTTTACTCCGTCTTGCCGATCGGCTGGGACTTGGTGAGAGTATTCGCGTCAGTTACCTTGAGCTTTGTCTTGCCGCTGTCAATGACTGATTTTTTCCAGCGATTCATTCTCAAATAAACAAAACCGAGAGAGATTTGAAAAGCGGACGCAAGAGGGGCCGCCAGTCCGATCAGCCATAAACCGCCCTGAAAGAAGATCCCGAACAACCAGGTAAGAGGAACCCGCAGCGCCAATGAACTGATAATCCCGTTGATCATAGCGAATCGGGTTCTTCCGCATCCGTTAAAGAATCCGATTTGGCAGAAGACAAACGCAACAAGCAGATAATCGAAACCGAAGCCTCTCAAATATTGAGATCCCGCCTCTAAAACTGCGTGTTCCGCGCCGAAAATTTTCATAATTGATCCCGGATTGATTTGCGACCATAAAAAGAAAACGGAGGAAATCGCCAGCGCGAGAAAACTTCCGATATAAAAGGCTTTTTTAGCCCGTTGCGGTTGACCTGCTCCGATATTTTGAGCGGTAAACGCGGCAAGAGCCATTGAAAACGAAACGGACGGCAGCATCGCGAACATTGTAAAACGTCCGGTAATGCCAACCGCTGCGGTCGCAATGTATCCGAACGAATTGACAATTGAAGTAATAAACAGAAAAGAAATGCTTGTCAGTGCGTCCTGAACGGTTACCGGAATTCCCAATTTAAAAATCAATGGCACTTTATTTTTGTAAATTCTAAAGTTTTTTAAACAAAAATCGAAAATAAAGTCTGTTTTTTTAAGATAGACAACAGCCCAGGCAACACTGAAACATTGGGCAAGGACAGTAGCCCAAGCGGCACCGG
>CAZZEF010000117.1:0-14221 GCA_964652875.1 uncultured Planctomycetaceae bacterium
AGCTGGCTGATCATACGGTCGAGGTTACCCGCGAACATTATTTATCGGTAAGATCAGAAGAAACGCGCGCGGATCGGAATTTCGAACGGGATCAGATCCTGACGAAGCCAAAAATATGGAGCGATTTTCCGAAAAACAAAATCGCTCCATAAATCGCTCCTTAAATTCGGATAATTTAAGTAAATTTAACGATATTTCAGAGTCATTAATAGAACCTGAAATAGGCCGATATTGAATGTAAATGGTTATAAAAAAAGGACTTAAAAACAAGTGTCTTTAAGTCCCAGAGTACACCCGAAGGGATTCGAACCCCCAACCCTCGGTTCCGAAGACCGATGCGCTATCCAGTTGAGCCACGGGTGCTTTTAAATTGACAACCAATATTCAATCCTATTATAAATCTTCCGCTCCTAATGCAAATTTACTAATTCATGTTGAATCAATAAACAACAGAAAATCAAAATAAAACCATCTAAAAACAAATACCGCTATCAATTAAACTTCAATCATTATATAATCGGTTTTCTTTTTCGCTAGGGGGGAAGCCCCCCTCTTTTATGAAATTTTTATTTTCCAATCGGTAAAAATGAAAACGTTTGCGCCCCTTCGCCAAACTTACTTGACCTTTAACAGTAAAACATCCTCCGGATCAAGCTCATACTTCAAAACACCCTCTTTCAATTTCAGATCCCTTCCGGTTACAAGATCCAACGCCTGTCCAAACTTGCGATCAAATGTAATCGAAAAGACTCGCTTTTCCTGTCCGCCATTGAAAATGGTAAAATACTCCGAACCAAACCGTTCAATAAAAATATCCTCACCATCACTGACCGCCTCCGTAACCGGACGCCAGCCCGCTTCCGAAACCAATCGGCAAAGCGGTATGTATTTTTTAAAAAGATCACGGTCCCGATTGTAAAGATCCGGCCTCGTAAAATAATGCCCCGTCGACGCGTTCGCGCTAAAATAACCAGGAAAATGTCCATAGGCCAACGATCGTTTCATGAACTTTTCCGACATCTCATAAGTGAACTCATCAAAATTCGTGTTCATTAAAAAACAGTAAGGCTTCGATCCACACATGGCCCTTTTGTAAAGAAGATCGTCGTTCGACATCGGGCGCCATTGGTTATTGTAATTCCAGTTCGTCTCGGTTCCCAAAATATCCAAAAGCGGAACAAGCCAGAAAAATCGATGCGGAGTCGAATTTGCCATCATCAGCTTTCCCCGGGCATGTATGTCCTTGGCGATCTTTCGAATGTATTCATAAGACATTAATCCGGAATAAATCCCGGGCTTAAGCGTTTCCCGATCATAAACCAGCGATGTCGATACACCGGCGAAATGTTCTCGACAGTAATCCAAAACAGCCGTTACGTATGTTTCCGATGAATCGATGTATTCACCATCCAAAACGGATCCTCTTTTTTGCACTCCCTTTTCAGAATAAAGTTTTTCGATAAAATCCGGTCCCCATTTCCATTCAAAACTCGCAACGGGATATTGATCGGAATAAGGAAGTTTTCCCTTTTGCGCCAACGGAACAAGTCCCGGAAGATCACATAAACTCCAAACAGCACCATCACACCAGGGAGTGTCCATAAGACGGCACGACAAACGTCCGTTCAGGTCACGATGCCCACTGGTCAAAAGCGTTTGAGCCGACCGATTGCCTTTTTGCGCCAATCGTTTGACTTCGGCAAAAGCTTCCTCATAAGTGCGCGGTACCCCCTTCTTTAACGGCATCCACCAAGTTCCCGGTTCGGTATATCGAAATGTGATCATGTCATGTTGATCGTCCCAGCCTGTTTCCCCATCGCCTTCCTTAAAGCGAAAACCGAAATCTTCCCAGCCTTGTACCTTGCTGATCGGATGAAACGGCATCCAGATCCCGTGTTTTTTGATCTTCTGATCAAATGACTTTGGAAACCAGCGGTAATAATGATCCAGCGCGCCGCGAAACGGATCGGGCGATAAATCCGCGAATCGGGGATCGAAATCAAGAAGCCGAAGTTCGATCGACCGCATTTCTTTCGTTAGCGCGAAATCAACCGCGATATAAAATTCGTTAAACGATGCGTTGTAAGCGACCCGATAAAAACAGGGGAATTCAGGATCAATACCGAATGCCGCCGCGGTTTTCTTTCCCTCTTTTTCATAACTGATCACGCCGAAAGGATACTTGGAAAGAAAGCCGGAACTGCCGATTGAATTGGTGTTGCCCTCCCGATATTCGTTCGGCTTATTCGTCTTTTCCGAATGACGGGGGCCGGAATGCCAGTTCACCTGATCCGGAAGATCCGATCTGCTCCAAACCAGCGACAGGATCCGGTCGTCCTCGCTTTTACTGGTGACCTTAAGATCAAGCACAGAGCCGAAAGAGGTCTTCACTGTTTTGGACTGGAAAGAAAGATCAATCAGCTCGTTTTGTGAGGGCAACGGGTCCGATCCGACAAGAAGATAATCGGTTTTTCGTCCAAGATCCCGGATCTGAAGAGATCGTTTTCCTGCACGTTTTTTTTGCGTTGCCGAAAGATCTCTGTTCATAATAACAGGAACGTTATCGAAACAGGTGACTTGGCCCGGGAGTGAAAGACGAAAAATTCGCGGCGATTTGAACCAGGCTTTGCCCGAATGACTGCGGAAAAGTCCGTAAAAACTTATCGACCGAATCGGCTTGGCGGGAAAGATCGTGACCTTCTTGAATTCCCAATCATGAGATCCGGTCGAGAAAGATTTTTTTTGTCCCCAAAGACTGGTGCCGTCCATGTAAACAAGATCGATATACAGCGAGTATTCAGAATCTTCCATTCCGCTGACGTTTTCCGCCTTGCTCCAAAGAGAAGTCTGAATCGGGACAGGTGTTTTCTGATTTAATGCGACCGAAAAACAGACGCCCCGTTGCGCTTTGGGATCAGATCCGTTATCGCAGAAAAAGATCCCCGATTCCGGTTCGGTGTATCCATTCCTATAACCGGAGGTCCGTTTGATAACGTCTTTTATTTCGGTCCAGCCGGTTTGTTCCTCAACCAGTTTTTTCGCAATTTCCGCAGCTCCTATCGTCGAAGAGGTCAAGAGCAAAAGCGCCGCCATCCAAATAAAAAACTTTTTCATTTTCGATCATCTCCTTTTTAGAATCACTGTTTTTATACAGATCATTAGAAAATTATTCCCAAGTGATCCTCTTTTGATCTTGCGAAATTTCATTTTCAAGATAACACAAATTATTTTATACTGCTTCTATTTAAAATTTCCGTTATTTTCGCCGATTGACTCCGTGAATCGGCGGTTCTTTTAACGTTATAACGGAAAATTCATCATGAACAGTTGTATTATAAACAAAGTGTCTTCTGAATAAAACAGACGGATCGAAATTATTTTTTATTTCTCAGGCTTTGTTGATAAAACCGACCGTTTTTTCCAAATGCTTGACTTTTTCGATCTCTTTTCGGATCAGCGCGCAATAGATCATGATCAGGATCGAAGCAATGATATTTGCGGCAAACAGGACAAGCAGAATAATGGCCGGAATAAAATACCAGCCGTTGGTTAAAACGACCCATCGATCCATCATCGTCAGATCGGCATTTCCCATGATCACAACAGTATTTCTAATATAGAAGAATATACCGGCCAAATCGATTGTTGTCAGAAAGATCATAGTCGGCAGGATCAAATAGAACGGATCGGAGAACCCGCTAAAAGTGATATTATTATCGGCGGGAATTCCCTGATATGATTCAGGACAGCCGGCATATTGATTTTCCGCTAAATTATCATTGGCAACATCGCCATTCTCAATTGCGCCAGGATATTCATCGAAGCTTTGATTCGCAGTCTGACCGGCCTGCGCGATGTTTTGATTCTGACTGTCCGCCGGACTGACCGGATCCGCGGTTGGAATTTCCGGTGATTGATTTGTTATTCCTGCGTTTTCCGCGGCGGGAATGAATTCCGCGGCCGAATCGTTCTCCTGAAAAAAGTTGATCTTAACGAGATCTTTTTCGGAAAGCAGTTTCGCTCTCAAATTATTTGCCTTTTGAATATTGACATTGAGATCTTTTTCATTTACGGAGTGGACCGTAACAGCCTTCCACCAGAGGAGCAGACAAAGCACAGCGCCCCATATAAAACAGGAAAAAATAGGAATACCGAAATCGGTCCCTTTGGGACCGATGATCGTTTCCATTAACTCGCTGTAAATATCGGGGAAAAACAGGAAAAGAATCATTGAGATCGACATAACGACCAGTGGTCCGATCGCCACACAGCCCGGATGGGAAACATCGCGGAACCGCCAGATCACCATTTCCGGCTGATATCTTCCGCACTGGGGACAGGGAACCATTTTCGTCTCCTTTTGAAGAGTCGTTCCGATCATTTTGTCCATTTTTGAAACCGCTTTTTCCTGAACCGTATCGGTAGCATTGAAGTTTTTATCCATCGGATAAGAAAAATCGCATCCGCAATAACTGCAATGATGAACACGGTCGAAATTTACATGGGCTGTTACTTGATAAGTTTTGGGCATTTTGTTTTCCTTTCTGAAATTTTTGATGCCGATCCTTTACGTCCTGTTCCATTTGTCCGTTAAAAAAAGACCAATTCGAAAGCCGGACGGAATTAATCGCGGATTATATCCCGAACGGTCAGAGTAAAGGTGAGAGCGGCGGATCCGTTCTTTGTTCGGATTTCCCAAAAAGCCGAATGAAATCACAAGTTTAATGCGTTGTCAGATTTATCCCGTGAACGAAATATTTTCGGCTGCCTCCGAAAGATATTTAGATTATGAAACGGGCGGTACAAATATCGTTTTTATGATCCGTCAAGCCAAAAAGCTGACGAAGAAGATCCGCCTGTCGGAAAGGACGGAACTTGCGGAAAAACGTCTGCCGGAAAAGAAAACGAACAGATCATTCGCGTTCTTTTCCGATGGTCAAATATTAGCGTCCGGCAGTGACGGCAAGTTTACAAGGCCCAAAGTGGATCCGGTTTCTTTTTGATCTGTTCACGTATTTGTCCGAAAAAGAGGGGCAAAACAGATCAGCGCAGCAACCGGCAGGCGCTTTTGAAATCGCAGGCATCAGTATGCGGTTAAGCCCTGAAGGAGGAGGAACATCTGCTATTTTTTGAAATCGAATTTCGGATTGTCTTTGACGAGATCTTTAATCAGATCAATTTCCGACTGTTTATAAGGCCGGTGATTTTCATCAAAGAGATCATGAAACCAAATTTTTTTGTATTCGGGATGTTTATCGAGAATATGTTTCCAAGGGAGATGTGTTTGCAGTTTTCCGGGAATGAGTCCCCAGTTCACCGCGCCAACCCTGTTCTTTTTAAAGATGGGGAGGCAGTCTTCAATTGTACTTTTCAGTTGTCGGGCCAGCCATTCTTTACAAACGATCGGTCGATTGAATTTTTTAAGTCGATCAATAGCGTTTTCGATTGATTTTTTGGGGCCGTAATTATGAAAACTCATCAAATCGCAGTTGTCGGCCAAAAAAGCGTTCAGGGGATCAAGATCGTAAGTCAGAAAAGCGGAAGTCAGGGGTTCCGGGGGATCAATTTGCCGGGCCCAGGAGAAGGCCAGCCGGACGAAACCTGCGATGTTCTTTACCTGTTTGTTATTACCCGGCTCGTTAAAGATATCCCAAAACAGAATACGCGGATCACCGGCGAACTCCGAGATCGTTTCCTTAACGTAAGCTTCCATCGAATTCCATTTTTCGGGCCGGTTCATGATCCTTGTCACTCCCGGAGTCTGACGCCATTGTCCGTTGTGAACACCGGGGATCGGCGCCGGCTGCGGTCCCATGACGGACGGTTCGAGTCCGCCGTTGGTGAAGATCGTGTAAATGACTTTAAGACGATGCTTTTCGCAAAGATCGAAAAACTGACGGATCCGTGAGAAATACCCTTTTCGTTCCTCTTGCCAGAGAAGATCATGCGTAAAAATGCGTATTGTATTAAAGCCGATCGATTCGGCGAGTGAAAGTTCGCTGTCGATTATTTTCGGATCGAACGTCAGTTTCTGCCAGCTCTCAATTTGATTGATTGCGTAAGTCGGAACATAATTGCATCCGATGATCCAAGGGAGTTTCGCAAACCAGCGATTGATCCGCTCTTCCGTCCAGCGTCCGCTGATTGGCTCGATTGATGCCGGTTTTTTCATGTCCGAGGCGGATCCATTCGCCTGAGTTGTTCCTGAAAGACCGGTTGCAACGGCCAGAGCTGCCGCTGTTTTGAAAAGATCGCGACGTTTGATCGTCATAAATAGATCTCCTGTTATGTTATTATAAAGCTTCATTTTTTAATTTTCCGCCCCATTTGCCGATTGTCTGTTTTTTGGGGGGATTGGACGGAAAATTCGGAATCGAATCGATAATAATGATTTTCGGTTCAAATCGTTTCCTGCAAATTTTCAGTTGATCCTTCGATTTTTTCAATGAGAAAGGAACCCCTTTCGAAAAAATCGTTTTCGGAATTGCGGAAATAATCCAAACCGCTGGAATTGACGGTTAAATTTTGTTTTATATTCCAAACTTTTGTTATTGTACCAAATACAAAAACGCGAATCAAGAGACGGTTCAAATTAAATAATAACGGACCCGCCGTCTTTGAGTTTTTGGCGGACATCGGCGGGGTTGACTTGCGCGACAGGAATATTATGGGTCAAGGCTAAGCAAGCGGCAACTCCGGCGGCTTCGCCGAGCTGGTTCATATTGACCATAACGCGCATTCCTGAAAAAGCGTGTTTACCGGCGTCGAACATTCTTCCGGCAAGAAGAACGTTTTTCGTTTGAACAGGAATGAGCGCCCGAAGCGGAAACTGATAAAAGGTTGGATTTGTTTTTGTTTCCGGCCGCCATCGACCAGTTTTCACTTGATGATCGCCATCGATGTATCGCCAAGATCCATCAAGATAAGAAAAAGTGACGCCCGACTTATCCTGATGATGAATATCAAATCGATAACTTCCATTGGCAATCGCGTCGGGATATCTTTTTCCGTTGAGCGCTTCTTCATCCGTGATCGAATGCAGGCAGCGGATATGCCTTGTTTCCCTGATCCCGATACAGGAAGGAAGGGCGACCAGACCGGGCGCGCGTCCCGACCCGATTTCGGCGTCCGGACCGTATTTCCGGATCATATCCATTAAAGCGCGAACCTGACGCCGACCCTCCATTTCCGCATGGGTCAGATCATCGGCCTCGGCGCAGTTGATCTGATACACTCTTGTTCCCGAGAACATTGTATCAGGCGTTAATGGGATCCTTTCGCCCCAGGAAAAACCTTTTTTCAAACCGAATTCGTCCGCGTGATCCTTAAGAAGGCGATGCAGAAGTTTCGAGTCGTAACCGCTCCAGTGCGCGCAGACGGTTGGAGGCTGAATACTGTCATGATAATACGAAGGAACACCCGCACGAACGCAAAGATCGCCATCGCCTGTCGCGTCGATGAAATAATCGGCCTTGATAATTCCCCGACCGGATTTGCCGTCAATAATGACACCGGTCAGCTTACCCTCTTCATAAAAAGGTTCAGAAAAGAGCGCATGAAGATGCGGAACAATTTTCGATTCGAGAACAAGTTCGTCCAGTTCAATGATCAGTTCCGCCGAATTGAAAATGAAACCGATGCTTTCGTTTTTTTCCCGGACGGTTACCGCGCCGCGCTTTTTTAGCCGGGCAATGATCTCATCGGTCAATCCGCCGATGATCTTTTTTTCAAAAGAGGTGTCCAAAAGTGAATGCCAGACATTGACCATTGACGAGGTCGCGACGCCTCCGAACGCGTTTTGTCGTTCGATCAGTACAACGTTGGCTCCGAGTCTGGCCGCTCGAACCGCGGCGAAAACACCGGTGCAGCTCCCGCCAAGAACACACAGATCAAACTTGCCCCGAATCGGAAGTCTTTCAGAATTCAGCAGGCCAATTGGTGCTTTGGGGGCCGTGTCAGAAATTTTTTCAGCGCCTGAAATGTTTGCCGATCCGGGCAAGCCGATCATTCCGGCCGCTGTTCCGGTCATAAGTCCTTCGAGAAAATGACGTCTTGACGGTTTCATTCCGGATTGTCTCCTCTGTTCGTTGATAATATGTTATTTGAAAGATATCGCAAATATGTTCGCGAGGGCTGTTTTTTACGAAAATCGCCCGCCCTTTTGTAAGAATAAAGATCATCTCATTATAAACGATCTGTCGACGGATTAAAACAGATCGGATAGAAATAATTTGACTTTGATCTGTATTTGCCGCATCTCCTTTTGTTCGAACGCAGACAAATCGGGTCAAAACGCTTTATGCGAATATTATAATCAAAATTTAACGTGACAAAACATTTGGTGACACAATAATTTTTATTGACAAGGGAATAAATTTTTGTTAAAATCTATTTTATACAGTTTTTATATTAAATTTTCCATCATCTCCGCTGAATGACCGCGTGAATCGGCTGTTCTTTTGACGTTATACCGGAAAATTCATGAAGGAATCGGTATAAATGTCATTCATATTGAAAATTTGTGATTTTCTGTCGTTTGGTCTGTTGAACGGCATTTCTTTTGATGTGAAGACGAAAAATATTGTAATGAAATCTGTATTGAATACTAAATTTGTAATATATCATAGAACACAGCGGCAGCTTTATTGACGCTGCAGTTCAACAGATTAAGGAGATCTTTCATGTTGATTCGATCATTCATTTTATGCTGTTTAATTACCGCCGCAGGATTTATTCCCGCTGTCCGCGCGCAAAATTCCGAGATGATCAAGAGTCCGAAAACGAAGATCGCCGTAAAAGAGAACGTGTCATCCGGCAGGAATCAGATCAATAAAACGGAATGCAATACAGTCAAAACCGGCTTTAAGGCAGGAACACCGATCTGTCTGACCGCGAACGATCTTTCAATTGCGACAGGGCAGCCGTCCCTGGTTCAATTTTCGCGGGGATCTGTTCATGTTCCGGTATGGTCGTTATCCGGCGGAACGGTTGGTCAATCGGTTGCCGGTCTTGTTCCCGTTCTTCCTGACGGATACACTGGCGTAAGAGTCGAGATCGTTGTCATTACATCGGATCAGGAGACAAGCTCCGATTATGAGGACGTTTACCGTGTTCATCTGGCTCAACTGGTGAACAACGAACCGATCAATTCAAATTACGCGCTCGGCACTCCTGTCCGGACAAAGCTTCCGAAGGCGCCGTTTATTTCCCGGACGATCGTTTTGGAATCCTATTTCGCTGTTGTACCGGGAGCGCCGCTTTCGGTTCGGATCCAGCGCGAACCGGGCGATCCTTCTGATACGTTTACCCGGCCGACCGGACTGGTTATGGTCAAAATAACTCCGGTAAACGCTCTAGTGGACACAAAAACGGTTTACGATGGAAGCGGTTATAATTCCTGGCCGGTTATTCAGACGCTCGGGAACAAGCTTGTCTGCGTTTACTGTCGGGGAACGGGGCATAATATTACAGAAGATGTCCGGGCGGTGTACGCACGAACTTCAACCGATGGGGGAAAAACCTGGACGCCGGAAACGGTCGTTGCCGATACTCCGAAATACGGTGAAGTAACGATCGGAAAAGGACTGGATTCAAATGGCGCCATGCTTCTTTGGGTTCGAAGAATAGGAGCGGAATGGAATCATGATCTTTATCGGACCGAAGACGGAATAACCTTTAAGCGAATAGCGACCCCCAAATTGGAGGTCATGCCGATTCAGATCACCGATGTTTTTTTTGTTCCCAATGTTGGTCTGATGGCGTTATGGTTTGCGGGTAAATATGATGACAATGGTCCGTCTCATTCCTGGGGTTCGCTGATCAGTACCGATAACGGCGTGACCTGGACACAGAAGATCATTGAATCCGGTCTGAATAAATCGGATTGGCCGACAGAACCGTCAGCCGCGTATCTTGGAGACGGGAAAATTCTCGCGGTGGCCCGCTCTGAATTGGGGGATATGTCATCGGATCGGTCGCAATTTCAAATGATCTCAACCGATAGCGGCGCGACTTGGAAACGGACGAAAACCAATATCGGCGATGTTCTGGCTTCAACTCCCAGTCTGATTTACGACGCTAAAAGCGGTCTGTTGAGCAACTATTATTATCATCGCGGACGAGGTATTGTGCGTCGTCGGGTTGTCGAACCGGATCAGGTTTTCAATAACTCGCTTGCCTGGCCCGATTCTGAAGCGGTCTCAACGGCAAGCGCGGTTTCGTTTGATGCCGGCAATGTGAACGCAACCGTCATTCAGAATTCGCACTGTCTTGCTTTCTATTCCGGGAAAGCGCCCGATACGGCGATTTTGATCTCAATACTTAAAGCACCTTCGCGCTGAAAATGAGTTTCCGCTCCTATTGTTCGCTTGCCGATAAATATTATTTATGATCTTTTTGAGCGACTATTGGGAACAAGTCCGCAAGGGACATTAACGCGTCAAGATCGTTAAATGATCGTATTTATACTGCTTTTATTTTAATTTTCCGTCATTCCCGCCGATTGACTGTGTGAATCGACTGTTCTTTTGACGTTATAATGGAAAATTTATAATGGAATCGGTATTGTTAAAAATATATTGGAGTGAGTCTTTGGTATTCCCAAAATAATAAATTTATACATTGAGTAAATAATATCAAAGGTGATACTATTGTATTATGTTTTTTTTGATCTTTAAACAGAAGAAAGGCATCTTATGAAAACAAAATTTTTGATAAACGAAAAGAATCGAACAGGTTTTACGCTTGTTGAACTTTTGGTGGTAATAGCGATCATAGGAATATTAATTGGACTTCTTTTGCCGGCGGTCCAGGCGGCTCGGGAAGCGGCCCGGCGCATGCAATGTACTAATAATTTAAAACAGTTTGGAATTTCGCTGCATAATTATCATGACATTCAATCGGCATTTCCGTGTCGGGAGATCGAAAAAATTTTTGGAAACAAATATTGGGGCGGTATGTATCCGCTTCTTCCTTACATGGAACAGGTTCAGGCTTATGATGGAATTACCAATGAGGCTAAAACAAACAGCCGACACAGCGCGTTCGGGTACGGGGACTCACCAATTTTAAGATCGGTTAAGTTGCCCGCACTGGCGTGTCCTTCGGATCCTCATTCCAGTAAGATATACGAATGCACCAATCCCGCCGACGGGCAAATACATTATTCCACCGGCAGTAATATTGTTTTTTCGGTCGCAGATCTGACGGTTGGCGCGATCAATGACCCTGTCAGCAGTTCTCTTTATGACGCAACCGCCAAAAGAAATCGGTCGATGTTCCATTTCAATCATTGGAGTACTATTTCTTATATTGTCGACGGAACCTCCAATACAATTGCAGCCAGCGAGACATTGGCGGCGGAAAGCTGTTCAGCAGACGCGGCGTCTTATCCCAAACGGCTTGGGGGCGCATTGTCACTGGCCGCAATTCAAGGTTCAAGTGAGTTTTACACCAACAATAACGTTATGAATGGGACACTGTTAAAACCTTACAATTGTTTGAATGTTCGTGACGCCGCGTCCCCCAATCTGATCCAGTCGCCGGGCCGATCACTTCGCGGGCAGCGATTCGCGGTCGGACTCCTTTCTGTCAGTGCTTTCAATACGATACTGCCTCCCAATTCCCCTTCGTGCCTGCGAACGTCTGATTATATGGGATTCGGGATCTTCTCGGCTTCGAGTAATCATTCCGGAGGTGTTAATGGATGTATGGCAGATGGCAGTGTTCGTTTCTTCTCCGAGACGATCGACTGCGGAAATCTTTCGACCAGTCACAAAATTAGTTATTCCGGTCCGAGCACCTTTGGCGTTTGGGGAGCGCTCGGTACTATTTGCGGTGGTGAAACAGTTACGCCTTAACTGATATTCGAAACAAAGAGAAGGAAAAAAAGAGATGTTTAAAAGATTTTTTGTGTTCGGCTCTCTTGTTGCCGCGTTAATCCTGTTGGGCTGCTCCGGTGAAAAACGACCGAACGGATTTCCGAAGATCTATTCGTCATCAATAACCGTTCTTGACGACAGCGGACCTGTTGAAGGCGTTAAAATCACCTTGTTCGAAAAAGAAAATAATTGCCCTTGGCCGGTTGGAGGAACGACCGGATCTTCCGGTAAGGCGGAGCTTGTTACTTACGGGAAATTTAAAGGTGCGCCGGTTGGAAACTTTATCGTTGTCCTTTCAAAAAACGAGATAGAAGACGCTGATCAGATGCCGAATGGTAATGACGATACCGCGATTGATAAATCGAAGCCGAAAAAAACAAGCTTTCGGATCTTTTCTCTTATTGATTCAAAGTATTCTGACAGAGATACAACTCCGCTGACCATAAAAATTGATGAAGGCGGCGCTAATGAAACTTTTAAACTCGGTAAACCGATTCGCCAACATATCGATACGATTCGAACCGATAAACCGGAAAGCTGATCCGTTCCGCAGTTGCCTCTTGTATACCGATTTCATGATGAATTTTCCGTTACAATGTCATAAGAACAGCCGATTCGCGCAGTCAATCGGCGCAGGTGACGGAAAATTTAAAATAAAAACAGTATAAATAATACGAAAACCGCAAGAATGAATTTTACTTGCGGGTACAAAATTGTCACCGCTTTCCGTTGATGAGTCCAATATTGCCCTCCCGTAATGTGTTATGCCCGGAGAAAATTCTCCGAACGGTTAAGAGCAATTATTGGGAGCGAGCCCCAAAGGGGCATTAACGCGTCAAGATCACTCCCCTTTCGCATTTGCCGAAATTCAATGAACAAAATTTATCGTTTGGTTCTTTTAGCTTTTTTAATAATGTATTTTCCGTTAGGCTGTGCGCCGGATCAGGATCGAACGGAATTGAAAAGCGTTGGATCGTCGCCGACTGGATCGAGTGAGGAAAAGTACCGTCTGGTCTCCGTTTTACCGGGCATAACGGAAATTCTTTTTGAGCTTGGACTCGGGGACCGAATCGTTGGTGTTTCCCGATTCTGTCATTATCCGCCTGAAACGGAGAACATTCCAAAGATAGGCGGATATCTGGATCTCAATTTCGAGGCGATAATTCGGCTTCGACCGGATCTTGTTTTACTTCCCGCGGAAAATACCGATCTTCAAAATCGACTGGCCGATTTTGGAATAAAAACACTTGCGGTCGATCAAAGTTCCTTTGAGGGCATGCTTGATTCCTTTGAAAAAATTGATCAGATCTGCAGGGGTAATTCGGATCGGGGACGGGCTCTTCGGTCAAAGATGGAAGAAAAATTACGGACAATTGCGGTCCGATCCGTTGACAGAAAACCGTCGGTCATGATCTCGCTGGATCGAGTGCGCGGCGGGCAGGGAATTCAAAATGTTTATATTGCCGGAAACAATCCTTTTTATCAAAAGATCATTGAGCTGGCGGGCGGAAGAAACGCCGCTTCTTTTATGACGGCCGCCGTTCCGATCGTTTCTCCGGAAGGGATCCGTCAGTTGAATCCCGATATTATTATTGATTTAACAACAGACGGAACCTGGAGTCATCTTTCGCCAACTGATCAAAAGCGCCGACAGGCCGATGGTCAGAAAGATTGGCTTGCGCTCGGCGATTCGGTCAATGCGGTTCGAGACCGACGGATCTATATTATGTCTTCCGATTACGCGACGATTCCGGGTCCCCGTATTCTTCTTTTTATCGACGATCTGGCTAAAGCGATTCAGAATTCCAATTCGCATTGATCCTCTTTTCTCTATTTTGCTGTCCCTTTATTTAAGTATTGTGTATTAGATTCTGTTTTAAAATATGTTTCGTGAACCGGTGCGAGGTCAAAATGATCTCTTTACGATCAGAATATTTCTCTTACCTACCCGCTAAATACGAAAGTTAATGAAGTTAACGCGTTCGAGATCCATTCAGACTCGTTCCCGCTGGTCGCAGGTATTTCGGCAAGCGAACAACGAAAGCGAAAAATCGTCTTGAGCGCGTCCGCGTTAACCGGGTTTCGACGCCCTTGCACTGGTATTCTGGCAAGCGAACAACGAGAGCGAAAAATCGTCTTGAGCGCGTCCGCGTTAACCGGGTTTCGACACCCTTGCGCAGGTATTTCGGCAAGCGAACAACGAGAACGAAAAATCGTCTTGAGCGCGTCCGCGTTAACCGAATTTCGACGCCCTTGCGCTGGTATTTCGGCAAGCGAATAACGAGAACGAAAAATCGTCTTGAGCGCGTCCGCGTTAACCGGGTTTCGACACCCTTGCGCAG
>CAZZEF010000118.1:0-1095 GCA_964652875.1 uncultured Planctomycetaceae bacterium
ATATCCGATTTTACTCGAACCGATCACCTTCCCGGAAACTGTTGTCTCAATGGCCATCGAACCGGAATCAGCCGATGAACTCAAAAAATTGACCTCCGTCCTCGATATGATGCGTCAGCAGGATCCGACCTTTAAAACGTCGATTAACGAAGAAACCGGACAGACAATCATCAGCGGAATGGGTGAACTTCATTTGGAGATCATCAAGCATCAGCTGATTCGAGAATATAAACTCAAAGTACAGGTTCACAATCCGCGCGTCAGTTATCGGGAGTCCATTCAAAACAGATCCGAAGTTTCGGGATCCTGCAGCCGGGTCATGGGCGGAATTCGGCATTTCGCGGAAATTGACTTGACGATGGAACCCATTCTGGACGGAAGTCAGGGCGTCGAACTCGTTTTCGACTGTCAGGACGCCGGCTTTTTGCCCGATTACAAGAATATCGTTTTAGAATCACTGCGCGAAGAAAGTCAGGGGGGCGGACAGCTCGGGTTCCCCCTGATCAGTACCCGTCTGACCGTTACCGGCGGTCGTTTTAACGATACGGACACAACGGAAGCGGCTCTTCGTATCGCGGTCAGCGACGCTTACCGAAAAGGACTCGAAGCTTCCGGTATCGTTCTGCTCGAACCAATTATGAAAATGGAAGTATCAACCCCCGATGAATATGTTGGCGATATCGTCAGCGATATCAATCAGCGGCGCGGAATCGTCACTCAAACACATAACCGCGGAAAACTGACCGTCGTCGAAGCGGAAACCCCGCTTTCCAATCTGTTCGGCTACTCTTCCGCAATGCTGAGCCTGACCAAAGGAAGAGCTTCCAGCTCAATGGAACCGTTCACCTACCGACCCGCTCCTCCTGATGTTCTCAAAAGCTTTATGCTTTGATCCAATTGATGTCCTGACCTATATAGATCCCGCCGGTTGATTTTGTTAGATCTGCCGATTGACTTTATTAGGTCCGCCGGTTGATTTTGTTAGGTCCGCCGGTTGATTTTGTTAGGTCCGCCGATTGATTTTGTTAGGCCCGCCAGTTGATTTTGTTAGGTCTGCCGATTGACTTTGTTAGGTCCGGTTGATTTTGTTAGGTC
>CAZZEF010000118.1:1195-12745 GCA_964652875.1 uncultured Planctomycetaceae bacterium
GATTTTGTTAGGTCTGCCGATTGACTTTGTTAGGTCCGGTTGATTTTGTTAGGTCCGGTTGATTTTTTCAGATCCGCCGATTGACTTTGTTAGGTCCGGTTGATTTTGTTAGGTCTGCCGATTGACTTTGTTAGACCTGCCGATTGACTTTGTTAGGTCTGCCGATTGACTTTGTTAGGCCGCCGATTGACTTTGTTAGGTCCGGTTGATTTTGTTAGATCCGCCGGTTGACTTTTTCAATTGAAGTTTTTTTACCGGTGCTATGATGAACTTTCCGTTATAACGTTAAAAGAACCGCCGATTCACGCAGTCAATCGACGAAAATCGCGGAAGGATTAAACGAGAGCAGAATAAAATCACCTCCCCCCAAAAATACCAGTTCCTGTAATGAACGGTTTTCTCGCAAGTTCACCGGCCAATAATTTTCGTGATTCCCTATTTTCACTCATTCCTTTACGGGCTCGGTTTCCGGTAAGTCTTTTGAACAACATTTTTTAGAACAGGTTTCAAGAAATAAGAACCTTAAATACTGACCCTCATGAATCGTCCGTTCCAACGTTGAAAGGAACAATCGATTCACAACGTCAATCGACGAAATCACTGAAAATTTTAAATGAAAGCGGCATAAAATCTTTGTAAAATAACATCGAACAAAGAATCAATTTTCATGAACACTCAGTTTTTAAAGATATCGGAGACATAAAGATGACACAAAAAATGACTCGACGGACTTTTATTCAGGAAGGATCTGTTTCCGGGGCTCTTCTCGGCGGACTTTTAACCGGAAATTCTCTTTTCGCGGAGCAAAAAATTCCGAATAATCCCTTGGTGAATACAGAAATACTTCTTCCCGAACCGATTAAAACCGGAGGCCTGCCCCTTATGGACGCGCTGGCCGCCCGAAAATCTTCCCGGGAATTCAGCCGAAGAACGCTTGATAAACAAATTTTGTCCAATCTGCTTTGGGCCGCGGACGGAATCAATCGGGACGACGGACGCCGAACGGTCCCTTCTCCGCATAACACGCAGGAAATAAGCCTTTATTTGATCCTGCCCGACGGGATCTGCCGGTATGACGCGGTCGAAAATAAACTGGTCATGATCAACCCGGGTAATCATCGCGATCTGACCGGTGTTCAGGCTTACACTCATGCTGTTCCTTTAACGGTTTTCTTTGTCGCCGATCTGAAGAAACTGACGTTCGGCGGATCTCTTGACGACAAAAAAATTCATGCCGCCGTCGACGCGGGTTTTATCGGACAGAATATTTATCTTTTCGCCGCGTCCAATAATTTAGCCGCTGTTTTTCGCAGTTCCATTGAACGGGACAAAATCGCCGAACGATTTAAACTTGAGCCCGATCAGATGGTCCTTTTCGCGCAATCCGTCGGCTATCGGCCCGGTCAAAATCAAAAATAAAATCGCCGCCAAAACCGTGTCCGCTTTATAATTGTCTGCTGAACAATCGCAGTAAATGACAGAATGAAACGCGGACGTCTCATCCAAATACCTGAAAAACAGGCAGGCCCGCCCGCTTTGACACTTTGGACAACTTGCATTTTAACTTGTTACAAAACAATGATTGACGAACAGCCAAGGCGCACGATCTTTGAAATTCTGTTGATTTTTATTGATATTATTTTTTGAAATATAAAAAGTATCAGAGAAACAGAATAAGAGATCTCCGTCAGAACCTGATCGCGACATTAAATTTGAGTTTTGGAATTGATCGGATTGAATTGTATTTTGTCCGGTCAAATTTCCTTTTTATTCGTCAATTGACTTTTATGACTCTGCGATTTGAGAAGTATTGGAACGAAAATTTTATAATAAAACAAATCCCTCAAAGGTCAGAACAGGTTTACTAACAATCACCGAACCAGCTGCGCAATTTTCGAACACAGCCTTGAACAAGATCCTCCGGAACGCTGGCGCCGGAAGTAACAAGAATTTTTTTAGTCTCGCAAAACCAGTCTTTTCGCAAATCGTCCGCATGATCAGCCATATAAGCGCGTACTCCGAGCGAAAGCGCCAAATCATAAAGCCGCCGCGTATTGGAACTGCTGGAACTTCCGACAACCAAAACGGTATCGCATTCGGGAATCGCCTGCCGGACCGCCGCCTGATGCCGTTCTGTCGCCGGACAAATCCCCGCTTTACCGGACAGTTCCAGCTGCGGAAATTTTTTTCGAAGACAGTCCAAAAGAAAACGCACCTGCTCCGCCAAAAGAGTCGTTTGCGTCAAACAGGTTATCTTTTCGTTCTGACTTTCCGGAAGCCGTTCTATATCCTCTTGCGAGATCACCAGTTCGATTCGCCCCGGCGCTTCCCCCATCGTTCCGACCACTTCGTCATGTCCTTGATGTCCGATCAGTATAATGCGGTATCCTTCAGCAGCGAAACGAGCCGCTTCCTCATGAATCCGGGCAACCAAAGGACAAGTTGCGTCGACGGTTTTCAGATTTTTTCTTTCCGCCAGTTGACGAACTTCCGGCGAAACACCATGCGCAGAAAAAAGAAGAACCGATCCGTTCGGGATCTCTTCAATCGAATCGACAAAAACGACCCCTCGTCTCCGAAATGAATCGACAACATACCTGTTATGAACGATTTCATGATAAACATAAACGATCCGCGCCGAATTATTGGCAGAATCATCTGTTTTTGGAAAATACAGAGTCTGTCCCTCCTCCGATATTTGGAAAGAATTCGAACAATCGGAAGAAGGATGTTTGGAAGAACCGCAACAAAGGGGATCGGAAAAACAATCCGAATCCTTACCGCACAAAAGAGTCCGATCAAGCAATTCGACCGCTCTTTTAACGCCGAGACAAAATCCGCGAGGCTCTGCCAGAACAATTTTCATCAAAGAAATTACTTCTTAACCTGAGCGCTGATTTCATCATAAAAATCGGCGAAATGATTTTTTATGGTTCCTTCCCGGGCAGCAATTGCCGATCTCGGGTGAACATTAAACTGACCGGTAATCATATATTCGGGATAGGGGCCCCATTCGATCTTTTCGGAAAGCGGAGCAAGATGCTTTTCAAGACATTCATAGACAACCCGAAGATCGTATTTTCCGCCCTTGAGATAGCCGATCAGCAATTCCATCGGGCAGTTACCCGCACCGCGGCCAAGTCCCGCGTAACTGGCGTCGACCCGGGTAGCGCCATGACGCATCGCTTCGATCGTATTGGCAAAACCAAGCTGCTGATTATTATGCGCGTGAATACCGATCTCCTTGCCCGTACCCGCTGTTATTTCAGAATAGAGCTTTGTCAGAAATTCCGTATGCTCCGTCGTAATCGAACCAAAACTGTCAACGACGACAACAGTTCCCGCATGTGAATGAGATACCCGTTCAATGCACTTGCAGACTTCCGGAAGCTCAACTGTCGCAACGGCCATCATATTGGCGGAAACTTCGTATCCCTTCTGATAGGAATCTTCGATCATGTCCATCGCTTCATCCAGCTGATGAGCGTAAAAAGCTACCCGAATCATATCAAGCGGACTTTTTTCGAACGGAAGAACATCGTTCTTCCAATCGCTTTTTCCGGCGTCAATCATACAAGCGAGTTTTAAATTGGAAGGATTTTCTCCGACTATGCGGCGCAAATCGTCTTCCTGACAGAATTTCCAAGGGCCGATTCCGGTTTCGGGAAAGAACTTTTTACCGTTCTTGTAACCGATCTCCATATAATCTATTCCCGCCTTGATATTCGCTTCGTATATTGCCTTGACGAAATCGTCGGTAAAACAATGATTGTTTACCAAACCGCCGTCTCGAATAGTGCAATCCAAAACTTTAACATTGAAACGATCAACAATCCAGGGTGTGTCCACTTTTTACCTCTCAAACTTTTTAATTAACGGAACGGATTCGGCAAAACAGTCGAAATGATCCGTTCCTTTCAGAAAAGACCTACGATCAAGGATCCGAATCGGGGATCCTCCTTCAGCGGTCAAATTGAAGATCGTCAACAGTCAAATTGGAATAATCTTTTTTAAGAGAGATATTTTCCGCTTGCTGCTGCGTAAAGGACGGTTTCTTTTTCGGCTCCTCCCGAGATCCTGTCATTCCGATTTTACCCAGTCCGGCGCTTTCGAAAAGCGACATACCAAGAACATCTGTCTCATAAAAATCAGGGGGTGTCGTTCCGTCGGAACCGTTTGCCGCCGGATCATATTTCAAAATATACTCATAATTTGCGAAAGCGATTTTCGCCCCGGGATCAATACGCCGATCGGAAATCCGAAGACCGTTGAGCCGGGTTCCATTTGAACTTTTCAAATCAATCGCGTACCAAAAACCATTTGACAAAACCAATCGGCAATGTTTACCTGAAACACTGCTGTATCGAAGAACAATATCGTTGGCGTCCGTGCGTCCCAGCGTCAGTTCTTCTTTTTTCAAGGGGATGTCATCACCGCCTTTCACAGGTACAAGTACTCCATACATTTCGTTCCTCCTATAAAATACAAGCCGTTCAGAAATGATCGCGCCTTAAAAAACGTTTTTCAAAAAACGCCCAAGGAAGAACGGCGCCGGAGCCAAGATACGATTTCTGAACTTTTTTAAAAAATATAATAAATACATTAGTAAAATTTATACACCAACCTGTTTCGATCAATGTCCCTGCGACTCCGTCATAAAACAATTTTTAAATTGTTCGAAATTTTCAAGGTTTTGATAAATCTTACCCGGGAATTTCTCCTTATGTTATATTTTCTCATGTTTTTAAGAGATAGTCAAGAGTTTTTTCATTTCTTCATTATTTAATTTCAGGAAATATTTACTCTTTTCACAAAATAACATAACTGCCATTATTATCATTATAATCGACACAATCAAACCTTTGTTCGCTTTTTTTGATTAATTCAGGTAAAATGTTTAATTATTATCGATTGTATCAATTATAATCTATATTAAGACATTCATAATACTGTTTGATTGCCGTTATTAATTTTATTACCGACAATTATCGCAAACATTATTCTTCGATTTCTGCTTTCCGTTGATTTTTTGTTATTTTTCAAAACAGCGTTAAGTCAAAAATTCCCAGTAAATTTTATATAATTATTAGATACTCAAAGTAAAAACATTTTACAAGGCGCGCCAAAATGAAACATTGCCTCCAATACCGTCCTGTCCAATGTCTTTTGATTACATTAACGCTGTTCGTTTTTTTTGCGTCCGGACTGTTCGGCGATGAACTGGTGACTGATAAAACACCCTGCGACGCTTGGGGAACTCCGCGCGAAAAAACAACGTTTCAATGGCGATACAGTCCCTGTCTCGACCGCCCTGACATTCCTGTTCGAAAGGACGCGCCCCTTCCGGCAAACAGCCGCTTCAATCTGGCCGACGCTCAGGCCGTTTCCCCCGAAACCGCCGTTCATGTCGTTCGCTCGGACGGATGCCGCTATTCCTATTTTTACGCTTACGTCCTTCGTTATCAATATGTTCCCGGAAATCCCCCTGCTTGTGTTCCTGTTCAGAAAAAAGTTCGAATGATCATTCCGTATTCCGAAAAATCCCAATTCCAGCCGGGGGTCGAATGGTTTCAGGAAAGCGACGCGGCAATGATTCACTTTCAAACGAAAGTCCAAAATTAACATAAAAAACGTTTTCGGAGAATTTTCCGTGTCCAGCGTCAAATGAACAGTCGAGACACAAAGTCAATCAGCGGTTATCGAAATATCGACAGGATAAATACGCGTCAGACAAAAAATGTTTTATAAATAATAACTCTTAATGAATAATCATAAATTATTATTCAATTATTTATTATAATAAAGAGATAAACATACTGCAAATTTTTTAACGGTAAATTTTGAAAATTTATCTGTTTTTTCGAATAAATTTAGAGAGACGCTCCCCACTTTGTAAACACTGTCCGAGTGTTATAATAAATTATTAATTTCTTATTCGGCAACGATGCCGATTTTGATTGAAATATTTCGTTATGTACCGAAAACAAATCCTGATATTCAGGCTGCCGATGGACTTGTAAAAAAATTTTCCAACATTGGCACACAAAGGAGTTAACGGCGAACAATGACAGAGAAAATGATTATTCCCTCTCAAAAATCTCTTCGGGAAACATTGCCGGAGGGCTCCAATATCTGCGAGCATTGCAATGCCCGATGCTGCCGGTATTACGCGCTCCCCATTGACAAACCGGAAACTTACAAGGAGTTCGATTTCGTCCGTTGGTATCTTCTTCATGAGAAGACAAGCGTATTTATCGATGACGGCGTCTGGTTTCTGCTGGTAGACAACAAATGCAAAAATCTCGGTGACGACAACCGCTGCATGATTTACGAGAAACGGCCCCAGATCTGCCGCGAATACAGCAATAAAAAATGCGAATTCGAAAACGATTTTCTTTATGAGTATTATTTTGACAATCCGGATCAAATAGAGGAATACGCGGAAGCTGTTTTGGGACCAAGACCGGAAAAAAACAATTCCTGACAAATAACTTACAAGAGGAAACGCAATGAATTACGTCAGACCGGAAATATTGGCGATGGGCGGCTACGTGCCCGGAGAACAGCCGAAACCGGGCGAAGCGGTAAAACTTAATACCAACGAAAATCCTTATCGGGCCAGCGAAAAAGTATTTGAAGCGGTTCGCAAGCAGTGCGAACAGGGACTTTCCCGTTACCCGAACCCGTTTGGACAGCCGTTCCGGGAAGCGGCGGCCAAAGTGTTCGGCGTTTCGCCCGATTGGATCCTTTGCGGTAACGGAAGCGACGATATTTTGACCATTCTGACCAGAACGTTCGTCGGAAGCGGTAAATTGCTTCGTCTTCCTTACCCCAGCTATATTCTTTACCGGTCTCTTGCAGAAATCCAGGGGGCCGAAAGCGAAGAAGTCCGTTTCAATCCCGATTGGACATTGCCCGAATATTTTGGTCAGGCCCCTGAAGAAAACGCTCCGGAACGCGTACACCCGATCCGTTCGCAGGAATTAAAACTCGTTTATCTACCCAATCCGAACTCGCCTTCCGGGACAATGATTCCGCCCATCGAAATTGAAAAACTGGCCAAGTCACTCCCCTGTCCGATCGTCGTTGATGAAGCTTACGCTGATTTCGCCGGTCAAAACTGCGTCGAGCTGGTTAAAAGGAATCCCAAAGTCATGATCTCCAGGACAATGAGCAAATCAAGCGCCTTGGCCGGACTCCGTTTCGGTTTTCTAATTGCGCAGCCGGAAATGATTGATCAACTGGTAAAAGTCAAAGATTCTTACAATTGCGACGCATTGGCAATCGCCGCGGCGGCCGCCGCCATTTCAGATTGCGATTGGCTCAAGGAAACAACCGCAAAAATTTTAGCCACTCGCCGGATCCTGACCAACCGCATGAGAAAACTCGGGTTCATTGTCCCTGAGTCACACGCAAATTTCACTTGGAACCAGCATTCGGATCAATCGGTTTCCCATAAAAAGATCTATGATTATCTGAAAGAAAACCGGTACCTTGTTCGATATATGAATTATCCGGGCTGGGGCGATGGTCTGCGCATCAGTGTCGGAACCGACGAACAGATCAATGAATGCCTTGATTTGATCGAAAAATTTCTGCGCTGACCGTCTGTTTTCCGTTTACGAATCGTTTAACCATCGAAACACAAATGTATTTATACTGCTTTTATTTTAAATTTTCCATTATTTCCGCCGATTGACTGCCTGAATCGGCTGTTCTTTTGACGTTATAACGGAAAATACATGATGGAAATGGTATATATGACTTTGTTCACCAAAGAAACACATATTCAAAAACAACAAAACAGACATCAGACAAGGTAATTATACCGGCTTCATGATGAAATTTCCGTTCCCGCATCAGAAGAATATCCGGTTCACCAAATCAAGCGTCGAATTATATTTTAACAATCGCTGCTGTATCTGTAAAAGAAAAGTTTATTGACCTTCGGTCGTAAACATTATTTCAATCGAATCGGAGAAAGAAAATGCCGCGCATATCAACAATCGTCCGCAAAACCAAAGAAACACAAATCGAACTCAAAATCGATCTGGACGGAACAGGAAAGTCTGATATTTCGACCGGACTGGGTTTTTTTGATCATATGATGACGCTTTTTTCGGGACACTCACTGATTGATTTGACTCTTAAAATCAAGGGGGATCTTGACGTTGACGGGCATCATACGGTTGAAGACGCCGGAATTGCGCTGGGGCAGGCGTTCAAAGAAGCGCTCGGTGATAAAAAAGGAATTCGCCGTTACGGATTTTTCATGCTTCCGATGGATGAAACACTTTGTCAGACAGCAATTGATTTTTCCGGACGTCCCTTTTTGGTTTACAACGCGAAATTTCCGGTTCAAAAAGTTGGTTGCTTTGATTTGGAACTGGTGAATGAATTCTGGCAGGGCTTTGTCAACGCCGCCGGATGCAACCTGCATATCAACGTTCTTTACGGAGGCAACGGACATCATATCGCCGAGTCAATCTATAAATCCGCTGCGCGGGCTGTCCGGGCCGCTGTTGAACCCGATCCGCGTCAAACCGGTATTCCAAGTACCAAAGGATCACTTTGACCGATTCTTTTATGCTCATCTAAACCGGTCACCTTTTTTAGTTGACCGGTTTTTTTTCGATTTGACGGACTCAAAATACTTTCATAACGCCCGTTAAAAATTTTCATTATTAAACTTGGAACCTATCCCAATATCAACTTTGCCAACGGATCTGATTGTGTTTAAATCCGTATTTAGGACAGGATCTTATATACCAATTCCATGATGAATTTTCCGTTACAATGTCAAAAGAACAGCCGATTCACGCGATCAATCGGCGGAAATGACGGAAAATTTAAAATAAAAGCAGTATAAAAACGTCCGGGATCATTTCCAAAGACTTTTAATCATGCGCAGGGATTCGTTAACCAACTGCTGTCCGCCTTCCGAGCTTACCGGATCGCTTTCGACAACAGCACTGTATCCCCCCCCTTTGACCGCCCGATCTGTCGGAAGATAGGCGCCGTCTCCGTCAGCCAATTCAACGATAATCGTTGCCATCGCGGGACTTTGGACCTTGATCCGCATTCCGTAATCGGTATAAAGTTCAAACTGATTGGTGGCCAATGCGACATCACCGATTCTCAAAACGTGAACAAAAGCAGGATAATTTTTAACACCGTTTTTTTGCTGATCCAGATAGCGTTCAACAACATTGCCATACCATCCGATCGCCATAAACGCGACTTCCGCGGGCGATTTATTGGGGTTCTTTTTCAATTCGGCTTTAAAACTATCGCATTTTTCTTTTGCGGCAAGATACTCTTCTTTGGTCACTTTTCTCATTTTGAGATCAAGTATTTCATAGCGATGACCGAAAGAAACATTCGATTTTTTATCTTTAACGACCGCGGCGTAAGTTTCGGCAACCGCACGATCAATTTTCCAGGCAGCTTCTTCCAATTCAGACTGTCCGCGAAGATCTCTCATGCGGGCCAGCGCGGCCTTTCGGTGCATCGGATGCGGCGAATTATCGCCTCCGGCCCCGTTGGTCCCGACAATAACAACCTCTTTGCCGAAACGGGCTTTAAGTTTTTCACGGGTCGGATGCCAATAATCGGCGTTAATGAACGTTCGATGTTCGACAATTTGCGCGGTGCAGGCGACATTGACGAAAA
Organism: uncultured Planctomycetaceae bacterium; assembly: GCA_964652875.1. GTDB lineage: Bacteria > Planctomycetota > Planctomycetia > Pirellulales > Thermoguttaceae > JAUNBG01. The sequence goes on from CAZZEF010000118.1 coordinate 10,868, forward strand.
TTCCTAAAAGTTTTCCTTCTTTATTCCAAAAGAAGAGTGTGCCCATATCGCTGTCGTAAGCATTTTCAAAATGGGAAAATTCCGGAGAGTTCGTCTGACCATACATTTGCGCATGTCCGTCAAAATAGACGGCGCGCCGACTTTCCCCCAAAACGACGGGATCAATTCCCCAGGAGAAATCGGCGGGAACCTGTTTTTTCCAAGCGTCAACGATACCAGCGGCGATTTTATCCGACATGTTTTTCATCGTCTCGGCGTAAGGTTCGATATTATCCCCTTTCGGAAGATCCGGTCCGACATAAAGTGTCGGAGCTGTATGAGAATGAACGGCAAACATAACAATTTTATCAGGATTGATCGACGCGTCTTTGGCGACGGATTTATCGCGGACCATTTTGGCAAAGACGGTCGGAACATGAACAACGTCAACCGAAACAAGAATAGCGGCGTCCGTCAGTTTTTCCTTTTCATAAGATCCGATCGCGATAATATTGGCGGTAATTGGAGTTTCAACCCCTTTTGACAGACGCAGATTGAACTGCCCCCAAAGCGGTACGGATTTTTCCGGCGTTATATCAACACTCGCCGTTCCGACCCGAAGATCCGACGCGAATGAAAAAACCGTCAGCAACAAATAAAATCCGACCATTACCGGAAGCGTTTTCCAAATTCGTTCCTTGAAGACTTTCATTCTTTCTCCTTTTTTAATTAATACAGATTGCATTTCATATTTCCGTTCTAACGCCCCTCCGTTGAAGATTGTCTTAAAACGAAAATTATAAATGTTGACTTTATTATAAACTTTTTTTCCAACAATGCGGAATATTAATAATATCAAAATCGGAATTCAATGTCAAGAGTTCGGGACAGTCAATTGTTCTCCATTTCATTATTGATACCTGAACGCTTTTTACAGGCCAATCAAAATATTTTTATTAAAATCAAAAATTTATCGAAATTACAACGGCGCATTCTTGCTTTTCAATATATTAGCCGTTATAATGAACCCGAATTTCTTTTCATTGTCGCAAGATCCTCCCGTACATGAGAATACCAGGAAGAAGACAATGAAAATTTTTATACCGTCCTCATTTTAAAATTTTCCGTAATTTCGCCGATGACTTTGTAATTCGGCGATTCTTTTGACATTGAAACGGGAAATTCATTATGAAAACGGTGTTGCGGCAAGCCCTCTTTCCATTTGTTTTATCGGTTCCAAGGCTTAACGAATAACAACACAAAACTTCAGCCCGCAGAACAATTGAAAAATAATAATGGCAACACAAAAACAACACTTTTGTCTGTTTATTTTGGATCCAACGCTTCAGTATACCGATTTCATCATGAATTTTCCGTTATAACATCAAAAGAACAGTCGATTCACGCAGTCAATCGGCGGATCTGACAGAAAATTTAAAATAAAAACAGTATAAAAGGATCTGACAGAAAAAATATTTCGATCTCAAGGTTTTGATTATGCAAAGAATTTTTGAAAAATGGCTTCTCTTGTATACGGTTATCGCCTGCATTATCTCTTTTGGGCTGTCGCTTCATACTGAAACCAAAGAAGCGCATTCGAAAGCGGTCAGCTTGATCTCGCAAAAGATCAACGACACGCAAAAACTGATCGCGGCCAATGACGCCAAAGTCAATGATCTTCTGGAAGAATTCGTCTCAGATGTCTGTTTAAAAATGGAACAACCTTCTGCGGATCAGGATCAGAAAAAACAAAAATCGCATTTCATCAAATCCTGGGGGGCAAAGATCCGCGAAAATGACTTGAAAAATTTTGTTTCCGTTCTTCGGGTCGGTGATGATGGGGAGATCATCGTCTGCCGCAAAGATCTGATCGTTGGATCTGTTGATGAAAGCGCTCTC
>CAZZEF010000118.1:12771-14093 GCA_964652875.1 uncultured Planctomycetaceae bacterium
AAACCAAAAATGAGAAATATTAGCAAAGAAGCCATTTCCTTTTATAATATTCCGGAAAAAGTGCCCGCGCCGATGAAAAAGTTTTATGCCGAAATTCAGGGTAAAAAATCAATCGTTCTTTATAAGGATTTTGACAACTTCCGGATCTTCGGATTCATGACCAATGAAGAAATGTATCGCAATCTCAACAGCATCGCGGGAGGGGTTATCGCCTTTCATATCGTTCTGTTCGTTATCGCGTATGTCATTATGATTCTGCTTGTCCGACGCGTAATCATCAACGGAATTTACAAAGTCAACAATTCACTGACAAAAATCACTCAAGGAGATCTGAACGAAACGGTCGAAGTCAAAACGAATCGGGAAATGACCCTTCTTTCGGACGGAATTAATACAATGCTGACCTCGTTAAAAACGGCCATGTCGGAAAAAGAGGCGCAAATCAACCGCGAACTTGAACTTGGTCGAAAAATTCAACGGGCTTCACTTCCGAGTTCCTTTCCCGCATTTCCCGGCTGCACCGAATTTGATCTTTACGCTTCAATGGAAGCGGCCAAAGAGGTCGGAGGCTATTTTTACGATTTCTTTTTGATTGACGACAATCATATTTGCGTTGTCATCGGCGACGTTTCCGGAAAGGGAGTGCCCGCCGCACTGTTCATGATGCGCACAAAAGTCATGATCAGAGACATGATCATGTCCGGACTTTCCGTTTCGGAAGCGTTCTCCCAATGCAATAAAAATCTTTGCGAGAACAACGAAACAGGCATGTTTGTTACCGCGTTTGCCGCTGTTCTTGAAATCACCACCGGAAAAATCACCTGCGTTAACGCGGGACATAATCGACCGCTTCTGCTGAAAAAGAACAGTTTCGCCGAATGGATCTTCTCCGAAGGAGGTCTCATGCTGGCTGCTTTCGACGGAATGGAATACAAGCAGTCCGAGTTTTATTTAAATTCGGGCGATACACTTTATATTTATACCGATGGCGTAACGGAAGCCTTCAGTGACCGCGATGAAATTTTCGGAGATGCCCGTCTCCAGAAAATTCTTTCTGAAAACAACGCTTCTTTGCTGCCTTTAAAAGAATTGATCAATTACATCAATAACGATATTGCCTTTTTCGTCGGAACCGCAAAACAGTCTGACGATATTACAATGCTGGCCCTGCGTTATTTCGGTCATAAGGACCTGTAATCGGTCAAAACCAACTGTTTTTAGCGGACCGCTTTCATTTGATTAACTGGTCCGTCTGATCGGGAACGAATTTATACTGCCGACATTAGAAATTTTCCGCACTCTCTCCCGATTGCCTTCGTAAA
>CAZZEF010000119.1:0-380 GCA_964652875.1 uncultured Planctomycetaceae bacterium
ATTCACGCAGTCAATCGGCGGAGAGGACGGAAAATTTAAAATAAAAACAGTATAATAGAATTATATCAGAGGAATTGACGAAATCAACAAGAGAGAGACCAGCTTTCATTAAATGGGAGTTTTTAATATGAATCGATTTTATAGATGCGTTTTATTTTTCATGTTGACATCGGGAACTCTTTTCGCGGAGTCGAATGATCTATCCCGATCATCGAAAATAATTAGCGATTGGTCTGTTTTCCCAACGTCATTGGTCCGCCGAAACGACCCTCCTCTTCAACGGATCGAATTAACGGTCAATACGGCAAAAGAGATCCCCCAAAGCGCGGTCGAAGTTTTTGAGAACGGTAAAAAAATCGCTCAAGCGGAATTGACTCCGT
>CAZZEF010000119.1:390-6455 GCA_964652875.1 uncultured Planctomycetaceae bacterium
AGTGGGTGAAATGGGAAAACTATTGCTGACTATTCTAATGGTACTTATTTATCAAACACTGCTTTTATTTGATTTATTTTTTGACTTATTTTAGCCGCCATTGCGAAAGTCTTTCTAAGAAAAAAGGGATCCAATAAACTTGTTGTCTATTTTCCCGAGCCAAAAACAACAGTCAAGTCCATTTGGCGAATCATCGGGAAAAACGGATCCGAAATTTTTTCGGAAAAGAAACTCGATTGGGTTAAACCCCGACATTGGACCATTTACACCATCGGCTCGACTCATACCGATATCGGTCTTCATAACTCGCAGTATATTCAGCGGCAGATGACCGTCGATTATCTTGACAAGGTAAAAGATCTTGTTGACGCGACCTCATCATGGCCTGAAACGTCCCGATACCGTTATACCATTGAAGGGACCTGGGTTTGGGGAAATTACGAACATGACCGGAATGAACTGACCGCCCGAAACTTCGTCGACAAATACATAAAGCCGGGAACGGTGGCGCTCGGCTGCACTTGCGCCGGAAATCATACGCAGGTTTACGGATTTGAGGAACTCTGCCGCAGTACGTATTACAAACAGATGCTGTATGACCGCTGGCGAGTCGATTCGGATACAATGCTTATGTCAGACAACAACGGTATGATCTGGTCAATCGTCGCGCCATATCGAAACGCGGGAATCAAAAATATCATTTTTTCTCCCAATCAATGGAATCCGCTTCCTTCGACTTTGTTCAAAAAAGACGAAAGTGTTCGGGGCGCAACCTGGAACCCGGACGCGGGGGGAGGGGGCAGTCGAATTGATGTCAGTTATGACTCTCCTCTTCCAATGGTTTTTTATTGGCAGGGGGCGGACGAAAAGAGCCGACTGCTTGTTTGGTGCGTTACGCAATACGGGAGCGGCGGCTGGCGATTCGGTTTTGACGGTTTAAATACAAAAGTCGAACAAATGCCCGCAAAAGTATCGAAGCAGCTTCATCTGCTTGAAACACGTTATCCGTTTGACATTTGGCTCTTTACTCAATATAGCGATGATGAAAAGCCCAATCTTCATCTCGCCCAGATCGCCCAGCAATGGAACGCGCAATGGCAATTTCCCGAATTTCGGACAACCGGTAATATTTCCGAACCGTTCAACCATCTTCGGGAAAAGTATAACGATAAAATAGCCGTTTTAAAAGGCGATATTACTAGCGGCTGGTCCCAGCATCCAGTCGCAACACCGGAACTGCTGTCTCAAAAACGCCGCGTTGATGTCGCCTTGGCAAGCGCTGAAAAACTGGCCGCGCTTGCCCGAATACTTGACGAAAAATATATTTATCCCGCCGTCGAACTGCGCCGCGCTTGGGATATGCTCATCTGCAATGACGAACATTCTTACGGGACCAGCGGTTATCAGGGCCGACGTGTTTATGAAACCTGGCTCCAGCATCGCGACTGGATCAATAAAGCGGAAGCGGCCGCAAAAAATATATCCCGAGAAGCGCTCGGCGTTTTGAGATCGAAAATCGCGGGCGATGATGATTCGTTTCTTTTCTTTAATCCGACGTTGATCCCGCGATCGGAAATCATCGAACTTCCGATAAATGGGAAAATCCAAAGGATCAAAACTCCAGCGATCCCGTCGTTCGGTTACAAAACCGTTTTGAAAAAAGATCTCCTGAAACATGTATCCGATTTTGAGAAAAAGTCAAAGAAAACCGCGCAAAAGAAATCATTACCCCCAAATGATCAGACGCCGACGATCGAAAACAGGTTTTATAAAATTGTGTTTGCCAAGGACGGATCAATAAAAAGCATTTACGACAAAGAACTTCGTCGTGAACTGCTGGATCAGAAAGCGGTGTTTCGATGCAATCAGTTCGTGTACACAAAGGACAATCATAAAACGTTTTTATCTCCTGATAAAACTGCGTTTGAAACGTTGTCTGACATGTTGGGAACAACAATTATCGCCCGAATGAATGATAAAAATACAGGCGCAGAAATGGAACAGCGGGTCTTTTTGCCCAATGATGAAAAAAGAATTGACTTCGACAACCGATTCAAACATGTTTACGATCTCTTCAATCAACACCGCTATTACCGATACGGTTATTACGCATTTCCTTTTAAGGTTCCCGGCGGTCAGTTTTACGCGCAGCTCAACGGTGTTATCGCCCAGCCGAAAAAAGATTCAACCGGACACGGAACTGATGCCTACTTAGCCGTTCGCGACTGGACCGCCGTTGAAAACGGATCGTTCGGCGCGGCGCTGATTCAGATCGATTCCCATTTGGTCGAATTCGGTCAGATTCACGCGGATAAAACAGATTACGGACGTCCATATCTTTCGACGCATCTTTATTCCTGTCTGTTCAACGACTGGCTGCAAATGCATAAATCGGGCGGATCGGAGATCTCGCCCCGATTCAGATACACCGTTTATTCTTACCCGGGATCATTTCAAAAGTCAGGTGTTTCCCGATTGGCAGAGCGAACCGTTACCCCGCTGCTTTGGACCGATTCCGCTCAATCCGTTTTGGCCAAAAGTCAAACGAATGAAAAAAGTATTGGAACGACCGGCGAAAAAGATCTTCCCCCCGAAAAAAGTTTCCTTGAAACCAGCGCGCCAACCATTCGACTGCTGACAGTCAAAGCCGCGGAAAAAGCGGGCTGCGGTTTTATCGTCCGAATTCAGGAAACAGACGGTCAGGCAACCGGATCGGTTTCGATCAAGCAAAATATTTTCGAAAAAGAGAACCGGATCGAGTTATGCAACATTACGGAACAGCCGGACGGAATCGTTTCCGATACCGTTTTTTCTTTTGACAAATACGAATACAAAACGATTCGTTTTCGTCCTGTTTCAAAACAAAAAATCGGAACCGTAAAACCTGTACTTGTTTCGAAAATGGACAGCGCGATCTCCTTTCGTTGGGCCGCTGTTCCCGGCGCGGTTCAATATAAAATTTATCGGGGCGAATTCCCCGATTTTTCGCCGGATGAATTTCATTTGGCCGGAACCGCTTGCGAATGTTTCTTTAAAGACCGTTTTTTAAGTCCTGATACGATTTATTGTTATAAAGTTGTGCCGGAATTGAAAAATACGGAAATCGGTCCCCCGTCCGATCCGCTTGAAGTCCGAACCAAAGCTAAAGGCCCGTCAGCGCCCGCTCCTGTCGGATCGTTTTATACCGGACTGATCACAACCCCTCAGGCCGTTCACGGAGCCAAAGACGGACAGCTTTATTTGATTTGGGGACAAAATACCGAATCTGATCTTTCTCATTATGAACTTTATCGGAGTGAAATTTCTGGATTCCTGCCGAACACAGAAACATTTTTAACCAATGTCGAACCCGGTCCTTATCGGGTCGCTATAAAGGAAGAAACGGGGTTGAAACATCATACACGATATTATTACCGGGTTCGCGCCGTCGATAAAGATGGACATCAGGGCGAAATCAGCGGCGAGTTTTCCGGTTTAACCCGCGAAGAATACCGATGACGGTCATATTTATTCCCTTAATCACTAAATTTAACGGAATCAAGATGACCGTCCGCCCTCAAAGAGAGCAAGATCAAAGAAGTAAAACATTTAAAATCAACCGTAAAAATTTTACCGTCAGCGGATGAATAGTCCGCAATTCCGTCTTTTGACTTCCGAAAATCGGCTCTTCTTTTGATATTACATCGAATTTTGATATTACATCGAAATATTCATAATCAAACGGGTATATACAATCATTAAAGCGGAAAATTGTGCGAGACTTTTCTCTCTTTTTTTATGTCCCGGAACAATAAGAATCCCGAATGTGCGGAAGAGTTCGATAAAAAATTGTCTTTCAGTAACGGTTGCCCCAACTTGGAACTATAAATTGAACTGTTTTATTTTCTTCTTATCCCCCGCGGCCGCGAAATATAAAAATTTCCTCTGACCAAAATGTCCCTGATTGGCGGCCGACAGTATCATTCCTTGGAAAAAACACAACCTCTATGAATAACAACACAATATAAAGCAAATGTATCAATTCAATACTTTTCGAACACCTGCTTTCAATATTATTCTGACAACTCGTCGATTAACGGGATTGAGAATGAATAAAAGAAAAGATATTCCCTTTTCCTCTGATTCGGGGGGACGGAGATCGTAATTTATACAATATATTAAAGAATAATGACAAAAAAGACCCTTGATAAAATTGAATGATCGGGATAAAATAGAGGTATATTATCAAAAATTTTTTGGAAATGATCAGAAGAGAATTCAGTATCCGTTTCAAAATAAAAAGAAAATGATCCGATTTCAAACTTTTTCATCAGTTTTGAACATTCGGAAATAAAAAGGGAAAATGAATTTTGAAATGTTTTCCGAAAAAAAACGGACTGATAAAATTTTTGATCTTTCATGCGGTTGCCATTTTTAATAGAAGGCGGTATTATCTCATGCTCGAATTAAGAAATGTAACAAAGACGTATAAAGAGCCGGACGGCGACGATCTTCCCATTTTGGATATTCCCCATTGGAACGTTGACGAAGGGGAACAGGTCGTTGTAATCGGTCCGAGTGGATGCGGAAAGACGACGCTTCTTCATATCGTCGCGGGAATTCTTCGGCCGACTTCCGGTCATGTTTTGATCGACGGCTGGGACACACCTCTTTTGAACGAGTCGGAACGCGATCAGTTTCGGGCCCGTCGTATCGGGTATGTATTTCAAACTTTCAATCTTTTACCCGGTTTTTCCGCGTTGGAAAATGTCATGCTCGGAATGGCATTCGCTCGAAAAGGGAGCGACAAACATCGGGCAATTGATCTTCTCAAACGTGTCGGATTGGGGCATCGGCTTCATCATAAACCCGGTCAGCTTTCTGTCGGCGAGCAACAGCGTGTTTCCGTTGCCCGGGCATTGGCCAATAAACCGAAACTTGTTCTTGCTGATGAACCGACGGCCAACGTCGATGTCGGCAACCAGCAACTGGTCATCGATATGCTGCGCGATTCCTGCAGGGAAGAAAATGTCGCCCTGATCATCGTAACGCATGCTCCGCAAGTTTCTGAACAGTTCGACCGTGTTGATAAATTGACTGATATCAATTTGGTCGCCAAACACAAGATCGAAGAAATGGAAAAACAACTTCATCAGGAACATCAGTCCTGACCCGATCAAGTCAGAAACTTCTGCCGGATCCGATCCCCAAAACTCCGATTTCAAAAGACAATCGGAAAAACAGACTAAAAAATTTTCTGTTGCCCTAATAAAAAGTGCCGGCAAAAATCGGAATTAATAAACGAATAAAAAATTTTTAATTGAGAATTGGAATAAAATGAGTCTTTGGAAAATAGCTTGGAAAAGTATTGAACATCGGGCGCTGGCCTCGTCGCTGACGGCGCTGTCCATGTCCCTTGGTGTTGCGCTGGTTGTTACCGTTTTGGTAATCAACGGCGTTATCAGTAAAACATTCACCCAGGGCGCGCAAGGGGTCGATCTGATCGTCGGCGCCAAAGGAAGCAAACTGCAACTTGTTTTAAGTACTGTTTTTTATAATCAGGATCCGCTTGGACTGATCCCCTATGATTATTACGATCTTATGAAGACAAGCCGGTATTCGGCGGAAATCGAACACGCAATTCCCATTGCCCGGGGCGATAATTACATGAGCTCGCCGGTAATCGGAACCAATACGGATTATTTTCGTTATATCTGTAAACCGGACGGAAAGAATTATACTCTTAAAGAAGGCGCCTTTTTCAAAAATACGGAGATCAAAGGAGCCGTTGTCGGTTACATGGTCGCCAAACGCAATGGCGTCAAGGTCGGCGATATGATCCGTTTCGGACATACCAATTCCCGAAACGATTCCGATCTTCATGAACCCTTCAAAGTAACCGGTATTCTTAATCACTCCGGAACCCCGAACGACCGCGTTGTCTTTGTCAATCTCGAAGGATTCTATCAGGAACACGAAGGACCAAATTCCGGTTTTAAAGTCGATTACTCGCTGGCGGAAAAAGAAGCGGAAGCGAAAAAAGCCGCAATGCAAAAAAATCAAGCTGACAGTAAAACAGAAACCGC
>CAZZEF010000119.1:6555-13945 GCA_964652875.1 uncultured Planctomycetaceae bacterium
CGCCGATCACAAAGCGGAGGCCGGACACGATCATGAACACGCCGCCGATCACAAAGCGGAGGCCGGACACGATCATGAACACGCCGCCGATCACAAAACGGAAGCCGGACACGATCATGAACATGACGCCGATCACCAAGCGGAAGCCGGACACGATCATGAGGGTCATAATCATCAGCATTCAGGCGAACGCCGTTTGAGCGCCATTCTTCTGATTACCAAAACGACGAACGTTGCGGTTACGGCGACAATGGATCAGCTGGACGCGGCCAATGAAAACCGGCCCGGCCGCACCTTGGACGAATCGCAGCTGGTCAACACCAAGAAACGCAAGGTTTACAATACGGCGGTAACCGCTCTTCCGCAAAAGATCGAAGGGGAACTGCTGGAAGCGCAGGCGGTCGCGCCGGTCCCGGAAATCACCGCGTTCTTTCAGGATGTTATTGGAAACATCCAAAGAATTCTGATCATTTTCGCCATTCAGGTTATTATTGTTGCCGGTATCGGTATGATGGTCAGCATTTACAACTCAATGAACGAGCGCCGAATGGAAATCGCGATTATGCGAGCCTTGGGGGCCAAACGAACAACGGTCATGTCGATCATTCTTCTCGAATCAATTCTGCTGTCGCTCGGCGGAGGATTTTTCGGTCTTTTGATCGGACACGGACTGATCGCGCTGATCAACCCTTGGATTATGGAATACTCGAACGTTATGGTTCATGCCTGGGATTTCCAGCTTGCGGAACTCATTCTTATCCCGGGTCTGATTACACTGGCATCGGTTGTCGGTTATTTACCGGCGGCGATCGCCTACCGAACTGATGTCGCTCAATCACTCCAGTCCTGATTTCCCAATTAAAGAAGGAAGGATTTTCATACGATGAAAACAGAATTTGATGACGCTCTTCGCGGTGTTTATCATGAATACGATGACGGACGCGCCGCGGTTGAAGCGACCGACTATAAAAATATCAATTCTCTGACGGTCCTGGCGCTTGTTTTCGCGATCATTGGAGGATTGGGATTTTTCTTTAAATACCTGATCGTCTTTCCGGTGATCGGGCTGGTACTCGGAATTATTGCTTTGCGCAAAATTCTTCATGCGCCGGATGAAATCGGCGGTTTTATTTTGACCAACATTGCCATTGGACTGGCGTTTGCCATTGCTATTTCAAGTTTTTCAACGCAGGTTTGGATGTATTATCATAAAGCACCCGCCGGTTTCGAAGTCGTCGATTTCAACGCAATGGCCATTGATAAAAAAACGGGAACCGTTCCGGAAAATATCGTCGCCCTTAATGGAAAAAAAGTCTTTATCGAAGGCTTTATGTATCCGACCAACAGACAATCGGGAATTGAAGATTTTACAATGGTCCGAACTCTGGCGCACTGCAAATACTGCTCTCCCGGAACAAATCCCGCCGACATGATCGCTGTTCAGCTTGAAAAAGGAATGGCGGTTAATTATCGGGCCAATAAAACGGTCGGTGTCGGCGGCATCCTTTACGTCGATCCCAACTTTAAATCAGGAGAAATCCCTTACAGTATTGAAGCAAATATCTTTCGATAACTTTATACTGTCCACCTTTTAAATTGTCCGCCAATTTCATTGATTACTTTGTAATTATCCCGAGAAATACGACGATTGCCTTGAAACAATGTTTTTCTCAAAAGAGGCGGCGAAAAAAATTTGGAATCAGTATATAAACTCGTTCAGACATTGATTCGTCTTTGTCCGAACCTTTGAACGGAAACAGAATGACAAAATATATTGTTCGATACGGTGCGATGCGTTTGCTTGGTTTTTTTACCTGGCCTCAGCAAATGACACTGTATCATGGAACCCGGGTCGTTATTCATACAACCCGGGGACAGGAAGTCGGCGTTGTTCTTTGCGAAGCAACGGAAAAATCGACCGCGGGGCTTTCCAAAGATCTTGAAGATGATCGAATTCTTCGAATCATGACGGCAACAGATGAAAACGAATACCGGCAGATGCAGGCCTCGGCCCGGGACGAATTCAACCGATGTCAAAAAATCATTCGCGACATGAAGATCGTCATGGATCTGGTTCGAGTTGAACGGATCTTCGGCGGTGAACGAGTGATCGTTTATTATGTCGCGGAAGGCAGAATTGACTTTCGCGAACTGGTCAAAGTACTGGCCGCTGAATTTCAAACGCGAATCGAAATGAAACAAATCGGAGTACGGGACGAAACGAAACTGCTGGCCGATATTGGGGACTGCGGACGGGAAGTCTGCTGTAATTCCTGGTTGGTCGCGATGCCGCCGGTTTCAATGAAAATGGCCAAACTGCAAAAAGCAACCCTTGATCCGACAAAGATCTCCGGCCGCTGCGGACGTCTTAAATGCTGTCTTCGTTACGAATATGATTCCTATCATGAGATCTCGCAAATACTCCCCGCCATTGGACGTTTGGTCACAACTCCCGATGGACAGGGACGAGTTATCGCGCAAGAACTGCTCGCCAAAAAAGTGCAGGTCGAATTGATGGATCATTCAAGAAAAATTTATGAAGTGCAGGACATCAAGGCCGTTCCTTATGACAAAAGATATAAAAACCGTGATCGTTTCAACGGTGATGATTCCGAAAATGATGAAGCCGAATCAGATCTCGATTATATTCCCGACAACCCGGATAATATTGATGGCTGCCAAACGGAAGATCCTTCGAAAATTTTAAAGAATCCAACGGATCTTTTGAACAGAGAAGAAAAATCGGAAAATGAATCGGCGGATCTTCAAGAAGACACCGACCGAAGATCGACAAACGAAAAAAGATATTCCGACAGACACGATTTCAACAAAGACCGCTCTTTCAATCGGGACCGGCGCGACAGTCGAAACGAAAACCGGCGGGGAAACCGAAATGAACCCCGTCGATACGACCGAAATGAATCGAAACGGGAAGCTTTCAGCAGCAACGGTTCCGACCGGGACGAGGATAAAAACTCTTTTTCGAAAAACAATGACCGATCCGTCAAACAGACAGATTTTCCCGGCACCTCTTCCCGAATGGTCAAACCGGTAAATAATCAGTCTGAAAAAGAGTTCAACAACACTCCTTTTCGGGAGTCCCGCCGCGAAGAAAATACAGGACATAAAAACTCAAACCAAACTGGTTCTGCAACCGAACAGCAAATTCAGATCTCCATTCAAACCGAAACTAAAATAATTGGGGAAAATAATGATCTTCTGATTCAAAAGGAAGTTGTTAAAGAAGAGATCATCAAAGAAATGTCAAAAGAAAAAAAAACTGACGCGCCGAAAAATAATTTTGACAATTAAAAAAATATATTGACGGTCAAATTTGATAAAATCAAAAACTGTTTTCGAATCATGTTTATTCTGACGGTCAAGACAGAATCCAAAAATCAGGTCCTATTGAAATTAAATAAGACAAGAGAAAAAATGCAAGAGAAAAAAACAATAATTCTGGGCTCAAGGAACCGCAATAAGGGAATTGAAATGAACGAAATTCTCGGTCCTTCCGGATTCATCATTAAAACGCTGGCCGATTTTCCTGAAGTTCCGGAAGTTATCGAAGACGGGTCCACTTTTATGGAAAACGCTGAAAAAAAAGCGGTTCAAACGGCGACTTATCTCGGCCATTGGGTTTTGGCGGAAGACAGCGGCCTTTGTGTCGACGCGTTGAAAGGAGCGCCGGGGATTTTTTCCGCCCGATTCGCCGGAGATCACGGAGACGAAAAAAATAACGATCTTCTTCTTGAAAAACTGGGCGATCTTCCGCTCGAAAAAAGATCCGCCCATTATACTTGCGCAATGGTTCTTTCCGATCCGGACGGCAACGTTCATTTTAAAGCGGAAGGCTACTGCAACGGAAAGATCGGATTCAGCCGCCGCGGATCTAACGGGTTCGGTTACGATCCGCTCTTTATTGTCGACGGCTATGAGGGGAAAACTTTCGGGGAACTTCCGCCGGAAGTTAAAAAAGAGATCAGTCACCGCGCCCGGGCCGCAAAGCAGTTTCTGCGTGTTTTATCCCTTTTATACACAGAAGAGATCTAAGAACGTTTTGCCAATGCTTGTTAAGAACCGGACCGAAAAATATCAGCAGATATTAATAATTGAATAAATTGTCAAATAAAGGAACACGAATATGGAATCACTTCAAAATTATTGTTTAAGTACCGCGCAAAAAGCGCAGCGGGCATCCCGGCAGCTGGCGACCGTCAGCGGGCGAACCAAAAATGAATGGCTTGCCGTTTGCGCCCGGGAACTTCTCTCGCGAAAAGATGAAATTCTGGCCGCCAATGCGATTGATCTTAAAAACGCCGAAGAAAACGGGCTTTCCGCGGCCATGATCGACCGTCTGCGTTTGTCGGAGAAAACACTGTCGGAGATGGGACAGGCCCTTCTTGAAATCGCCGCCTTTCCAGATCCGGTCGGTAAAATCATTGAATCAAACATTCGTCCTGAAGGTTTTGAAGTTCAAAAAGTTCGTGTTCCGCTCGGTGTTGTTTTCTTTATTTACGAGTCTCGTCCGAACGTCACTACCGACGCGGCCGCCATTTGCGTTAAAAGCGGAAATGCGGTCATTTTGCGCGGAGGAAAAGAAGCAATTCATTCAAATATCATTTTGGGAGAAGTTCTTGCCGATTCCGCGAAAATCGTCGGACTTCCTGAAAACGCTGTTCAGCTGGTCGATACAACTGATCGGACCGCGATTGATGAATTTCTGCATCTTCCCAAATACGTCAATGTCGCGATTCCGCGCGGCGGCGAAGCACTGATCCGCCGGGTTACCAACGAAGCCAAAATGCCGGTAATTAAACATTTTTATGGTAATTGTCATGTTTACATCGACAAGGACGCCGATCCCGTTATCGCCGAAAAAGTTTTAATCAATTCAAAATGTCAGCGGCTGGGAACCTGCAACACCGCCGAGTCAATGGTCATTCATTCGCAAGCGGCGCTCGAATTGCTCCCCCTGCTTGCCGGTAAACTGTTTGAGAACGGCGTCGAAATTCGCGGTGACGAACGATCTCAAGCAATTGTGCCCGAGATCTCATCCGCAACGGATGAAGATTTTTATAAAGAATATCTGGCAAAAATTATTTCCTGCGTTATTGTCGACACACTTGAAGAAGCGATTGATTTCATTAATGAACACAGTTCCGGACATACCGAGGCAATTGTTTCCAAAGACATTAACGCTTGCCGAAAATTCGCGGCCGGTATCGACAGTTCCGCGGTCATGATCAATGCCAGTACCCGACTCAATGACGGCGGACAATTTGGACTCGGAGCGGAAATCGGAATCAGTACCGATAAATTTCATGCCCGCGGCCCTTGCGGAATCAACGAACTGACCAGTTATAAATACGTCGTTTACGGTAACGGTCACGAACGAAAATAATATTTCGCCGACATTATGTCCGACCGGTTTTATACTGCCGTCATAAAATTTGCCGCATCTTCGCCGGGTTACTCCGCAATCTTCGCCGGGTTACTCCGCAATTCGGCTGATTTTCGATGTTAGAACGAAAAACTGTAATAAACCGGTATAAAATCAAAGTTTCGGCAGTTGGTATTTTTGATGTAATTCAATCTCAAAAAATACAGAACTGCCGAATTTAATATTAATCAGAAAACGTCTGAAAGAAAAAATTGTGTCTTCATCATCTCCGAGTTCTTCTTCCGGTCCGTCCGGTTTCTCTTTCAAAAAAGATCCTGTCAACAAGCAGACCGTTCACAGAAAGGAAAACAACTTTTCCGCGGACCATCCTTATGACAGCAACGCCGAATTCAGAGCGAAAACGAATATTCATATCGAATACGATTCCGAACTTCCGATTTGTGAAAAACGGCAGGAAATAGCCGATCTGATCAAAAAGAATCAGGTTATTGTTCTTTGCGGTGAAACAGGATCCGGTAAATCGACGCAGCTTCCCAAGATCTGTCTTGAGTTGGGATACGGGATCAAAAGAATGATCGGACATACTCAGCCGCGCCGAATAGCTGCCCGATCGGTCGCGACTCGAATCGCGGAAGAACTGCGGACGCCGTTGGGACAGGGGGTCGGTTACAAAGTTCGATTTACCGATGACTGCGGACCTATGACCCGAATAAAACTGATGACCGACGGTATTCTGCTGGCCGAGTCGCAAACGGACCCTTTTTTCAATCAGTACGAAGTTATTATTATTGACGAAGCTCATGAACGGTCATTGAACATTGATTTTCTTTTGGGAATGTTCAAACGGATTTTAACCCGTCGTCGGGATCTGAAACTGATCATTACTTCCGCGACGATTGACGCGCAAAAATTCGCCGATCATTTTTCTTCATTCGATCGCAAAGTTCCGGTAATAGAAGTCTCCGGACGAACCTGGCCGATCGAAATTCTGTATCGTCCGGCCGATCCCCGGGAATTGAACGAGATCGATTCGGACAACGAGACCTCAGATTCGTTTCATCGTCCGAACAAGAAGAAGCCGGAATTTGAAACGGAAGAAGACGCTTACGAACGAACACTTCTTTCCGCAATTGATGAAACGGCACTTCGCGAACGGGGCGATGTTTTGATCTTTATGCCAACGGAACACGATATTTTTGAAACGGCCCGTCTTTTGAAACATCATAAAATTCCGGGAGACGACGCGGTACGCAAAACGGAAATTCTCCCTCTTTATGCGAGACTGCCGGTAGCCGAGCAGCAGAAGATCTTTCATGGATCTTCCTGGCGCCGTATTGTCATCGCGACAAACGTTGCCGAATCTTCCTTAACGGTTCCGGGCATAAAATACGTCATTGATACGGGAACGGCCCGAATCAGCCGGTATTCAGCCCGATCGAAAACACAGCGTCTTCCAATCGAACCGATCTCCCGGGCTTCGGCGGATCAGCGAGCGGGACGTTGCGGTCGAATTGGGCCCGGCGTTTGTGTTCGTCTTTACAGCGAACAGGATTATTTGAGCCGCGAACGTTACACAATCCCGGAAATACGGCGGACCAATCTCGCCTCCGTCATTCTTCAGACAAAAGCGTTTCGATTGGGAGCGGTTGAACGGTTCCCTTTTATTGATCCGCCGGCCATTTCCGCCATTACCGACGGATATAAAACCCTTTTTGAAATCGGCGCTATTGACAAGGATCATCAATTGACGCCGATCGGAAAAAAACTGGCGCGACTGCCGGTCGATCCCCGAATTGCCCGAATGATCCTTGCCGCCGATGAAGGAAAATGTCTTCGTGAAGTGTTGATTATCGCTTCCGTTCTTGAAATACAGGATCCCCGGGAACGGCCTTTTGAGCAGAAAGACAAGGCGGACGAGAAACACGCTCCTTTTCTCGATGAAAATTCTGACTTTCTTTCCTGGCTTAAACTTTGGGATTTTTGGCA
>CAZZEF010000120.1:0-13905 GCA_964652875.1 uncultured Planctomycetaceae bacterium
ATCTTTTTCGTGTGGGACACTGGTCTGAATTTCAAAAGAGGGTCTTTCAGGAAAAAATGGTTCAGCCGTTCAAGCAGATCTTCCGCGAACTTTATACTTTGAATGAAGATGAAAAATCGGCCCGGTTTTTCTCGTATCGTTACAAACATTGTCCGATCAAGATCCGGCAGGGAGCGGCGCTGTTAAAGAGCCGCGGATGGCTGCCCGATTATTATGGGGAAGCCATCAAGATCTTTCCGAAAGAGGATTTGACCGCAACGGTCGTTTCGTATTGCGGCTGGATTGATCCGCCGGACGATGAGCCGGGCGAGCTGGATCAGGTTTATTTTATGAGCAGACGGAATTCGGAACGGATCCCGCTGGAAGAAGTACCGCCGATTCTGTTTTCGGAAGTCATGCGCGATCTTGATCTTTTGGTCAGTGTTGCTTACGCGGGAGGGACAGACCCGGAATCATCGCTTTCGACGATGGAGATGCGGGCCGCTATTATTGAAAATCTTTCGGAACTTTTTCACTGGAACAACGTTCGGCGTCAGGACCATTTTATGACGATCGAAGGCAAATACGGAAATTACCGTGTTCATCTCGGCAGCGGGATCTGTCATAAAACTCATCAGGGAATGATTAATTTGATCCCCGTAACGCCCCCGAACAATCCCCGGATCTTTCTTCCATTTGCCGACAACGACCCCAAGACGGCGGAAATCATGACCAAAATCGTTTTTCTGGCGGAAGACGACCGAATCAAGGATCCGTCCATTTTGAAGCAAATTCGATAAAACAGATCCAGATGAAACGATGCTGTTGAATAAACGCGCCGGAGTTGCTGCCGTCCGCCCGAAGCCCATAATCCAAATGAAACGATGCTGTTTGAAAAAACTCATCCAACTTGCCGTAAACAGTGAATCGGAAATACGAGAGATCTTCAACAGATCTCTCTCTTCCGATTAGAATGGACAATACTTTATGAAGATCTTTATAACAATGAAACAGATCGGACAGAAGCGCGATTTTCTGACTCGAAAGGAATATTATTTTGACGAAGCGCCAGCATCGTTACGGATCCTGATCAAGGAATTGGTCCGACGTCAAGTTTTTGAATATAACGAAAGAAAACCGAACGAACCGGCCCGCTGTTTCTTTTCGGAAAAAGAGATCCGGCAAACGGAGGAAACGTTGGGGAAAGTCGGATTCGACATTCGATATTCTGTTCAGCGCGTCAATGAAACGGAAGCAATTTCCGCGGCAATGCTGGCCTTTAACGATGGACTGGTCCGCATTTTTTTGGATGAAACGGAACAGACCGAATTGGACACGCCTCTCAAAATGTCCGATGGACAGACGCTGACGTTGATCAAACTGGTTTTGCTCGCCTGACTCCGATGTTAGCCCATTTCCGCAAACCAGCTTTGACAATAAAAAATATCAATAAATGTTTTATATTCGAAGACCTTGAATCGGAAACCGGATCCTCCTTTTATCCCCCAAAAAAATAATCGGACTTTATTGTCCGTTTGGCAAGCTTTTTTATCTTGTTTTTTCCCAATACTTTCTTGAACCGGACTTTTCTTTTTGTTATAATGCAGATGATCTTGTAAATTTTGCGGAACACGAAATTTTTGGTATTGATTACGATTGTTTTTTTCCGACCTTAAAAAACATCCGATTCCGAAGGATTATAAAAACTCTTAAGCGGAGTCAATCAGACCGAATCTGTCTGAGATTTTCCGTCAGTATCAAAAGATCAGCCAATTCAAAAAAAACAATCGGCGTAATTTGCGAAAATATACCGATCTCATAATGAATTTTTCGTTATAACGTCAAAAGGACAGCCGATTCATTAAGTCAATCAGGAAAATGACAGAAACCTTAAAATAAAAGCGGTATAAAAAATATCGGCAGTCTAAAAACATTTCTGAAAAGGGGAAACGAATGAAAACAATCCAATGTAACGTTTTGTGTTCCTTGGATAAAACGTCGGGAAACAGAGCCAATAAAACCTTTCTGAAAATAACACAAAAAAAAGTAATCGGACGGGAAATCAAGACGTTTTTATTTCTCGTTTTCATTTTTTGTCTGTCCCCTGTATTCGCGGCGGCGCCCGATTCCCAAACTGATCCAACGCGTTCTTGGAATAAATTCGAAAATTCAAAAATCGAAGCGGTTTGGCTTACGTATTCAAAAAACGAACCGAAAGTATTGACAATAAACTGGGCCGCGCCCGACTCGAAAACCGCCGAAGTCGAAATCATGGATTCCCCGGATCATCAAGACCGAAAATTGACGGCCCAAAAATCGGGAATACAAGCCGGACAATTCTTTTTATATCGGGTCGATATTCCCTGTCCCGTCTCCTCCGGTTTTTCTTATCGAATCAAAACAGATCAGGGCATTACCGCTTCTCTGCGTTTTAAAGGATTTCCGACCGATAAACCGGTTCGTGTCGGTCTATTCGGTGATTGGGGATATTTTACCGGTAAGTCGGATTCGCTTCAATCACTGATCGATCAGGATCTGCATCTGCTGGTCACACTCGGCGACAATGTCCCCCGTCTTTGGACGGAGTCCGTTCAGGGAGAAGCCGCAGAAAAAAACACCGCTCCTTTTCTGGATCGAATGCGTTCCCTACCCGAACTTTTGACCGCCGTTCCGATACTTCCGATTTTGGGAAATCATGATCGGGAGATCCGACCGCGATCGAACCGCCGCGTTCTGACTCCCGGCCAGCCCCGGCCCAACGACTGCACTTACGATCTTGACGCTGCCGCATTTCGAAGTTTCTTTCCTTTGCCCGACGATGGTTGGAAATGGACTTTTACCATTCCTGAGGTGAGACTGCGTCTTGTTGCTCTCGATATGAGTCATTTAAGCGACCAGGGAACAACCTATCAAACATGTCACTCCTGCGACCGAAATTCCGATCAGTTCCAATGGTTCAATAAAATCGCGACTCATGCCAGCGAAGACTATTTAATCACCATTTACAACGCGAGCAACAAATTCGTCCGCGATTGGGACAATGGCTGCTGGCATCACGCATTCCTTAAAGCGAACCCTACTTTTTGCGCAACCGGCTTCGGATATTACGCAGAACAGTCCGAAAACCCGCAAGGTCAGATCTTCTTTAATTCCTCTCTTGCGGTCAACGGAGCAAAATATCCTGACTCCGGTTCAAAATATCTTCAGATCGAAGGCAGTTTTCTTCTTTTGACCTTTAATAAAAATCTCCCGCTCAAAGTTGAATTTCGAAAAATTTCCGACGGATCCGTTATGAAAAGTTATTCTTTCCAGTCTCGAAATCACCTTTGATTTATACGATTTTATTTTTCGTCATTTCCGCTGACTGACTCCGTAAATCGGCTTTTCTTTTGACGTTGTAACGGAAAATTCATTCCGGGATAAATTGAAACAAGGATAATTCATGTCACCTTTGGAAGAAATTGATTACTGCTGTTCGAAAGGATTGGACTTGCTGCGGTCAGGCCGTGTCGACGAGATCCGGCATTATCTTTATCGGAGCGCAACTCTTCTGCTCTCGGCGGGAAGAAACGAAGCAGAACACACGGAATACCGACGCCGACTCGGACGTCATTATTTGCTGCTCGGCGATTTTTACCAACGGCAAAACAATCTGTCTCAAGCGGCCTGGGCTTACAAAGAAGCATTGAATATATTTACACGAAACGTAAACGATGAGCCGGACAACAGCGTTTGCCGATTGAATCTGAAAGAGATCCAATCAAGATCAATCCCCGGTTTTAACGAGTAACGATAATAGATCCATGTCATGATGGAGTTCCGTTTTGAGATCAAAAGAACGGTTGATTCACAAAATCCAATGACAGATTTATAAAATGAGGACAAAATAATATTTATCATATTTTGCGTATAAATAAAATCATACTTACCAATAAATTTAAAAAAAGGAGTTTTCAATGCAAACGAAAAAAACCAGACGTCAATTTTTCACCGACGCGGCGCTGATCAGTTCGGCCGCGCTGGTTCTTCCGGATCTGATCCCCTCCTCCGCGCTGGGCAAGGACGGTAATATCGCGCCCAGCGAACGTATTCGAATGGGTGTCATCGGATGCGGTATTCACTCCGGCTGGAATATCAATCTGATGCTGCATAACAAGGAACAGCAGATCATCGCTTTATGTGATCCCGACCAGGAACATGTGACCAAACAAAAAAAATTGGTCGATCAATTCTATTCGAAAAAATCCGGCCGACCGTATCAAGCCGACGCTTACAAAGATTTCCGCGATCTGGTCAATCGAAAGGATATTGACGCGGTTGATATCATTACCCAGGATCATTGGCATGTCCTGATGGCCGTGTTCGCAATGAAGGCGGGAAAGCATGTCATTTGCGAAAAACCGACTCTGACCATTGAAGAAGGTCAAATCCTGACAAAAATTCAAAATGAAACCGGCGCCGTTTATCTTACCGCCTCGCAAAACAGAACGGTTGACACCAATCAGTTCATCGCCAATGTTGTTCGAAACGGTCTGATCGGCAAACTTAAAAATATCAAGATTCCGCTTCCTTATCGGGGCGACCGACGCAAAAACGAAAAACGTTCCTTTGAGATTCAGCCTGTTCCGTCGACTCTTGATTACGATCTTTGGACCGGACCGGCGCCGCTGCTTCCTTATATTCCGGCGCGCCTTCATAATACCTGGCGTTACAACACCGCTTACAGCGGTGGCGTTCTTCCCGACTGGGGGGCTCATTATATCAATCTTGCTCTTTGGGCGCTCGACTGCGATTGCGAACCCGCGGTCGACTATTACGGGAACGGAAACGATCCGAAAACCCGCTGGCATTATCCGGACAAGAACGATCCTTGGAATTTCAGCGGATCATTTGATTACACCGCGGTCTTTAAAAACGGGGTATCCATGCGCGTCTGGAGCGATAATCCCGGTATTAAATTCGAAGGGGACAAAGGTTGGATCCTCGCCAAGGGGCCTTCTCTTTATGACAGTAAACTGACAGCCAGCGATGAAAAGATCCTAACTTGGCGCCCCGGTCCGAACGATCTGGATCTCGGAAAAGACCTCCGCCATTGTATGGTCAGCAGAACTGACAAAAACGGTCTTTCCGATGTTAAAGGAGGGGAACATGTTCACTTCACTCACTGCATCAAGACGGGACAAACGCCCTATTATACCGCGGAAATGGGCGCCTGCAACGACATTATTTCTCTCTCGGGCCTGATCTCAATGATGGATCTCGACGGCGCGCGAATTCATTGGGATCATGACAAAAAAATGTTCACCGGCGAAAACGCCGAAACTGCCAACAAAAGTATTATTTTCAGTCGTCCGCAACGGGCTCCCTGGACCTTCGAGAACGTCGATTCCTGGATCAATGTCGGCTGATCTTCAATCAAGATCCTGTTTCGATCTTGACCCAATATTTATTGTTCAAAAAGTTTTATACTGCTTTTATCTTAAATTTTCCGTCATCTCCGCCGATTTACTGCGTGAATCGGTTGTTATTATGACATTTTAACGGAAAATTCATGATGGAATCGGTAAACTGTCAGTCTGTTGTATTTTCCGCTGTTTCCGTTGTTTAATTTCATGTCCGATGGCTCTTCGCGATATCAGAACGGTAAATCCGTCATGAAACCGACCCGTCTGACCAAAGGAGAAAAAATGTTTCGTAAATTATGTCTGTTTGCTATTGTTCTTTCTTTGCTGTCAACACTGACTGT
This sequence comes from uncultured Planctomycetaceae bacterium, assembly GCA_964652875.1. GTDB lineage: Bacteria > Planctomycetota > Planctomycetia > Pirellulales > Thermoguttaceae > JAUNBG01. The sequence goes on from CAZZEF010000120.1 coordinate 5,726, forward strand.
TCGCGCCGCGGAAGTCAATCAGGGCAGCTTCGATAAAGAAAACAAAACTTTTACTTTTGTTCCTGTCAAAGACCCCGAATCTCTCGCTCCGATTCAATTCGAGGCGGTAAAAACAATCGTCTTGACCGACACGAAGGATCTTTCAAAATGGTCCGACGGTGAAGGAAAACCGGTGACCGGATGGACCATTAAGGACGGAGTGATCTCCCGAATTGGCGGCAAAGATGATCTCTTCTATCCGGGTAATTTCAGCGATTTTATTCTTGAATTCGAATTCAAAGTCAGTAAAGGGGGCAATTCCGGCGTCTTCTATTATTCCTGGATCCGCAATCATAAAGCGCGGGGCTTTGAATATCAGATCATTGACGACATCAACCGGCGAGTTCATCCGACAATGGAACGCTTTTCGACCGCTGGACTTTATACGCTTTATCATCGCGCATACAACGCCGGACCGATGATTCTTAACGGATACAATAAAGGAAAAATCGTCATTCTTGGCGATCATATTGAGCATTGGCTCAACGGGAAATTGGCCGTCTCGGTCCAAATGAATACGGAAAACTGGAAACGTCATCTCGCCGCCAGCCGACTCAATGAAGATCCCAATTTCGGATTAATGACAACCGGATCAATTGCGTTCCAAAATCATGATCATGAAGTTTGGTATAAAAATATACGGCTCACACTCTTTAAAAAGACCGCGCCGGAAAAAAAGAAATAAAATTTTGCGTTTCTTCTGCTCGACCGGACGGATCAGCGCCGGTCACCTTGGAATTTACTCACGGATCGGACATACAGCCGACCCTTATTATTTTCTGAATATTTCAAATACTATTTAAAAACAGAAAAGCCGGTAAAATCCGATTTTAGTCGAATTTTCCGGCTTTCATTGTTCTATAAAACGGGTATTATTGGACAATCTCTTCAATTGAAGCGGTTTGAACATTTTCTGCCGAGTTATCGAAACACCGATTATTTTTATTTTTTGAAATATCGTTCCAGCAAACCTTTAAACGCGGCGCCGTGACGGGCTTCATCTTTGGCCATTTCGTGAACCGTGTCATGAATGGCGTCGAATCCGAGCTGCTTGGCTCTCACCGCCAAATCGAGTTTGCCTTTGCAGGCTCCTCCTTCCGCGGCAACACGGGCTTCAAGATTTTCTTTAGTGCAGGCGGAAACGACATCACCCAGCAGTTCGGCAAATTTCGCCGCATGTTCCGCTTCCTCAAAAGCGATTCGTTTATACGCTTCCGCCACTTCCGGATATCCCTGGCGGTCAGCGGCCCGACTCATCGCAAGATACATACCGACTTCGGTGCATTCGCCGCTGAAATTCGCCTGAAGTCCCGACATGATTTCAGCGTCATCAACCTTGCCGTCCCCGATCTTGTGAACCGCCGCCCAATCAGTCGATGCTTCTTCCATCTTCTTGAACTTGGATCCCGCTACTCCGCATTGAGGACATTTTTCAGGGGGATTTTCGCCTTCATAAACATAACCGCAAACCGGACATACAAATTTCATTACTGATTCTCCTTTCAAAATTTCGTCTTCTTCAAGACTTTTTTATTCTTTCGTCCTTCAGAAGAATTTTTTCTGTTAATTATTTTCGGCCGTTTGACCTTTCATTCTTATCTTGATAAAAAGTGTATCAGATCTTTTTTGTTTGTCAATGGTAAAATATACCATTTTATAAAAATATTTTATTATTTCTTTTGTTTCATCTTTTGTAATATATTTATAAGGTCTCATTATATGAAATTTTCTTCAACTATCTGTTTCTTATAAATAATTTTGGAAAATCAATATTTTTCAACGCTATCCGGCTTCATTTCGATAAAATTTCCTGACCGCGTTTGTTTTTAAGAAAACAACAGGTTTAATTATACAATATAATTATATTGTTGTTCAAGATAGCCCTTTTGTCCAATTATTGTTAATTTCTCTTTTGTTTAATTTTCTCATTTTACTGTTTTTAAAAATTTCAGTTTATTTTAATGAATAACGCACAACAACCAGTTTGTCTTTTTTTCTTAAAAAGAAATCAATTCCCGCAAGCTTTTATAAAGCGTTATTCTTTTATTATCAACAAGATAAGACTGTTTCACCAAAAGTCGGCGGATCTTTCCTTATAAAAGACGGGGTATTGAAAAGCATTGACCAGCTGTTATACTATGTTGATTATGTTTACCGTAAAACGGTTTATATAGTATAAACGATTGCGCGGTTCTCTATCGAAAGATCAGATCACTTGTTAACCGGGAAAGGAAGCAAACCAGAAAAATGGAATATCGCGTTGAACACGACTCGATGGGTGAAGTTCAAATTCCTCACGATGTCTATTACGGAGCCCAAACGGCTCGGGCGGTTGAAAATTTTCCGATCTCCAGGCGTCAAATCGCGCCGGAACTGATTCACGCGCTTGGTTTGATCAAATGGGCCGCCGCTCAAGCCAATCGACAGCTTGGCCAACTTTCGAAACGGGGCAAAAATCCTCTGACCGACAAGGAAATCGACGCACTGATTCAATCGGCCCGGGAAGTTGCGGAGGGTAAATTTGATTCGGAATTTCCAATCGACGTTTATCAGACCGGATCTGGTACTTCTTCCAATATGAACACCAACGAAGTGATAGCCAATCGCGCTTTGGAAATCGCCGGTTACAATCGCTTCTCCAATGAAAAACGGATCCATCCGAACGATCATGTTAACTTTGGACAATCGACCAACGATATGTTTCCGACCGCGATTCATGTCGCCTGCGCCCGGTCTATTAAGGAAAAATTAATCCCGGCGCTCGAAAAATGCCTTGATATTCTGCGAAAAAAATCGGAAGCTTGGAAAGATATTCTTAAAACCGGCAGAACACATCTGGCCGACGCGACCCCCATTACCTTGGGACAGGAAATCGGCGGAATGGCCCGTCAGTTCGAACTCTCCATCGAACGCGCCGCGCTGGCCATTGATCAGCTTTTGGAACTTCCCGCCGGCGGAACAGCAGTCGGAACCGGCATAAATACTCATTCGCAATTCGGCGACCGCGTTGCTTCCATTTTAGCGGATGAACTCGGCATTCCCTTCCAGTCAGCATTTAATCATTTTGAAGCCAACGCTCAAAGGGACGGACTTACCGGATCTCATTCGATGATTAAAACAATTGCCGCTTCCTGTTATTCCGTTGCCAATAACATTCGCTGGCTCTCGTCCGGCCCCCGATGCGGATATTATGAAATAAAGCTTCTGGATCTTCAGCCGGGAAGCTCAATTATGCCGGGCAAAGTCAATCCGGTTCTCTGCGAAAGCTTAATGCAAGTTTCCGCCAAAGTAATCGGCAACGATGCGTCAATGGCGTTCGCGGGCGCTTCCGGCGGACAGTTTCAACTTAATATCATGATGCCCGTTATGGCTGACGTCGCTCTTGAGTCGATCCGTATTCTTTCCGGTGCGCTTGAGGTGTTCGCCGCAAAATGTCTGCTGGGAATGGACGCCAACGAAGACCGATGCAAAGCAACCGTTGAGCAGAGTCTTTCCCTTGTTACCGGTTTGAATACTTTCATCGGTTACGAAAAGGCCGCCGCACTCGCAAAAAAAGCTTTCAAAGAAAATAAAACGATTCGTCAGTTATGCGAGGAAGAAAATATTCTTCCTCCTGACGATCTCGAAAAAGCGCTTGATCCCTGGAAGATGATCAAGCCGTTGAATTGATTTGACTGAATCGTAAATTTTGAACCATTCGTTAATTTTTATATTGCTTTCATTGGAAATTTTCCGTCCTCTCTCCCGATTGTCTTCGTAAATCGGGAGGTTTTTCGGCTTCGTTCAGGAAAGTTCATAATGGAATCGGCATGACAATTATAATAAGTATAACAATTATAATAAGGGACATTCGGGGATTTTTATACTGTCCGCTTTTGAAATTTTCCTGCAACAAGGCCGTATGATGTTTTGATCCGGTTTCACACTCCGGTGATCATCGGACCGGTGATCATCGGAAGCGTTCGAATTATATCGGCGAGTCTGGATCATATTCGGCGTCATGCCGGACAAGTCAAGGGAAAAGTTCAAAGGGAAAACGGTAAAGAAACGCAACCGAATCAAGGGAACTCACAGAAATCAGGGTATTACAATGACGAAACATATTTTTGTTACCGGCGGTGTTGTCAGTTCGTTAGGCAAGGGCTTGACCAGCGCGTCGATCGGAATGCTTTTGGAAAGCCGCGGACTTTCCGTTCGAATGCAGAAACTCGACCCTTACATTAATGTCTACCCGGGCATTCTCAGTCCTTTCCAGCATGGTGAGGTTTACCTTTTGGACGACGGAACCGAAGCCGACCTTGATTTGGGGCATTACGAGCGCTTTACACGAAGCCCGCTGACTCGGAACAGTACTTGGACCACCGGACAGGTTTATCAAAAGGTTCTTGAAAAAGAACGGCTCGGCGGTTATTTCGGCAAAACAATTCAGGTTATTCCGCATATTACCAATGAGATCAAAGAAAACGTTTCCCGATTGCGCGGTCCTGATGTCGATGTTGTCATAACGGAAATCGGCGGAACCGTCGGCGATATCGAAGGTCTGCCTTATTTGGAAGCGATTCGTCAATTCTCACTTGATGTCGGACGCGAAAACTGCCTGTATGTTCATCTGACACTTGTTCCGTTTCTGAAGGCGGCTCGTGAACTTAAAACAAAACCGACCCAACACAGTGTTGGAAACCTTCGTCAAATCGGCATTCAGCCCGACATTCTGATCTGCCGGACCGAACATCATATTCCCAAAGATGAATGCGAAAAGATCGCTCTCTTCTGCAATGTCCCCGCCGAATGCGTTATCGAAGAACTCGACGCCGATCTTTCTGTTTACGAAGTTCCGATCAATCTGAAAGAAAAACGACTTGACGAAATCATTATTAAACGGTTAGGATTCGATAAATCCTCTCAATCCGATCTTTCGAATTGGGAAGAGATCCTGCGCCGTCTGCGTCATCCGGAACATGAGATCACCGTTGCCGTCATTGGCAATTACGCCGAACATAAAGACGCTTACAAATCCGTTTATGAATCTTTGGTTCACGGCGGGATCAGTAATAAAGCCTCCGTCCGCGTTTTGCGCATTCCGAGCGATCAGGTTGAACGGGAAGAAACCCAGCAGCAGCTCAAAAAGGTCGACGGCATTATTGTTCCCGGCGGTTACGGTGAAAAAGGAACCGACGGTAAGATCATCGCCGCGAAAATTGCCCGCGAAAACAATATTCCCTTCTTCGGAATTTGTGTTGGACTTCATTGCGCGCTGGTTGAATACGGACGAAACGTTCTCAATCTCAATGACGCCAATTCGACCGAATACGACAAAGACACCGCCAATCCTGTTGTTTGTCTCAACAGCGAACAGTCGGGGGGAGTTGAAGGATCCGCAAAGAAACGCTGCGGGTCCCAGCCGGTTACGCTTTTGGCCGGAACCAAAGCCGCCGAAATTTACGGGACAACCGGAATCGCCGAACGGCATCATCATCCTTACGAATTCAATCAGCAGTATCGAAATCAGTTCATCGAATCCGGTCTGACCATTGCCGGTTCAAGCCCGGATGGTAAAATTGCCGAAGTCATTGAACTGAATTCACATCCCTGGTTCATTGCTGTTCAATATCATCCGGAGTATAAATCCCAGCCGACTCATGCGCACCCGCTCTTTAATTCTTTCGTTGCCGCCGCGGTCGCAAATCGCGCTAAAAACTGATCGGACAAACGTTCTTTTCTGATCAGCCGTCTTGCCCCCAAGATATTAAAAGATCCGTTTTCCGCCGATTGATTTTTCATTGACCGGCGGAAATTTTATACTTCCAACCCTTTTAAATTTTTCGCGTTATCTGACGATTGATTTTTTGTTTATCGACAGATCTTTTATACTGTTCTCCTTTCATATTTTCCGCCGATTGACTTCTTGAATCGGGCTGTTCTTTTGACGTTATAAAGGAAAATTCATTATGAGTCCGGTATAACTTGGAACAAAAATTATAATGAAACCGGTATGTTGCCGTTTTTCTTTTATGATGAAACAGGGATTTGCCGGACATTATAAAACAGAAGAACATTTGTCCATTTCGAATACGCTTGAGTGAGTCTCATTATGATCTTTTATGAAAACGATTCGACGGACCCTTTTTTTAATCTCGCCGCGGAGGAAGTTCTTCTTAACGAACCGGATCCGAGTATCCGCCTTTGGCAAAACGATCCGGCAATCGTCGTCGGCCGTCATCAGAACACACTTCAGGAAATCAATTCCGATTCGGTTGAAAAATTCGGCGTTAAAGTCGTTAGACGTCTGACCGGAGGAGGGGCTGTTTATCATGATCAAGGGAATTTGAATTTCACTTTTATTGTTCCCGATCCCGAATCAAGTTTCCATTTCAATTTCAAGATTTTCACAGAACCTGTTGTCAGGGCTCTTGATCGACTGGGGATTCATGCCCGATTGTCAGGAAGAAATGATCTTTTGATCGGCGATAAAAAATTTTCCGGCAACGCGCAGGCGAAAATCAAGGGGAAAATTCTGCATCATGGGACCCTTCTTTTCAATACTGATCTGACTCGAATTCCCCTTCTTCTGAATGTTTCGCCGGACAAGATTCGCTCTCACGCGGTTGAGTCTGTCCGCTCCCGGGTCGTGAACATTGCCGATTGTCTGCCTATCGATGTATCTGCGCCAATTAACAGCATTTCGTCTCTTTCCAGTTCATTGCCCGCTGGTTATTTGCCAATTGTTTCAAATAAAAACAACAGCGATTCACCTCTTCCGGCAGCGAACATTCTTTCCTTCAGAAATTATCTCGCGGAAGAACTCATTCGAAACAGTCAGGCCGAAATCCGATCGATCAGCGCGGCTCAGTCCGAAAAAATATTGAAATTGCGGACGGAAAAATATTCGACCTGGAATTGGAATTTCGGTCAGTCGCCCGTCTGCGATTTTCATCGCAAAAAAAAATTCGATTGGGGAGAATTGGAAGCCGGTCTCGTTTTAAAAAAAGGACACATCTCGAAATTGTATTTTTTCGGAGATTTTTTCCCGTTAAAGGCTCCTGAAACACTTGCTGAAAAATTAATCAGTCTTCCTTTCGATCGGGAGACAATTTTGAATTCTCTCTCCGACAAGGACATCCACGCAGTATTTCCGGCTCTTTCGATCGACGCGTTTCTTGACTTTCTTATCCCCGGCAATTGAACGTCTCTTTTTGAACTCCGCCGATTGATTTTATACCGATTCTATCATGAATTTTCCGTTATAACGTCAAAAAACAGCCGATTCACGCAGTCAATCGTCGGAGAGGGCGGAAAATTTCAAATAAAAGCAGTATATCGATTGTTATCGCAAACCGTCAATAATGACAGACAAAAAACCGGTAAGAAAAATAATGTCGCGTTCCTGAAATAAATCAGAATTCCGCCAAGGGAGCCAATTCGACAGGCGTCCAGTTTTTCTCATGAATAACAAGCCGGTATTTCAATGTCACCGTTTGGCCGGGCTCAAGATCTGTTCCATCAATACCGGGCCAGCCGGTCGCGATCAGTCCGTAATGCCGAACCCCCCAGCCTCCTTTATGTTTGGGATTCCGCTTGTCCGGAAAGACGGCAACTCCGGCGGTTCCGGTCTGTTCCCCATTTTTACCGAATGCCGACTGATAATCAATCCAGGGAATTTCCAACTGCAGATGATCTTCTTTGATCTCACCGTCTTTGGAAAGAAGAAGGGTTTTTTGGGGCGGCTTAATGAACCGAATCGAAAGTGAGGCAAAACTCTTTTTATATTTTCGATCCGCGGCCAGCGTAATCCGATCCTTGACCGGAGTATAAGCGGATGAAAAATCAATTATCCGGTATGCACCTCGTTTCGGATCTTTTATCATTGGAAAAGTCACAACGGTCGTCTTTTCGTCCATAATTTTTTCTTTACCGGCGATCAGCCAACCAATTCGCGCGGTAAACACAAAAGAACCATCGGGCTTTATCCCGCGTTCCGACCATCCAACGAATTCTTTTTTCAATTCCGTATCGTCGGTCCAGGTATCGTACTGATCGAAAGATCCGTCCGGCCGGTGACGAATGATCGTCATGAACGAAGTCCAAACGCCATGATGATGCGCATGATCGGGAGGATGGATATCGATACCTGCGCTGAATTC
>CAZZEF010000121.1:0-4407 GCA_964652875.1 uncultured Planctomycetaceae bacterium
CTTCGGGTTTGAGACCTATAATGTTTGGCCGTCGACTCCGCCGGGCGATAAACCGGAACAGTATAAAGACAAGGGAGGAAAGTATTACACGCCGACTCTTGAATGGTGGAAGCCGGAAAACAAGACAACCGATGCCTGCATTGTGATCTGCTGCGGCGGCGCTTACATGGGCGTTGCGTATGAATATGAAGGGGTTATGCCCCGAGACTACTTTTTGAAGAACGGCATTACCGTCGTCATGCTTCGATACCGAACACCGCGCCGGGCCAATGTCGCCAAACATATGGCCGCTTGGCAGGATGTCCAGCGAACGATCCGTTTTGTTCGTTCGAAAGCGTCCGACTGGGGAATCAATCCGGAAAAGATCGGCGTTATGGGTTTTTCCGCCGGCGGACATTTAACGCTTATGGCCGCGACCTCAAGTCAGAGCAAAGCTTATGAACCGATCGACGATCTCGATAAGATCTCCTGTCATGTTAATTTCGCGATTCCGATCTATCCGGCTTATGTTCTTCAGGACGGTGTTGACAGTCCCAACAAAGAAAAAGGAAATGATTCCCCAATAGTCAACGATTTCAAATTCGACGATAAAACCCCGCCGATGTGTTTCATTCACGGTGACGGCGACGGCTATTCTCCAATGGGTTCAATTGCCGTTTATCATAAACTTCGAACAATGAATATTCCGGCGGAAGTTCATATTTTCGCTTTGGCCAATCATGCATTTCGAAATTGCGGACCTGACGCTCCGATCAGAAAATATCCCGACCGCGTTGTCGCCTGGCTCAAAACTCTTGAGTTCATTAAATAAAATTCCGTAAGATCACCGCGAATTTATTCCAACGGCGGACGGATCTTTCATTCAGTCCGCCGTAAACGATTGAATGGATCAATTAATTTCTTGTTCGTTTTATTACTGTCGGTTTTCCTTGTCGATTTCCCGAAGCATTTTCAAAAGACAGGCGCGAATTTTCGGTTCCGCAGTCGTTTCCAGCTGACTTGATCCCCGCCATGTATTGTATCCGCCCAACTCGAATTGTTCCGTTGTCGGAAGATAACCGTTGCTGCCGTTGGCCAGACTGACGATCATTCCGGAAGTAAACGGGGTATTGGCCCGAATATCGTGCCCGGTAAAACTGTAAACTTCATTGGGAATGGTACAGATCCCGAAATCTCCGATCTGAACTGTCTGCAACGGAATGGATCGTTCCGGCGCCTCTTTTTCAAGCTGTATCGTTCGTTCCGCATAAAGACGAGTCGAATCCCGAAGTTTTTTATTGTCTTTATTGGCAACAAGAAAAGCTTTCGCCTCTTGGACCTCCTCTGAACTGGGGCGACGGACCCCGAGCGTTAAAAATTCCTGTTTGGACCGAACTGGAACATCGGATGAAAATTTAATTTTTGAGTAAGCGTCAAACGCCTTTTCCGCGATATGATCGCCGACAATTTTATAATCGAACTTTTCCTGCTTTTCCCGGAAGTTAATGCAGTTACAGTCTCCGCTTGTTCCATTGGTCATGATCGCGACGAAATTATCAGGCGCGTGCAGCAGTTCTTTGATTTTTTGGGCGAACCGGCCAAAATAATCGGCAGAAACTCCTTGGGGGGTACCCGCATAATGAGTCGAATAATTGGCCAGCAGAGCGAGCGGTTTTCCATCCGGTGTTTGAAACGCGAGAAGATAAACAGTCTGATCCGGAACACCGGTCGGCGAAATGATATTGGGGCTCATTCGCGGAGGATTCATTCGGGCGACATTCTTTTTTATTCCGGTGAACGCGGGAGGTTCTTCCCAACCGACGGCATCGGATTTCATCAGGAACCGGCGACAGAAGACATGACGCGGCTCTCGGGCGGTTGTCCAACCGAACTCAGCGGGCTGAAGATTTTTTTGCGCGGTCACAATTGCCTCGACAACACGATCGGAAAGATACGTGATGTATTCGGCATTGATTTCGGTATAAGGAGCGGATCGAAGTCCGGGCGCAAAATGTGTATGCGTTGCTGAAATACACAAACAATTTTTCTCAAGGCCGGTTTTCTGATGAACTTTTTCTTTAATCGACTCAAAAAAAGAAAACGGAGCGGCAACCGCGTCGATCGTTGCGAAAACAAAATGATTTTTGCCGTTTTCGATCAAAATGGCTCGAGCGGTGAGCGGATCCATCACTTTGTCATACATTCGCGGCGCGAAATAACCGTCAACGGCAACAGGAAGTTTTTTGGGGGTTGCGTCAATAGCCGCGGCACCAACGCGCAAACTTCCCGATTTTTTGGAGGATTGTCCGGGCTCCTTTTCGTTTGCCGCCCCAATGCCGTGATTGGTCAAGGCAATCAGACCGGCAGAAAATAAACCGCTCTTTAAAAAATTACGTCTGTTTTTGTTCATGGAATAATTCTCCTGTAAATAAAGGCGATACCGATCTTTAAGAAATTTTCTGTTATACCGATTCCATCATGAATTTTCCGTTATAACGTCAAAAGAACAGCCGATTCACGCAGTCAATTGGCGGAGATGACGGAAATTTTAAAATAAAAGCGGTATAATTTATCTGAAACATGCAATCTTATTATTCTGTTAACATTTATTTTTACTGTCCTTATTTTAAATTTTCCGCGATATCGCCGACTTCGTGACCAAGTGTTTGACACGTTTCTTTTGACATTGGAATAAAAATCGGGTAAGAGAAAATTTTCAAGGGAAAGAAAAAATCAAGAGAACATAATTGTCATCATTTTATATAAGATAACAAATGAAAAACGTCAAGTCAAGCGACGAAGGCAAGAAATCAAACAGAACCGAAAAAAGCAGGCGTTTGTGAACGATTATATCCCTGTCAATTTTAAAGTATCCGGGATTTTCCCGGATTGACCAGGTGAATTGGCGGTCTTTTCAGTATTATCAGGAAACCGGTTTAAGAAAAGAAGAATTCATACAAGCAACAAGGACAGAGCCAAAACCAGATCGAACAAGCGGCTAAACAAAAACGCCTTTCGGAAGACGAGAACCGAAAGGCGTTCAAGGATCAAGGTCTTTCAACAGAAAGAAGCCGATGCTAACTTCAGGGATCAGGTATTGTTACCGGGCCCCATAACAAACTCTTCTTCTTCCTGCTGAATAATGATACGCGGGGTAACCATCATCATGAGGCTTGTCGTTTCGCGGCCAATGGCCGAGTTGGTGAAGAGGCGTTTGAGGTACGGGATCTTGCTGAGGATAGGAACACCGCCTTCGTTACGGCCTTCGCTGAGTCTCTTGATACCGCCGAGAAGAACGGTACCGCCATCAGGAACTTTAACACTGGTCATAATGGTGAAACTGGAAATAACAGGCTGCTGAACCGTTGTACCGGTACTTACATATTCGACGGAGGAATTGTTTTCGCGTTCGTCGGTAATGCTTGAAGTGCTGTCGCTTCCTTTGGAGGCCGAAGTGGTCGAAGCGGTTGTTGTATCGCTTCCGTCGAACTTAAAGGTTCTGTTCGGATCGGTAATGGTACTGAAGTAAGGCATCAGAGTCATTCGAACAAACTGACGGTCGAGCGAGGCAACGGCTTGAACGGTCATCGCCTGACCTTCGCGCAGGATTGTAATAACAGGCTGCTGGGCAACGGCGAACTCACCGACAACCGGAATAACCGACATAACGTAAGGCTGAGAAACGGTATCGTTGAGACTTGCCGCTTGACCGTCCATCATGGTGATCTTCGGTGCCTGCAGAATGTTCGACCGGCGATCGGATTCCGCAGCGCTCATGAAGAAGTAAGTTTCGATGTCGCTCAAAATCGCGAAGCCAAACTGCGCGCCGACTGACGGATCGTAATTACCGAACTGAGGAACCGCAAATCCATAACTGTTTTGCGAAAACTCAAGATTCAAACTGTCGGTAAAGGATCGGCCGCTGGTCGGATCGGCATTGGAAATACCGTAAACACCTTTTCCGCCGGGGATCAACGTACTGCTGTTACTGTCATTATTGTTATTGCTGTTGCTGTTACTGTTGCTGTTGCCGCCGCTACTTCGATTGTTGCTGCTGTTGCCGCTGCTGCTGTTACCATTGCTGCTGTTGCCGTTGCTGTCGCTGCTGTCATCGGTTGTTGAAGGAGCGTCGGTTGCGATACTTGCATTGAAGTTCACGCCGATTTTTTCGGTGTATTCATCTGTAATGGTGATATACCGGACTTCAACGGAGATCTGCAGATCAAGCATCGAACGGAGTTTTTCGAACAAATCGGCGATCTGTTCATGATTTTCTTCGGTCTGACGAATAGCAAGACTGTTGGTCAGGTTATAGAAAATCGGGTTTCCGTATTCCGACCATTCTTCTTCCGTTCCAATGACCGCCGTGATCAGGGAGATCAGTTCGTTCGCCTGTTCCGCACCGCCAGCCGCCCCGAAAGGACTGCT
>CAZZEF010000121.1:4462-6145 GCA_964652875.1 uncultured Planctomycetaceae bacterium
AAACCGGTCCCGCTCGGAGAAGGTGCGATTTGCGCCAATACGTTCGGGTTGACCATCGAATTGCCCGCCAAACCATCGCTCAAGCCGGGTATCGTATTGGCTGAACTTTTGGCCATTCCGCGTTGGGCAACTTGGCTGTAAGCCTGCTGATAGGAAGTATCCATTCCGAGCGGATGATTAAATCCGTTGAAATTCGGGATCGGTGTGACCAAGTCAGCAACCTGATAGGTAATCGTTTTAACCCGGCCGCTGCGTCGGTTTTTACCGGTGATCTTCAAAACTTCGGAATCAACAGCATAAGTCAATCCGTAAGGTTCGAGAATATGTTTGAGGTAATTTTTCAGGGTAATGTTGGACAGTTTCGTTTCAACGGGCATATCGGAAGTAACACCGGCTTCGGTAAGCGCGGGTTCATCGACAGCAAGGTTCATTTCCATTGAGGTTCTGATGAAATCCAGAACAGTGGACAACGGCATCGGCTGATCGAAAGGCAGGGTGATCTTCAGATTGAGTTTTTCCAGAATTTCACGATCTTCTTCCGAACGGGCGGATCCGTTATCCAAAGCGGTGCGATTCTTGACACGGTTCCAAATCGGACCGAAATCAAGAGGTTTATCATCACTGACGTTAATAACGGAAGCGTGTTCAACATCGTTCATGGCCTGGAGCCAGCCGTTGGCTTTGTCGTCTTTCAACTGATCATTGAAAGCGGCCTGTTTTTTGGCTTGGGCCATTCGGTACATCTGAAGCGAAACAACGCTGTTTTGTGAATAATCCTGGCATCGTTTGGATAAAATAATCGCTTCGTCGTATTTTCCTTCTTCCAAAAGACGATTGAATTTTTCAGTGTCTTCGGCAAGCTGGTTTTGAGTTTGAAGTTCTTTTTCCCGTTTTTCGCGGATCTGTTCTTCAACGTTCTTATTGCGTTGATCAAGAGCGATCATCGGACCGTGTTCGGCGATAAACGCTTTGGTGTCGGAAATCGCCAGATCAATGGAATAATTGAAATGGGATTTAATCGAAGTATCCAGCGCAGAAGCGTTCAGCTCTTCTTTCACTTTCTGCAACATGGCCAGAGCCTGATCCGGTTTTTCCTGCCGGACCTGATTGGTCTTGAGGATGTAAGCGCGAAGTTCACTCTGAACATTTTGCGGAGCCTGATTAAAATTGATTTCGGTTTTAACAACCGGAGCCGCCGGGGCAGGATTTTTCAACTTCGCAATGGACTCTTGAATATGTTTGATCATATTGGCGTCCATTTCGGACTCGTAACGAAGAGCGTCCTGGAAATTCCGTAACGCGGCTTCATTATTGCCCGAACGAAGAGCGGCTTCCGCTTCCTTAACGTAAACGTAACCGTTGCTTTGTCCTGTTTTGGCAGGCTGATACTGAACCGCTTGTACCGGAAGAATCGATCCTTTTTGAACTTGCTGTCCGGACCGTTTCACCGCAATGTCTCCCAATAGTTTCGCGGGAGAGTCGCCACCGGCAAAAGCGTTTTCCGGAACAGAAAGACTTTGAAGCTTTTTGCCGATCTCTTCCGCACGTTCCAGTTGACCGATGCTCATCAGCTGCCGGGCTGTTTGAAGCTGCTGCTGAACTTCGGATACTTTGCGCTTGGTTCCTTCGGAAATGTTCTTCAAAGGTTCTTTAACGGTACTTTGACTTTGACTTTGACGCATC
>CAZZEF010000121.1:6177-13777 GCA_964652875.1 uncultured Planctomycetaceae bacterium
TTGAAGAGCAAGTCGGTCGTCTTTAATACGCTGAAGAACCGAAGCAACGTCCATGTGACTTTGGACCGTCTGCGCATCAAGTACAACATTAAGCGACTTGGCTTCCATTACAAGCGATTCGGCGCTGTCGAAATCTCTGCATCGGCGAAGAGCTTCCGCCTGATGAAGATAATTTTTCGCCAATTCCCGTTTTACGGACTCGGTTGTTCCGTTGGCCCGGGCCGCCTGTTCAATCTCCCGATATTTGGTAATAAGGGGAAGAACATAATTGGGCCGGTCGTCCGCCTCGCGGTAGACAACTTTCATTTCCTGCGCCTCTTTAACAAACCGTTCCGCCGAAGCGACATCCCGGCTCATCAGTGCATGGCGCGCCTTGAGCAACAGTTCCTGATTTTTCGACAAAGAATCGGCCGATGATGCGGCACTCGTCTTTGTTACTTGAATCGGAGAAACTGCATTTGGAGTTTGCGGACTCAACACTCCGGACTGCGCGAATCCAACCGCGCCAATTGCCGAAACAATGCCGAATGCCGCCGCAAACAAACCCGTCTTAAGTTTTCTGGTCGGTTTCAACACGATACTCCTTTCGCTATTTTCGAAATCAGGATCTTTTTTATTTTGCATTTAAAAGTTTCCCAATCGAAAACAAAACCTTTGTCATCCTTGACCTGCCGAAAATCGGAGGTTTTATTTGATTTTAAATTGTCTATTTTATTAAAACGGTTGCAGTTTAAAAATAGACGCAACCCCGGATAAGAGTAAAATCCTCCTATCCGTTATATCTTTTAATCGAATTAAAACCGTTAGAGCATTAGAAAAAAATCCCTTGGATCTGTAAAAAACAATGTTTTTATAAAAATCCTCTTCATAATCTCAACCGGCATAATCGGTATGTTCTATATTTTATCGTCCTGATTATATCGATTAAATAAAAAAAAAACGTCTCTTTTGAATGATCAAGTCAAGAAAGACGTTTTATTTTTGTGTATTAATATATAATCGCAACAATATTTGCAATATTACTTTTTAAACAATAAAAAGAGATAAACAAAATAGAAGAATAAAAGCATAAGACCTTCTAAACGTTTCAGTATTCTTCCGGTAAAACAGAAAAAACTGCCGAGAACCGCAACTCCGATCATGACCGGTATGTCAAATTTAAAGGCCGATGGGGAAATAGTCAGTCCGTCTTTTAACAGAACAGCGCAAACCCCCAAAATACACAAAAGATTAAAAATATTACTTCCGACAACATTACCGATCGCGATATCCGTTTTCTTTTGAAACGCTGCAATGGCACTGACCACCAGTTCAGGAAGAGAAGTACCAACAGCCAAAATAGTCAAACTGATAACAAGTTCGGGAACATGGATAACTTTGGCAATAGCGACCGCTCCTTTTATAAAGATACTCGAACCGTAAACCAACATTCCCAATCCGATCACAATTAAGATCAGCGCTAAAAAGGAAGCGGCGAGAATTTTGCCAAAACTGTTATTCTTTGCTTTGTCCGCGGAATCAATATTTACGTTTTCCTGTTTTATCTTTTTATTTTTTATCGCTTCCGCAATAATTTTATTTTCATCTTTTTTAGCGGCGACAATGGTCCAAGCGGTATAAATAACAAGCAGCGCCAAAAAGAGGACACCGCCCCAACGGGGAAAAACGAGTGTGTTGCCGTTATTACCGGTCAGCCGGATTATTCCCCAAAAGATCGCGGAAATAAAGACCAAAAAAGGAAGCTGCTGTTTGATCATGCGAACGGAAATAGGAATCGGATTGATTAAGGCGGTCAATCCAAGAATAAGAAGGATATTGCAGATATTGCTTCCGACAACATTTCCGAGCGCGATATCGGCACCGGCGGCTGGATTATCGGAATCCAAACAACCGCTGAGCGACACGGCAAGTTCCGGGGCGCTGGTGCAGGCAGCGACAATAGTCAACCCGACAACCAGCGGAGTGATTTTTAAGAGAAGCGCGATTTTAGAGGCCCCGCGGACAAGAATTTCTCCTCCGAGAATAAGAAGAGCCGCACCGGCAAAAGTAAAAAACAAAGCTTGCGAAAGAGCCATTTTTTCTCCTTATCAATTATTTTCAATTAATCTTCATCCGCCGTTGTTTTAATCAATTTATACTGTTAGTCGGCATTCTTCCGTATTACTTCCCGATGTTTTCATCAATCGGTGATCATAAACCGGACAATGAAAAGAACATGTAAAATCAGCAGGCCTGCTGTCATCGTTGAAATTTCCCTTTTATTCCCGCGTGATTTCGTAAGCCGGCTGTTTCTTGACATTGGATTTGAAAAAACACAATGAAACCCGGTCATAAAACTTCAAATAATGAAAGAATGACAGTATAACGTAACAAGGAAAGTATAACATTATTAACGAATTACCGCAATAACAGTCAAACGGAAATATTTCATCAAGACAAGCATCTTGCTCCGCAGTCAGAAAACTTTTTTCGCTTTTTTTACCGTCTATTTTCAGGAAACGGTATCTTTTTAACCGGATCGCGAAGACGCTCAAGCGAAATCAGTATAATAAAAAAGCGATTAATAATAAATATCAGAGAGGACAAATATTTATATTGTCAGTATTTAAATTATTCCATTTTATCTGTTGGATGATTCGTAAACCGGCTGTTCTTCTACTGTTGAACAGGAAAAATCAAAATGGAACAATATATTATTGCGAAAGGGGAATTTATGCGGTCAGCCGTTCAATCAATAAAACGAATTCTTTATAATATATTAATATTGTCTGCTCTGACAGCAGGAATATTTTTGACCGGCTGCGCGGGAGAAGTTTTAAAAGGCGAGGTCGCAAGATCAAAACAGAAGGAAATGGAACTGGCCCAGCAACTGGAAACAGCTCGAAAACATGCGGCTCATCAGGACGAAAAAAACGCGGAACTGATCCGTCAGCAGGCCTTATACAAACGGGACTCACAATCGGAATTCGATGAAGTGTCAAGGATCAACTCGGAATTGGTCGCCGCCAATCGGGTTCTTAAGGCTCAAAATGAAGAACTGCTTCAAATAAAAAACGATACGGAACGTCAGTTGAAAGCCCAAACTGTCTCCTTTTCGAAAAGTCCGTCAGTAACAATCATTCCGAACAACAGCGCAGTGCGGAATGAACTCACTTTTGAAAATCCTCAAATTCTGCCTCCTCGTCGAGTTGGTGAGAATGTTGTTATCGAATTGCCTGACTCACTCCTTTTTACCCGCGAAATAACAGTCAATACAACCGGTGAAATAAAACGTTTGACACCAATTTTCGACAACAAACCGGCAATAAAGACCGACGATCGGTCCTCAAGATCTACTTTGGAGTCTGAGAATCAATCTGTTTCAAATTTTGAGAACAAAACTTTACTGAAAAATGATCACCTATTACCGACGAAGAATGAAAGCCCGCAGGATCACGAAAAAGGACCGCTCGTCTTATCGAAAGAAGGAAAAAATA
The DNA here is from genome assembly GCA_964652875.1 of uncultured Planctomycetaceae bacterium. Lineage (GTDB taxonomy): Bacteria > Planctomycetota > Planctomycetia > Pirellulales > Thermoguttaceae > JAUNBG01. Next base: position 9,654 of record CAZZEF010000121.1, read on the forward strand.
TTCTAAGAGAAGCGGCATTGGAAATCCGGCGGAACTATCCGAAAAACATTTACCGACTCGAAGGACATTCGGATCAATCAGAACTGTTTTCCAAAACATCCGATTCTTTTTTTCAAGAGGAATCGTCATTGAACAAGGCTGTTTTAGCGGCCCGATTTCTTGTCAGGGAAGCAGGTATTCCTTATGAGCAGATCGAAATTTGCGGCTGCGGAGGCGCCCGCCCGGTTGTCGAAAATAATACCGATGAAAACAGACAAAGAAACAGAAGAATTGAATGGGGCATTCGTCCGGAACGTCGGCAATAACGTTAAAAGCCTAATTCAAAAACATGTTGCTCAATTGTTTTACCGGAAGACGAACCCGTCATGAAAACGAATGAAACAAGCAAAATTTAGAGACCCCAATATTTGCGCCGATGACTGCCCGGAATAAATTTTTTTATCTTGCAGAATACCGATGAAAACAGACAAAGAAACAGAAGAATTGAATGGGGCATTCGTCCGGAACGTCGGCAATAACGTTAAAAGCCTAATTCAAAAACATGTTGCTCAATTGTTTTACCGGAAGACGAACCCGTCATGAAAACGAATGAAACAAGCAAAATTTAGAGACCCCAATATTTGCGCCGATGACTGCCCGGAATAAATTTTTTTATCTTGCAGGCGCGCAAAAAAGAGTAAAAAGGAAGGATCAACAAAAATAGAGAACTTTCATAGAGACCTTGTGCGCAACGTCTTCATAACGTGTCAAACACAATCCTAAAACGGCTAAGGGAGGAATACCCCGAAAATTTTCGGCGGGAATTACACAGAGAATCCCCCCTAATTCCGATGACTGCGCGATCTTCATTACGGGCTTCAATTATTTATTCTTTTCCCTCCGCGCCCCAGCGCCTTTGCGAAAAAAACTCTGTCAGTACAAGGGCCAATTTGTCTTCGCGCCGATTCGTTCCGTCCTTTTTTAGGAAAGGTTTTTAAAATAAGAACCGCATAATTCTTATTCCTGCCGGATCAGTCGGTCAAAATTCAAAGCGGCCCTATTAATCGCTGTTTGATGAACGCGGAGGATCTGAATCCCCTTTTCCGCGAGATAACAGGAAAGATGCGAAGTTAATATTTCCCGGACAAGAGATTCTTCTTCCCGACTGTCAAATTCGCGGTATTGTTCAAAAAAATGCTTGAACATTGATTTTCTGGAATGTCCGACAAGCAGCGGACAGTCAAGATCGTAAAACAATTCGATGTTTTGAATCAGCGCGATATTTTGTTCGAAAGTTTTACCGAATCCCAAGCCGGGATCAAGACAGATCCTTGACCGTTCAATGCCGGACCGCTCCAAAAAGTCACATCTGCTTTTCAGCCAATTGAAAACATCGGTAACAACATCGTCATATTCAGGCCGGTTCTGCATTGTCGCCGGAACGCCCTGAATATGACAAACACAGAAACCAAGTTTATATTGGCGAACGATCTCAACGATTTCCGGTTCAAATGTTCCTCCGGAAATATCGTTAATAATCGCCGCTCCGGCTTCCGCACATTTTTTTGCGACACAGGCCGAAGTCGTATCGATCGAGATCGGAATTTGAGTTCGCTTAACGAGCTCCTTTAAAACAGGAAGAACACGTTGGATCTCTTCTTCCGCGGAGACGGTTTGACTGCCGGGCCGCGTACTCTGTCCGCCAAGATCAATTATATCCGCGCCGTTTTCGATTTGATCCATTGCGTATCTGACCGCCTGATCAACATCAACCTGAAATCCGGACGAATGAGCCAGAGCAAAGCGACCGCCATCGGAAAAACTGTCGGGCGTCGTATTGACTATAGCCATTATAAGAGTCCGGTCGACAAGATTCAGATCTTTTCCGCGGACCCGCCAAATCGGCGCGCGCTTTTTTGTTTGACTGATATTCATTGCCGATCCTTTATCCCTTGAGTCTGTTTGAAACAATTTATACTGCTCTCCTTTTAACTTTTCCGTCTTTTCCGCCAATTGACAAGTGAATCGACTGCTCATTTAACATGAATACGGAAAATCTATCATAAAATCAGTATAAATTATTTTTTATCGTCAGAAAGAACAAGTCCTCTCATTGCGGAGATATAAGACAGAACGGTTTCTGCGTTGACAAGTTCCCAACAGGTCAATTTGTGATTGAGAATGGAGATCTTGAGCATTTCGAACGCATCGGCCATATCATCCGGCAAAGAGGGAAGTTTGTTCAGATTATTCAGAACACTGCTGGTCGCGATTCCCTGCCAGGTTTCTTCATCACCGCGGAAATTGTTCGGATCCGGAGACGATCCAGTGCCAGCCGAATCGGATCGATCGGGATCTTTATCGGATTTGTCGTGATCGGAATCCTTTTTGGATTTTTTATCTTTGGCGTCTGATTCGAAATTATCGCTGACATCAATAAAATCGGCATCGGAATCGTTATTCGGATTGACATCCTCATCGGGTTCCGCGGCAACGATTTCGTTTTCTTTCGGTTTTTTTTCCGGGGGCGCGCCGTATTTTTCCCAACGGGAAATTCGCATTGAAGCGACAGAAAGAGACTCGTCATTGGCTTTTTTCAGCCAATCGCCAGCATCATCCCAATCGAGAGCCGCCTGGTAATGGCTCCAATATAAATTGGAGAATCGTTCGGAATCTCCGAATCGTTCGTAAACACGACGCAAACGTCCGACATGCTGACCGGAAACGTTCCCAATACGCCGGGCAATAATATCGTCAGAATAAGCTCGCCGGGGAAGGCCCGCCTCAACCAGTCGGGTTCGCCAGGTAAAGATCACTTTTCCCTTTTCCCAGTTCGTTTGACTGATCAAACGATTCCAAAATCCGACATACTCACTGGCTATTTCATCGGCTAGAACCGCTTTTTCCGGAGTAATAGGCGCTTCGTCCTCCCCTGTTTCAGAAGAATCATTATGATCCGGAAGAGCTTTTCCCTCTTCATCGGAAATATCTTCCCAAGGCGCAAAATCTTTTGTTTGATCCGAGTCAGTCATAATTCAATTCCTCTTTTCATTAAAATTGGCAACGTCATTATATTAATTTCTTCTTAATATTAATTTCTTCTTATCTCTGTTCAATTCCTGCTAATCGGTTTTATACCGCTTGCATTTTAAATTTTCCGTCATCTTCGTCAATTGACTGCGTGATTCGGCTGTTCTTTTGACGTTTTAACGAAAAATTCATGATGGAATCGATATAATTCCTTCCAATAGACCAACTCTATGATAATTTTGTATCAATACCAAAAAGTATCTTCATGTCGGTATAAATATTCCGTCCGATGATACAAAACGCCGGTTTCGTTTTAAAGCGACAAAATGTATTCGATCAAATCGTCAATTTCCTGATCGGTCAATTGATCCAGCAGACCGTCTTCATTTCCGTGTTTTCCTTTTAACAGAACTTCTTTTAGTGAAGTAAAATGTCCGGTGTTCAAGTAAGGGGCAGTCCGCCAAAGTTCGATCAAGGTCGGCGTATCGAATTTTTGAACAGTTTCAAACGGCGCGTAACTTTTTACCTTATGCGACCTTAAATCGGTAAAATAAGGGGGGATATGACAAACGGAACATTTTGTCCGATCACTTTCGAAAAGGAATTTTCCTCTTAAGGCACTCGGATTCAGTTTTCCGTCGACCAGTTTTGGACTGGGAACAGGCTTAAGCGACTTCAAATACTCGTCAATCGCGGCGGCTTCAATTTCAGGAAGTGAGCTGTAAAGAATATGTTCGACCCCTGCCCGAACGGCCGTCTCCGCGTCTTTTCGAACTCCGGAGATCATCGACGGCGGCGTTTCATGCGCATAAAGCATATTTTTGGTATTTTTGGGATTCCCCAATCCATCATTAACAAGATCCCAATTAAGTCCATCAACCCGCCCTTCCGGATGACAGGAAGAACAGGCCATCCAGTTTTCCATACAAAACGTCGCGTCATGAAAAAGCATTTCACCCCGACGAACATCGTCCTGCGCAAGATCAGGTTTGGATCCGATCCGAATCAAACTTCGTTCAACCTCAACTCCTTTCAAAGGAAAAAAAGGTTCCAATTCGACAAAGACCGCTTTATTGGCGTCAGGCTCAACATCCTGCTCCGGATGAACCGGCTTG
>CAZZEF010000122.1:0-13753 GCA_964652875.1 uncultured Planctomycetaceae bacterium
GCGCTGCCATGAAATATGTCACTCCGGAGATCGAAACGCGTCATCAAATGTTTTGGGATAATTTCCCCAATGACAAGATCAAACCGTTTCAGGCGCCTTTCACCGATCGGGCTCCGTTTCATACGTCAAAGGAACCTGACGGCGTCGGCAATACGAAAAAAGGTCCTTTGTTCGCCGATCCGTATCCGTTGGATGAAGATCTTTTTCTTGTCTCTTACAATCCGGATCAATTCTGGAAAACACCGAACGCGTATTCCTTGTACCTGATCAATTCTGAAGGAATGAGACTTCCTGTCTATTCCAATCCGGAAACTTCCTGCTGGTGCGTCCTGCCAGTTCGCCGGCGTCCTGTTCCTTTAACGGTCAGAGGAATTGTTGATCCGAAACTTGCCGGACAAAATAAAGCGCAAGTGATCGTCACCAATGTCTATCATGGAATGGATGGAGTCAAACCGGGCTCGGTCAAATATCTTCGCGTTAATGAACATGTTGCCCGGCCTTGGTCCGCGCATCGTTTTTGGTCCGCGCCGGATCACCCTGGCGCATCGCCCGATAATCATGATTTATTCGATCAGCAGCATTCTGCCATTACCAAAAGAACGCATTTGGGGCTTAAACTTCAACTGGGTATTGTTCCGGTCGAAAAGGACGGGAGCGCGAATTTCCTTGTCGACGCCGACAAAAACATTTTTCTGCAGGCGCTTGACGAAAAATATCGGGAAATTCAGCGCGAACGGACTTTTGTCAATTATCGGCCCGGCGAGATCCGTTCCTGCATCGGATGTCATGAACAGGCAGGGGACGCTAATCCGAACCGCGTTCGAAATGCCGCTCCGCTGGCTCTTCAGCGCAGTCCGAGTATTCCCGGTCCGCAGCCCGGTGAGATCGCCGGGGCAAAAACAATGCATTATCCCGTCGATGTTCAGCCAGTGCTTGATAAATATTGTTTAAAATGTCATTCCGGAGAAAAACCGGCCGGCGGCGCGGATCTGACCGGCGAAATGACCGATCTGTTTTCCAAATCTTACGAAACCTTGATCGACCGAAAAATGTTCCCGATTATTGGTGAAAATCACCCGAAAATGGGCAACAATCATTATCTGCCTCCGTATACGCTCGGTTCATACGCGTCGCCGCTGATCAAACGGGTTTTGGATGATCCGAAAAGTCCCTGTTATTCAAAAATGCCGATCGAAGATCAGATCCGTCTGACAACCTGGGTTGACGGTAACGGGCAGTTTTACGGAACGTATTATGGCCCGAAATCACTGCGTTATAAAAACTTGCCCGGTTTCCGGCATAACCCGACTTTTGAGGAAGTCCGATCTCAAACGGCTCCCGAGTTCAAAAAATAATGCCTGATACTGATCTCTGACGGATCAGATCTGATAAATTTCGATCCGGTCAAAATATTTGTTTATCCGTTTGCGGCCGGTTCTGAATATAATTTGAGCCGCGGCGGAAAACTCTTCCTGCTGCGGGTTCTCCTTATTCCAAAATGATCAAAAAAAATACTGCAAGTTTCAACGGGAGGTGAATCATGTCAAATTGCAGTTTTCCTTCTTCCAGAACGATCAAAAAAGATCATCCAACAGACTTTTTTTCTGTCTTTCCAAATTTAATTTGTTGGTGTAAGGTTTTACCCTGTTCTTCTTTTAAATTATCCGTTATTTCTTCCGATTGATTTTGTATACTGCTTTAATTTTAAATTTTCCGTCCTCTCCGCCGAGTGACTGCGTGAATCGCCTGTTCTTTTGACGTTATAACGGAAAATTCATTAAAAATCGGTATAAATGGGCTGTTCTTTTTTATGTTATAACGAAAAATACATCATGAAACGGTATAAAAAATAAAAATTTTTCTTCCTGAAATTACTCTTGACTTTCGATAAAATAAAATTTATATTATTCAAAATGAGAACTGACCAGTCAGTATTTAAAGACAATTTGCCTGATTAATGAAAGTTTAATTTATCATATTTTACAGTTGAAAAAATGGAAAACGGAAAATTTTTCTGCGGTTCATTCGTCAATCAAAATTTTTACCGAAAGAAGATCATTCAATATTATTCTTGCGGATTTGGACATAGTGTTCTATTGTTTTTACTTCATTGTTCTTTGGGGTTGTTATTGATTGGCGGGCAGTCTTTTCAACGGTCTTTGAATGCGCAGGAAAACAAGCTTGTTTCTGATCCGGAATTTTATCATCAAAGCCAATGCAAAATTTATATTGAAAACAGTTTGAATTATATTGAAAGTGAAAAAAATTTCAAGCTTGATGACGAGTTTGGTTTTTCGGAAAATCCGCAAACGGTGACCAGCAGATATCCAAGCGATCAAATGGAGAATGCGGCCGCCGCTTATCTGCTTCGAGGCAATCGAACCGCGGAAGATCTTATTATGACCGATGAAACTCGTTTTATCCGTTGGAACGCGGAACCGGCCGCTCAAATTCCCGGACATGGTCCGGATCTTCCGTTGGAAGACGATTCGACCTGGAGCTGGCATTGGCTTCCGGAAGGACTTCTGTTTCGCGCTTATATGGCCAGCAATCGGGAATCGCGTTTGAGTGTTCATTTTGTTCACGAAGACAATCTTCCCAAGGATTATTGGGATCCAACACTCGGCGGAATTTTTCCTGTTTTGCGATACGGAAACTCAAGCAGGATCTATCCGCAGGGATTTCAGATCGATCTTGAAGCGGCGGCGATTGCCCGTTTGACTTTGGACAGTGTTCGGGATGTTTACGGAACGGATTACCGTTTCGGTGTTCCGATTACCTGGCGGCAGGGATCTTTGGAAGCCAAAATCGGTTACTGCCATATCAGTTCGCACCGCGGCGATGAATGGATCGTTCAAAACTATCTTAAAACAGGCGAAGTTACAAGAATCAATTATGTTCGGGACAGCGTTATGTTCGGAGTCGGTTATCGGCCTGACGCGAATTGGCGATTTTATGCCGGAGGCGATTACGCGTTCAATACTGACGGCGGCGCGGAGCCTTGGCAGCTCCTGACCGGCGCGGAGTACAGCCCGATCATGATGCCCGGATTTCGCGGATCCCCTTTTATGGCCCTTCATTTAAAATGGGCCGAAGAATGCGATTGGAATATTTATACCGCTTTCGAACTCGGCTGGCAATGGAAGACCGTTTATCAGCATGCTTTTCGAACCGGTCTTTATTTGATGTCCGGCTGTTCCGATCAATATCAGTTTTACAACCGTCAGGAAAAAGAGATCGGTTACGGGATCTGGCTCGACTTTTGATCTCATTCAGTTTTGGATGATAAAGTAGCGTTCCTCTTTTTGATCTTACGTAAAAAAATCTTTCCCGCGTTCTCATTCGGCAGACTTCATCATCGGAAGAATCGCAAAGGAAATGAACCCTTTCCTCTCTTTTTCAAAATGGAAATCGTTCTTTTTCGGTCTATTGTTTCTTTTTTTGAGCGGTATATAATAAAGATTTGATATTTTGGTTTTAAATATTTGAGCGGCTTGCGGTTTTTACTCAACAGCTTTTTTAAAAACAGCGGAATGAAACCTGTCTTATATTTTATAATAATCGGGAGTTTTTATAATGCAAACCAATGAAACAAACGATCTTGATAACCGCGACGAATCAACGGAACAAAACGATCCAAAGAATTTGATGAACGCGCAAAAGATCGAAGAGGAGCCGGAGGATTGGAATTTCGATTGGAACAATGAAAACAAACCGGATGATCAGACCGACCGTCAGCTGGCGCAGGATCTTGTTAATATGAGCAGGGGAATCGATGAAATAAAAAAAAGAACACAAGTCGCGGTTGATCGGGCTCAGCGTTATCTTTCCGTAACGAGAGACCGTCAGAGTTTGGATGAGCTTTTAAAAGAAAACGCTTTTGTCTGTCCGACGAAACTCCCTTCCGCAAAGATCCCCGCGTTTCTGCCGATTCAGGCGCGGCCAGTCGGAGCGAGACTTGTTTCAACCCGTTTTATTACCTTCATCAATCTTAAAGGCGGAGTTGGAAAAACAACGTTGAGTGCCAATCTTGCCGCAGCGTTCGCGTCCGGAAATTATAAACTTCCCTCCGGGGAAACAGGACGCCCTCTGAATGTATTGGCGGTCGATCTCGATTTTCAAGGAACGTTAAGTCAGCGCTGTTTGAGTAAGGGATCTTATTCCGATGCGCTTAACAAACAATGGACGTCTTCCTCCCTGCTCCGATTTCCCGGCAAAGATCCGAGCCGGTTTGATCTGCCTGCCTTTCCGTTTGTCAATCAACCCAAAAGAGCGATGGTGATCCCCGCCGATGAAAATCTCGACAATGCCGATTATCATCATCAAACTCTTTTGACTCTCAATAAAAAAGAGACCCGGTTTTATTATCGCTTTTGGTTTCATAACGAGCTGTTTTTCAAAAAGTTCGATTTGGTTGTTTTCGACTGTCCGCCCCGACTGACAGCTTCTTCCATTTGCGCACTGACTGCTTCTGATTATGCCTTTATGCCTTGCGCACCTGATTATTTCGATATTTCCGCGGTCAACAGAACAGTCAACTGGATCGGAACACTGCAAAAGAATCTTGATCTTCGTTTGCGTATCGCGGGAATAATCCTTAACAGAACCAATAAAGCGACCAGTTTGAGCCAAAACGAAAAGGCGCGCAAAGAAAAACTTGAAACAATGATTAAAGAAGCTTACGAACGCTTTCCCCAATGCGATACGGGAATTCGTCCTTATATTCTTGATCATTTTATCCCCCGGCGGTCTGGCGAAAATAATTCTATTAACGGCGCGGCCGGGGAACCGCTTCCCGGCGAAACGCAGGACATTTTCGGCGGGCTGGCCTCCGAAATTCACCGGCGAATTTATTAATGTCCGATAATGATGAACGAAAAAGTATTCACCGATTTCCCCGTTTCGGGAGAGACTAGGTTCGTTTGACTGTATTGGCAAATAATTTCAAATGACGATCGTCTCTCAAAATCCGTTTTACCGATCCCGTTATGTATACCGATTCCATCATGAATTTTCCGTTATAACGCCAAAAGAACAGCCGATTCACGCAGTAAATCGGCGGAGATAACGGAAAATTTATAATAAAAACAGTATAAATTCCGTTTCAACGTCAAGAGCCTCGTCTGATCAATTGACGGAAATCGCGGAAAATTTAAATGAGGACAGTATAAAATATTGGAAGCAAATACACAAGACTGCGAAAGGAATGGCGCACAATGAACAATCAATCGTTTTTTACCGCGCTTCACGCATTGGATCCTTTTTTGAATCCGGATGGAAAAAAAGAATTGAACGCGCTGGATGAATTGCTCGTTTTATTTCCCGGTCGAAATTTAAATCAGATCGTTGCCGAGTTTAAAAAATATCTAAAGGTGCGTTGCAAATCTCCGGAAGGATTTTGTGACCGAATTCGGAACTTTTTGAATTCCGCGCCGGATACCGACGGATCCGCGAGCGAGACGGTTGAATCATTAACCGCCGATTTTAAAACTCTGACCGGTCCGGTCGTCAAAGCGCTGGCCAAAGAATATGATTTAAATCTTGGATCCAAAAATGATTTCAGCGCTTTTGAACATTGGCTGCGGACAGGAGTCAAGCCCCCAACCGCCGCGGAACTGGTCGAAAAGGAATTGATCGCTTTGGTTCAGGAAGCGGAAGCGATTCGAAACGAAAATCGCGATGAACTTTCTCAAGACAATGTTGACCGGATTGTGAACATGGCCGACCGGATAAAAACAAAATACAAAATTGACGGACTCGTTCTTTTTATGAATAAAATGGGTTACAACGCGCTTCCATCCAAAAAAACCGGACCGAATCTGCTGAAATTTTTGCGGCAGAATTTGGAGGATCTCGCCATCTCAAGGCAGAAAGCAGCGCAAATTGAACAGATCGGAAAATTTTAATGGGGTGTTGTCATGTCTTTTTCTCTTGAATCAGTTGCCTTTCTTTATGAAAATCATCAGCAGAACAGTCGAAAATGGTATCAGGATCATAAGCAGGACTATCAAAAATATGTCCAGATGCCGATGCGTCAGCTGATCTCGGATCTAACGCCGGCTCTTTATAAAATCGACAAATATATTTATTGCGACCCCAAACGAATCGTTTCCCGTATTTTCAGGGATCTACGTTACTGCAAAGACAAAACGATTTTTCATCAAAATGTCTGGTGTACTTTTATGCGCCCGACGGAAACAAAATTTCATACCTTTCCCGCCTTCTATTTTGAGATCTCTCCGAATGGTTTTAATTACGGCTGCGGTTTTTATCAGCCGGGAACGGCCGTCCTGAATGAATTGCGGACCATGATCCTGAAAAAGGACCGCGCCTTTGAAAAAGCGCTTAAAGCTTTTGAAAATCAGGATCTTTACCAATTGAACGGAGATTCTTACAAAAGAGATCATTTTCCCGATCAAAAAGAAAACAGAAAAAATTGGCTCAATCGAAAAGATCTGTGTCTGACAACGGAAAGTGAAGATTTTGAACTTCTGTTCCGTTCGGATCTGGCTCAAAAAATTGCTGACGATTTTCAGATCCTTGTTCCAATTTACAAGTTTTTCTTGAAGGCGGGCCAATTGGCCGCGGATCCTGAAACGCAAGGAGGCCATTGATTCAAAACAGGGAATAATTCTTGATCGAATTGAATCGAAAAGTCCGTTATGCCGATTTCATCATGAATTTTCCGTTATAACGTCAAAAGAACAGCCGATTTACGCGGTCATTCGGCGGAGAGGACGGAAATTTTAAAATAAAAGCAGTATAAAAAAGGAATGAACATTTGGAAAAGCCCGGTAATTTCAGCAGAAAATATCTTGTTCGCGTTGACGAAACCGACGCGGATTCCCGATTGACGATGCTCTCGCTTTTCGGTTATATGCAGGATCTGATTTGTGCGCAGGTCGCGGATATAAAAATCGGACTAAACGATCTTAATCGAAAAGGACTGACTTGGGTTCTGTCCCGCGCGAAAATCGAAATGGAATACTGTCCGGAATACGGCGATTGCGTTCTGGCTGAAACCTGGGCGGGTCCGATCAAAAGATATTATGTTCCCCGTCATGTCCTTTTTCGATCGGTCAATACAGGAAATGTTGTCGCCCGGGCTTCGACTTTTTGGCTCATGCTTGATCTGAAATCGTTCGCGCCGATGGATCCTGTTCTTTATTATCCGTCAGTTCAAGAAGATCATACCCAACCGGAATTTTTCGGCAGCGCGGGCACAATTAAAAGTACTCCCGGATCCGGGCCGTTGGAATTTCGCGCTTTTTCGTCTCAGATCGATATTAACAATCATGTGAACAACCGTTATTTTCCAACTTACATTCAGGACTGGATCGCGGAAGAAATCCGGTGTCCGGTAAGGCTTGTTTCTTTGTGTATTCATTTTAATTCGGTGATCCGTTTTGAAGAGCGAACGATCTGTTCCGGTGAAATAAACGGCCGCGATTTTCGAACGGTCGGTTATTCTCCGGACGGAAAAAATATTTTCGCCGCTTCCGGATCCTTTGAACGGATCCATCCGAAACTGTCCTGAAAAAAGAGGTGAAAACCGTTAAGTCTTTTTAAACTGTTTTCCAAATAATTCAGGACAGATCCCTGATTTTTACTGTCGGAACAACCGCGTTTCTCCTTTTTTGATCGAAAAGACAAAGGTTCCTGTTTCTGATATTTTTTTACCGGAGATAACGTCGAAAACAGGTTTGTTCGGATCCTTTGCGGCGAAATGAATGGAACCGTTTTCCGCTCCATGAAGAAGAACAAACGGTCCGTTCGCCCAGACATTACAGTTTTCTTTTGTATAAAGATGAACGTTGGCCAATTTTGCTTTTTGCCGAAGATCTTCCTGTTTGACTCCGTCTGGACCGACCCAAATAACAATAGAATCCCTTGTTATTTTTCTGATTTTGATCCGCGTTTCTTCATCAAGTCCCTGCGGATTAAGGATCAGGCAAAGTTTCGGCGCGCGGACTCTGCCGGAAAGAAGATCATCCATTAAATATTGACTGTAAGGAGCCCCAAGCCGGTTAAGCGGCTGTCGAACCGCACTGACCATTGGTCCGGAAAAACGTCCGCTGGAAATTTTCAGCATTGATTTTTCATCGAGAAAAGCACCTATTTCCGGCTGATAAGGGGTCGGATGATCCAGAAACCATTGATCGACCGGTTTAAGAGCGTCCATGATCTTCCAAAGTTCGGGAGAATTGAACCATCCGGCCGCACCAAGATCCATCCACCAGGTTCCGAAATTACGAATGGCGCATTCGCCGGTATTGCGCAAAAGAAGATGACAGGTTTCTTCAAGAGTGTCGGATCCGCTTTCATGCCCGGGAGCCAGACTGCCGATAGCCAGATAAGTTCGGGTATCGTCTTCATAAAGGTAGACTTTTCCGGCTGCGGTTACGCTTTCGGCATTGAGCATACAGCAGCATCCGCCGCCCGGTTGACGGTCAAAATACGAGATCGGAGAACAGATCACGTCAATGAAAGGACTGTCAAGCAACTTTCGAAGTGCGTAATGAGCGCTGGCTGCCGGACCTTTTCTGACACTGGAAAACTCGTAAGAATATCCGTAAAAGAAGAAGACGAGTTTCTTGCCCCCGGTTGCCTCCCGAGCCGTTTTGGCCAAGGCCAAAATTGTATCGGTCATCTCATCCTGAAGAAATTCGTTGAAGTCAAGGATCTGACGATTATCCAGATAAGGTTTTTTCATCGAAGCGTCCCGGGCTTCCGGAGACGGCACTTCCGCGTTGGAAAGCGTAACTGTTTGTGTATCCCAGGATTTTTGAAGATTTTCGTCGGTCGAATATTTTCTGGTCAGCCATTGACGGAAAGCGATTCGATCGGCGGGCGCGTATCCGGAATAACAGAGTCCCCAGGTGTTTGGTGTAAACCATTCCTGCGTATTTTGACCGGCGGGGTGATAACCGGCTATTGAATTGCCGTATTTTCCTTCCAAATGTTTAATCGTGTCATATAAAACGCGACAGGCTTCTTCCCGATATTTTTTCGAAGAGACGGTTGCCCATTCACTGCCGTGTTCCAATGGGGTTTTACCAATATTTTTCCAAACAGCTTTTTCGTCCGGATTGGCTTCCAGCCACCAGGGAAAGGCGTCGATTTTCGGACGCGGTATGATCAAAGCTTTGGGGTTGGCCGCAAGAATTGTATCGCAAATCGAATCGATGGTTGACCAGTCGTAAGTGCCGTCCGGATTTTTCCATGTTTTTGAACCGAACATGAACGAGACGAGATCGACTCCGGAATTGGCGGCCAGTTTGACTTGTTCTCCGAGAATGCTTCCGCAGCTTCCGAGTGAAAGATGCGGAATGTCCGGCCGGTAAAACGCGACTCGAACTTTACGGTTTTCAAGACTTGATTTAATATCGAACTTTACCAAATAAGTTTTGCCTTGACGCAAATCAAGAGTCCATTGGTGATAAAGATGAAAATCGCAGCTGAGATCGGCCGGAATTTTGTGAATTTTTATTGAAAGAGCTTCTGATCCATCCGGTCCTGCCTTGGGGACGGTCTGTAAATCGGCAATGGTTGTTTGCCCGATCTTCGCCTGCCAGAATTTCCAATTATGAGTAAACTCTTCGGAATTTTCGAACCGGTAAGGGCCGGCAACCTGTTTTCCTGTTTCCTTATCGATAATGGAAAAATTGTCAATAACAATTTCGCCGGGCTCGCGGCCGAATCGAAAATGAATGGTTCCCCGTTTTAACGCGTCTTCTGTCAGAGTGAATTCAAATTCTACTTTTTGAAATTTTGGTCCCGTAACGATTGGCGCCGCGCCCGGAATTCCGAAGAAAATTCGATGACGGGTCGGCTTGCCGTCAAAGGTCAGCGTCGGAACGCCTCCGATCTTTTCGACGGCGAATCGGTCGTAAGCTAATAACGTTTCCGCAGTCGAAAAAAGAAACGCCGTTATCAGAAAATACCAAAAAAACTTTTTCATTGTTTTAAGCTCCTTTGCGTTGAAATTTTATGTTTTAAATATATAGACTATTTATTGATCGGTGCTATTCCGTTCGTGTTCAATGTTTGGACCTATCGCCAATTTTCGAATTTAGGAAGATGAAAGAGACAAAACGTAATAAAATTATCGATATTTTTCAAACGATGTCAATTAATATTTACCCAAAAGATCTGAAAGAATTTTATAGACTGCTTCGGGAAGATAAAATTTTCCGCAAAGAAACAATGACCGCAAAAAGTCAGAGAACAATTTAAAGAAATAAAAATTTTTAAGATCGCAAAAAATAAATAAGAAAGTCTTTAAAGAACAGCGGTAATACCGGATCCCGGAGTCGAACCGGGATGCCATTGCTGGCAATGGATTTTGAATCCATCGTGTCTGCCTATTCCACCAATCCGGCAAAATAAAGGTTTCCCTTAATCATTTTTGTATTCTATCAAAAAAACAAAACATCGCAAGAGGGGAGAATTTAAATTTTTGAAAGAAACGAAAATAGTAACATAAACGTATCGGACAACGCAATAAACATTTATTTCTGAAAAGCAGTCGGTTGGCATTAGACAATATAATTTTAATTGATCCGTCAAAATAATTGACTTTTAATATTTAATCTTTTATAATAGCGGAATCTCAATAAAATTAATGATCGGACCGTTGTTAATTTGACAACGCAAAATAAAATCGTCCAATCTTTAAAAATAATGAAAGTCGAAGGTGATCGCGAAATTTGTAAAAATTAATATCGCCTGAACAACCTTTGAGTATGCAGTCATCTTTATATTTTAACAGAAACAGGGATCGGTAATGAAAAATAGTAAAAATTTTTCGCGGCGGGCGTTTCTCGCGGCAGGTTCGGCGGCAGCGGCAGCGTTTTTTTCGCACCGAATGGTGTTCGCTTCTGAAAAAAGAGTAAAAATTGTTTTGCGCTCTTCCTGGCAGATGGTTAATATTGGCGATATCGCGCATACCGCGGGAGTGCTTGCCCTGCTGGAAAAATATATTCCGGAAGCGGATGTTACTCTTTGGCCGAGTCATTCTTATATTCCTGAAGTGGCCGCGATGGAACAGCGGCGTTTTCCCAAATTGAATATTCAAAAAGGGAGTATCAGCAAGGACGGCCGCAAGATCAATAATCCCGATCTTGCCCGAGCCGTTGATCAGTGCGATTTTATTCTTCATGGAAGTGGGCCCTCCTTTGTCGCTTCCCGGGACGTTGCGGCGGCAGTCAAGCGAACAGGCAAACCGTTCGGAATTTATTGCATTACTTGGACGAAAGAGTCGGACGCTCTTTGCGATTTGATGAGTCAGGCCCGATTTATCTTTTTTAGAGACACTGTATCGCTCTCGGCCGCGAAGCAAGCCGGGATCAGCTCACCGGTAATGGAGTTTGGCCCGGACGGCGCTTTTGCGTTTGATATAAAAAACAAGGAAAAGGCCGATTCTTTCCTGAAAAACAACGGACTGGAATCGGGTAAATTCGCGTGCGTGATTCCCCGATACCGCTGGACCCCTTACTGGAAAATTCATCAGCGAACAATGACGGAACGGGATCAGCAGCGGGCCGCGGTCAATAATCAGATGAAAGAACACGATCATAAGCCGATTCGCGATGCTGTTATTGAAACGGTCCGACAGCTCGGATTGAAAGTTTTGATTTGTCCGGAAGATCAAAGTCAAATGGACATTGGAAAAGAAATGATTTATGACCGCTTGCCGGATGATGTCAAAAAGAATTGCGTATGGCGTCCCAATTACTGGATCACCGACGAAGCCGTTTCGATTTACCGGAAAAGCGCCGGTCTGTTCGGACTTGAAATGCACTCGCCGATTATGTGTATCGGAAATGATATTCCTGCTATTGTCGGACGTTTTAAACAGCAGACAAGCAAAGGTTTTATGTGGCGCGACATCAGTTTGAACGATTGGCTGTTCGATCTTGATCAGGAAGAGGAGATACCCGGTATTGTCCCCGCCGTTCTTAAAATGCTCGGCGATAGAAAAAGTTCAGAAGAAAAGGTTCGAAAAGCTCAAGAGATCGTTCATCAGCGTCAGAAAGCGTCGATGAACACACTGCGCAAAGATCTCGGACTTGATCCTGTCTGATTGTTGATCTGATCAGAACAGGGGAACTTCGATCCGCGGATAACAGATCTGCTGCGCACATAAAAGGGGGATCTTGATCATTATCGCAAGTGAACTTGAATCGGCTGGTAAAAA
Organism: uncultured Planctomycetaceae bacterium; assembly: GCA_964652875.1. GTDB lineage: Bacteria > Planctomycetota > Planctomycetia > Pirellulales > Thermoguttaceae > JAUNBG01. Next base: position 12,200 of record CAZZEF010000122.1, read on the forward strand.
AGACGGAAAATGACAGTTAATGTAAGGTGGTCCGCCATTGTTTTTTAAACGGAAATTTTTTACTGTCGGCATTTTGTATCGCAGTCATTTTTTAATTTTCCTTATTTTCGTCGATTGACTTTATGACTCGGCAGTTTGGGAATGTTGGTAATCAAAATGGAATTGGTATAAAAAGAAATACTTTTTCCGCAAAAATATCATTTGGCGTTTTCGGAACCCAAAACAACAGTATTAAAACAAATGTTTTTCATGTCCGAAAATTTACTGAAAGAACAAAGAAAGGATTTTTCATGAAACTGATGAACGCAAAAATGCTGGCGCTGTCGATTTGCTTGACACTGTCGGCGCTGTCTGTTTACACCGCTCAAGCCGAAGACTGGAAACCGGCCGGCGGTACTCTTCTTTCGAAATTTGCGGGTGATCTTGATCCCGCCGCTCCGCATAAGGATTATTATCCGCGTCCGCAGCTTGTCCGCGCAGAATGGGAAAATCTCAATGGATTTTGGGACTATTCCATTCAGCCGTCGGCCCAGCAAAGCATGACCGCTTCTCAAGGGAAAATTTTGGTTCCGTTCGCGGTTGAATCTTCTTTGTCCGGTGTTGCCAAACGGGTAGGAAAAGAAAACAATCTTTGGTATAAAACCCGGTTCGTTGTTCCCCAAAAATGGCAGGGCAAACGGATCATGATGAATTTCGGTGCGGTTGACTGGCGCTGCGAAGTTCTTGTCAACGGTAAAAAAGTCGGCGGTCATCAAGGGGGATACGCTCCGTTTGGAATTGATATTACCGACGCTCTTTCGGGAAACGGACAGCAGGAAATGATTCTTAAGGTTTGGGATCCGACAACCGATGGTCCCCAGCCGATCGGCAAGCAGCATAACAACCCCAACGGAATTTGGTATACTCCGGTTACAGGAATTTGGCAAACCGTCTGGATGGAACCTGTTTCCGAAGCGCGTGTGACAAAAGTCAAGCCGGTTTTTGATCTTGAAAAGAAAATCGTTTCGATCAATATTTTCGCGAAAAACGCGGAAGGCTGTTCTGTTGCGATTGACGGTAAAACAGCCCCAATTAAAAATGGCAAGGCGGTCATTGATCTTTCCGTCGAAGGCAAAAAATATTGGACCCCTGACACGCCGGTTCTTTATGATTTTACCGCAGTTCTTCAGAAAGACGGCAAAGAAACCGATCGGGTCAACAGTTATTATGCGCTTCGCAAAATTTCGCTCGGTAAAACGGAAGACGGGCATGTCCGTCTGATGCTGAACAATCAATTTGTTTTTCAGCATGGCCCGCTTGATCAAGGCTGGTGGCCGGACGGTCTTTATTCCGCTCCGACTCTTAACGCGCTTATTTATGACATAAAAATGCTTAAGGCGTTCGGATTCAATATGCTGCGAAAGCATGTTAAAGTTGAACCGGCGATTTATTATTATTACTGCGACAAACTCGGAATGCTCGTCTGGCAGGATATGCCCAGCGGCGACCCGAAACATTATATTCCCCCGAAGGCGGAAAAAGACGCTGTCCGTGATCCTGAATCCGTCGCCATTT
>CAZZEF010000123.1:0-541 GCA_964652875.1 uncultured Planctomycetaceae bacterium
AACCAACGGGTTAGATTTACATTCCATTATGGTGAAATTTGAAGTGTCACGTTGAAAAGGATATAAGGTTGATTGTAAAGATTTACATTCCATTATGGTGAAATTTGAAGAATGAAGTTTTGTACTTAACAGTATTTAGAAAGAAAATTTACATTCCATTATGGTGAAATTTGAAGACTTATACTGCTGCAATACTGATAAAAATGAATCTAATTTACATTCCATTATGGTGAAATTTGAAGCAGAGTCAATAAAAAAACCGTCCATTCCGGAAGATATTTACATTCCATTATGGTGAAATTTGAAGACCGATGACGATGCGCGTTGAATACAAGATATCTCAAATTTACATTCCATTATGGTGAAATTTGAAGAAAAAGCCTGATTTAAATTCGAAAAATTACAATTGCATTTACATTCCATTATGGTGAAATTTGAAGTTTGAGTAATTGACGATATCGACCTTCACCTTCCGTATTTACATTCCATTATGGTGAAATTTGAAGATCGCACGCCTTGAACCAGCCATACAAGGTAATTT
>CAZZEF010000123.1:551-4032 GCA_964652875.1 uncultured Planctomycetaceae bacterium
CTTCAAATTTCACCATAATGGAATGTAAATAAAATTGCCTTGAACCAGCCATACAAGGTAATTTTATTTACATTCCATTATGGTGAAATTTGAAGTCGATGCCTCAACTTCAATCGACACAATAAAAAAAATTTACATTCCATTATGGTGAAATTTGAAGTGAAATGCCGACACGATTACTCGAAACAGCGAAATGGATTTACATTCCATTATGGTGAAATTTGAAGACAGCATATTTAAGTAAGTACCTGTTAATTACCTACATTTACATTCCATTATGGTGAAATTTGAAGTATCTTTGTAACTTTACGTTCTGAAAAAGTGTACATATTTACATTCCATTATGGTGAAATTTGAAGGGTGAAGATACGGATAAAACCATTGTGTTTTCGGAAATTTACATTCCATTATGGTGAAATTTGAAGCTGAATTTCCGTTAGCCCTGCATGAGTGGACAACTAAATTTACATTCCATTATGGTGAAATTTGAAGGTATCAATACAGCAATTACAACCACTAAAGTAGTTTATTTACATTCCATTATGGTGAAATTTGAAGATATTGAAATAGATCTTTTCCAAACGTGTCGCTTATATTTACATTCCATTATGGTGAAATTTGAAGTGGACAAACGAGTTTTGTTCAGTGAGGCCTTAAAAGAATTTACATTCCATTATGGTGAAATTTGAAGTTCTTTGGCAATTTCGTAAGCTTTACCACTTTTATAATTTACATTCCATTATGGTGAAATTTGAAGATTTCAGCTGCCTCCTCAATCAGTAATGCTCCTTCATTTACATTCCATTATGGTGAAATTTGAAGGAAAATGAATTTCTGCCACTCTATAAAGATTACCGTAAATTTACATTCCATTATGGTGAAATTTGAAGCAGAATCTTCAGCAAGATAAGCCTGCCAGAATCTTCATTTACATTCCATTATGGTGAAATTTGAAGCGATCCTTGCAACGTTATGCCGTGATTGTGTTCGCATTTACATTCCATTATGGTGAAATTTGAAGTCCCGGTTGTTTGCCACCGGTCCAACCGCAAAGATATTTACATTCCATTATGGTGAAATTTGAAGCGTTTTTTTCTTTTATGTCTTTAATTGCTGCAAGCGGATTTACATTCCATTATGGTGAAATTTGAAGTCGCGCCGGAACTGCATTCGTCCGACATCCCAACAGAATTTACATTCCATTATGGTGAAATTTGAAGCCGGAAGGCGAAGGACGATACCAGCAATTACTCAAAAATTTACATTCCATTATGGTGAAATTTGAAGTCTCGTGTACAGAGAGCCTATTATTGAGGCTCTTGCGACGCGTTTATTGTCGATCTGTACACTATTTGTGATTATAGCATAAATGCGAAAATTTAAAAGGTATTGTCGCCCGAAAATTACGAATTCACGACAATTGTCGATGTAGGTATGTTTTTGCGATATTTGAGGTCGACAGAATGCAAGAGATTATATAAAATTACTTGTTAGATCATCTGAACGTCCCAAAAACTCTTTGTCCAACCATTTTTCTTGACGACTTTTGAATATGATAATCGAATCATACTCTTTGCGGATATGTGGCTGTAGTTCCACTTTTAATCTGAAAAGCTCAGCCTCTGTTAGTTCACCTTCGAAAACGGAATCTTGAATATGCGAAAGGTATTTCTTGCATATTTTGTAAACACAACGAAGATTTTTTGCGCCATTATTCTCAACACTAATATCATAAACCAGAATGACGTACATAATTACCACCAAATTTGGAATCCTTCGTATAGTTTTTCGCCAAGTAGATGCTTAATGAGCCGATAACATTCCAAACGCATTAAGTATTGATAGGATACCTGTTTTTCAAGTTCCTTATGATAAATTGTTGTATTCAGACGTTCATCAAGATTATGCACAATTGTTTGCGATGCAGTTTTGGTCAAGTGGAGTCCGTTTAATTCTTTCGTAAAAGAATCAGGCGTGATTTGATTGCGATTTAACAAAGAGAAGATCAATCTGTCACCCAAGAGTGGTTTGAATATCTCGGCAATATCAAGGCAAAGTGAGTAACGACGAGTACCAGGTACATGAAGATAACTAATCGTTGGATTGAGCTGCGTATGATAAATTTCGGAAAGAACTTTGGTGTAAATGAGTGAATTCATAAAAGAGATGAGTGTATTAATCATATTGTCGGGAGGACGCTTGACCCGCTTTGTAAAATCGATTGTTTGATCAACGATTTTATTCCAGGCATCATAATAGATTTTGTGAATCAAGCCTTCAAAACCCATGAGTTCCGTAACATCTTTGGCCCCAGCGAGCTTTCCTTTGAATAACAAGATTTGATTCATTTCCTGGGAAACATCCTTGCCGCGTCCGTTATAATAACGTAAATTACGATAAATATTGGCCGATGCAGCCTCGACAATACCACGTGCCAATGTCAAACGTTTGGCCTCATCTGTATAATGTTCGACTTGCTTGACCAGTAAATCTCCAGCCGGCAACTTATCTCTGGCAAAGAAACTGCCGGTATAAAAACTGTAATAATTGAAGAAATGAACGTTCACTCCATAAGTGCCCAAAAAATTGAACAAAGTCGAATTCAGTGACATTTCGGACATGATATATAAGTCGGTGATTCGTTCAATCGGTATGTCTCGTTTTGTTTCGTCAGTTGCGACGAATTGCAGTGTGCTATCGTGACGTCGCAACGTTCCATTTGTATAAAAGTAGTAGCTTTTCTTCATAATTAACAATCCTAAATAAAACAGAGATCATGGTAGGCGCAGTTTTTACAAATACGTTGTTTTTTGAAATCAGGTGGAACGGAACGAGATGCGATTTCTTCAATTTCTTTTAGGACCACTCTGATTTGCTCCTCATCATCGCTGGTAAGTTCCACTTTAATATTTGACCTAAGAAGAGGATAATCGATTTGAGCGGTCAGGTCTTTAACGCCTCGTTGTTTGAGATAATAGAGATAGTACTTCACTTGAAGAATACCAGCTTTTTCAATTATGCGGCTTTTTTTCACTTCATGCAAAGTCTTTATATTCTGAAGAAAATCAAGATTGATAATGTTGTCAATATTAATATGTTTTTCATTCCGCTGATAAGTCGATTCATCAATTGTCTTGCCTATGTCGACAAGTTCATTGCTCTGCTCCATGCAAATATCGTGACAAAAGTACCAGAGTTTTCGCAAACAAATCTCATGGTAATAGACCATTACCCCGGTGATACGCATAACTTTCCTCATCATATAAACGATCTTTGACTTTTTACCAGGAAAGCAGTTGTGAATCTGCTTCCCTTTCCGAAAGAGACCGTAATCACAGCATGTTGTCATTATCACGTTCTTCCCGTAGCAGGCCGAGTCCCGCTGGAAAAATACCGCCATCGTCGATAGAAGAGTATACTGCCCGAGTTCGGTAAATATCTGTTCCCTACGCCTCTGGGCGTTTTCAATATCCTTTTGTGC
>CAZZEF010000123.1:4042-13488 GCA_964652875.1 uncultured Planctomycetaceae bacterium
TCCCTGAATGGGAGTTCTATCCACAAACTTGCTATCGCCGCTGAAACGTCCAATGGAAAGCGTAAGACGATCCAGCTTTTGCCGGGCACCATAACGATCTTCAATGGCAATGTTTTTGTCGTTAATAATTGAAATATACTCTTCGATCTCTTCTCGATATGTCTCATAAACGGAATCCGGAATCACCGTTTTTGATTGAATATCCCGGAATTGTTCATCCGCATCTTCTTTGGAATACTTTGTCGGAGAAATGGCCATCACGGAAGACCAACTCGCTTGAAAAGTCTTGTAATACGCAGACTCAGCGATTTCCCCTTCATCGAAAACGGCATTTACATAGTCGAGTTTTTCACACTCGGTAAAAATACGGTCTTCGTATTGTCCAAGAAACTCTTTTGATCGTTTGAAAATGTCTGGATCATAAATTCCACAAGAACCATGGTCGTAAATAAAAACATTCGGGCTTGACAGCAAGTATGTTCGCGAACGCCAGCATCGTCCGAAACGCTGAAGAAGACTGTCCGCAGTACAGAGTTCAGTATGAAGAACATCAAAATCAATATCCAAACTTGCCTCGACAAGCTGGGTGGAAATCCAAATACCGGTTGAATTGGGATTCTTACAATTATCTTGAAAATCTATAATTCCTTTTTCAAGTATTTCGCGTTCCATTTTAATGAAACGGGAATGCAAAAGGTGGGCCTGAGGCAATTCACGTTTGAGTTCCTGCGCTCTTCGAACTGTATTACATATTACCAGGACACGTTGTGTTTTTGCAGCTTCACCAATAGCGTCCAAATCGAAAGAATCGGCAAATTCATCCGATTGCAAATGGACGATATGACGTCGTTCGTTACCGGGAAACACGTGGTAAGCAAAAGGAATGTGTTCCTGTTCCAGTTTGCGACGGACAAAATCCGGAAGGGTCGCTGTAATAATGGCAAACTTACCGCCCATGAGAGAAATGGTTTTCAGACCGTAAATGAGCATGGCAAGAATTTTCGGCTCATACATCTGCATCTCGTCAATAATAACCCGTGAATATTTGAGAGTGGCGGCAAAAAGTTCCGTTCCGAGAGCCTTAAAGACAAATTTAAATAATTGATCGACTGTTGTAATGGTAAGTGGATATGCAAGACTCCGAACAGATTGATATTCGGCCAACGTTCGACGGTCAAGTTGTGCATTAGACTCTTGAGCAGATTCATTATTGCCACATTGGATGTATTCGAAAATACTGTCCGAATGGAGAAGTCCGACTTTTTGAAATCCATATCCAGATGAATAATTATTCAAAGGAGAGTCGTGAATTCGGTGAAAAATGGCGCCTGCGGAGACTTTTAACGGAAGCGTATAGAGTCCTTTTGCGTCATCCAGCCAAAGAATAACGCCTTCTGTCTTTCCTGAGCCCGTCGGCGCAATGGCAATAATATTCTCGTTTCGATGATCACGCATAAAGCACTGGGCCGGACGCAATTGATTACCAAACCGGGAGACGACTTTTTCCGTCAATCTTTCTGTTGACTCTATTTCAATATCCACGTGACCGCTGGCGGCATAGTCGGCTTTGTTCAGTATTCCTTTGATGAGAAGATAAACAAGGTACGCTTCTTCGTCAATCACTTTTAATGTAGCAGCCGGATCATTGACAAAAAGTCGTTTTCTCAAATATCGAAAACTACTCGTCTTATACTCGTGGCCTGTGAATATTTTGTAATTCTCCTGGAGATTTTCTTGGGCGTAGTCTTTATAATATATTTCATCTTTATCATCAATGCGTGTATGGTGATAGTGAATTGCGGTATAAATAGCACGTATTTCAGCATCAGAGAAATCGTTCAACAAGCCACTTTGGGTTGCGTCTTCCCAAAGAAAAAGACCACTCAAGAAACCATGTGGTATTTCCATGCGAAGACGTGTCCCGTGAACGATTTGTTGAAAGATCTTTTCAATTTTACCATAATCATGGTATTGGCAGGCAATACGTAAAAGCCTTTTTTCTTTCTCAGTGAAGAGATGCCCATAAATTCGAAACAGGACTTCCAGACATGCGAGAACCCGGTCGGTATGCTCCTTCAATGTTTCCACAGGATTCGATTTCGCAAGAAATTCCATCGAATATTACCTCTTTCGTGTTAAATCATGGCAACGGGATTAAGCTCGTCATCAGCCCAAAAATCGTAGAGTATGTTTCCTGAGGCAAGGTATTGAGCTTTAACAGACTGTTTCCAACGCCGCAATCCGTTTTTTTCAATCGCATATTCTTTCGAAAGCTGATAGAAAGTTCCCTCCATTCCTTCTGCGTTGTTCGTTTCTTGAAGAAGAACAACAGGGATATAGATGTCATGTTTTGTCGCAATATCATCACTTTTTTGGACAGGCACCACTGCAATTTCCTCAATATCAAGTATATCCTCATGGCGACCAAGTGAAGGATAAACAACTGGGCGCTGAAGTCCTTCCCAGACAGTATCGAAATCGGCTTCTTCAGGTTCAAGATGAAGAATCAACACGACATTGCAGAGGAGTTCCGTATGAGCAATTCCTCGAAAAATGCCAAGATACTTGTCACCATCAGGGACTTTTGTCCAATGACGACTGGCGTCGTAGGAAGCGTTTCCAAAGGAATATCGAGTATACAAATCGGACGTGATTCCCCGTGTGCGGCCTTGAACACTCACCTTCATGGGATGATATTGAGTAAAGCCGCAAACGTTATGAACCATTCCGATAATGGTCGAATAGGGAGGGAGAGGATAGGTCTCCCGTATAATGAAACTGGCGGGCTTGCGATAATTGACCATCGACTGCCTCGCCTTGATTCGAATCACTCTACCCATAATAATCACTCACTTGTTGTTTGAGATCGTTGAAGAAGGCCGCAATCGTTTTTGCGTTTAGTTCTGACTTAATTACATCACTATTTGCGAAGATTTCTGAAACGACACCGCAAAGCGTATTTGTTTTGGTATCATCACATGAATCAATCACTTCTTTAAGCGTATTGATGATGACCGCGTTGTTTTTCACTTGAACCCGATGCTCAAAATAGGGGTTTTTGCGTTCATAAACACCCCCCAAAACAAACAAGGGAGCAAGATTCTCGCGACGTCCTTTGATGTCGCGATATAGGAACTGAATACCGTCAAGAAGAAAGCAAACGCGTTTTGCTCTTTCGGCATTCGGAATAGTAATAGTACCATCAATACCAACACGATCCAAATCGATTGACAAAGTATAGGCGTAATAGGAAGCGTGGATCTCGCTTTGAGCAATAACGTTCGGAAGATCGGCGCGGCGAGCCAGCCCCATATTATTCAGATAATCCATGTCACCGTTAAATGGTTCGAGCGCTATGGCGTTGGAGATTCTCGCCACGGCTGGACGAGTTAAGGCGGAGCCATTGTCTCCATCTTTTGATTTTCCCTTTGTTTTCATATAGCCAAAGAGATCAATTTCGGGATATTTATCGATGGTGGCTGCCGAGGCAAATTGCACAACGCCTTGGTCTTCAACGGGAGTTTCATCCCATCGAAGCTGATTTACCAGACTGTATCGAAGAGCCTGTCGTGAGATGTAAGTATATTGATTGTGGTCTCCCCGGGACATTTTTTTCAGTACAGTAATATTACCGAAGCCTTCGCCATAGTTAGCACTTTCGGCTCGCATTATTACAGAAATGGTCAACCCCTTTTTAGTCATTGTTCTTTTCTCCTTCTTTTGTTTCTTTAGTATAATAAGCACCTTTCAGACCAAGAATAAAAGCGTAGCCAATCAAGGCGAATTGGTCGCCGGCACGAAGAGCCTGCATAAACACAGTTGGAATCGGCAATTTACACGCGGAATAGAGCCGAATTATCAAATCCGCGAATTGTTCAACGTTCTGGACCTTAAGGGCGTTTGTCAATTGATAAACGACTCCCCGAATAATGTCCTCTTTCTTATCGTCAGTGAGAGATTTGACGTTTTCCTGACCGACTTTATCCGCAATGAGGATTGGTCGTAATTCCCCTCCCGCCTTTGAGGCAAAATGTTGTAAATCACTCAAATTCATGAGAAATTCCTCCTTTTGTAAAAGTTGTGCGCATTGAATATCCAAAACAGATCGAAGGAAAAAATTTATCCACGGTTGTTTCAGACTTTCCATAACGAGCAAATTAAGCAAATTATATTGATTGCGATAATATAGCATATTTTCAATACATTGGCGATAAACATTAATAAAATTGTCATTTGACATTTTGAAACTCGGTTTGGTTACGAGTTTTTTGAGAGCCGATTTAACACTCTTTTGTCGTATTAGCTGTACGATTTCCCGATCAATGACATTGAAGTGATAGCGATTTTCAAGTTTTGAACGGGTAATAACCTGGACATTATTTTGTATTTTTGCCTTGCTTTCGAGAAGCTGTAAAATAGCGTTGTCAATTCGTTCATGGTAAGAAAGAGGCTTTCCTTCATTATCCATTTTCGGTTGATTATTGTACCAGAGCGAATCCACGGATTCGTTCGCGTTAATGAAGACAAAATCTCCATTGTCAACGGTACAAAACCCAAGAGGGGCAAGTGCATAGAGAAATGCACAAATGGGGCAAAGATACGCATCTACGTTACAATTCCAGAAAGTGGAAGTCTTTCGCCCCAGATCGTCGGCCATATCAACTAAAAAAGCAATGGACGTTTTTTCCTTTTCCGAAGCCAGGGGCATTCCACAGACGATACAATGGCTACTACTTTTATATTCCTTTTTGGTTAAATACGCCGCAAGCGGTTTGACAAAATCTGAATCAATGAGTTTAGCCATCTCTTTTTTGGCGTTGGCACGAAGAAGGAAGCACTTTCCTGTCCAAAAGTTGTTGATGATATTATAGGATATCAACTTAAACAGGAATGTCTGTTTTACAAGTGGCTGGGAACAAAACTTTTGGAGTGCTTTTAACTGTGCAAGGAGTACAGGAACAAAATCAGCGTGTATCTCTTTGGGACTTGGAATTTTGATTTTGTTTTTCAGGAAATCGAGATAAATATCGCAATCTACAATTGCAGTTTCAATCCCCTCATAGCCTGATTTTACGCTTGCCGCGGAAAGACTTTCTGTGATATATTTAGCATCATCCTGAAGTCTTTTTCGCTCAACCTCACCGGGTTTTTCCTCCAGATCCGCAATGAGGCGATCAAGTTTTTTCAGTGCCTGGGCAACCTTGGTTTCTTCTCCATAATATTTTATGAACGTATTGATATACGCTTGTGGGAGATCGACGGCAAGAAGTTCCTGTAGATCAATTTTGTCGGTAGGCGTGAATGATTCACCTTGCTGTTGCTTGATATAATCCCAAAGCCGCAAAAAGCCGACAATTCCGGCGTTTTTCAAAAAATCACCAGGAGATAATTCCAATGTATCCATAAATATGTCCTTTTCCTGTATTGATAATCATCCAGTCGTGTATGTTCATGCTATAACCCGAAACTTGCCATGCCCACTTCCCGTAGCGCTTCCCAAACCACTTAAGAGAAGATAATTGAGCAGGGCCGGATCACCTTCAAGTTGATAGGTGCCTGTGTTGGCAGTCACTTTCATGCGGTAATGATCAACAACCGTTTTACGAGGTTTTACAGGTTGAAAAGAAAAACCGTCAAGCGAAATATTCTGGTGATCCCGTTCCAGCGCCAACGTTACTGTGTCGAGCAGACAAGGGAAGAACTGCTGGTCCGAAAAAGCCAGAAAACGGTCGCGGTTAAGTTCACGATCATGAGAACGGACAAGAAGAGCGCTGTCGAGCTTGACCAGTACGCGGTTCGACTTGATCTCCGGAATATATAACGTTCGCAAAGAATCTGAAGTAATACTGTTTCCTTCGGCTGGATACGTTTGATGAAGCGTTCCATAGAAGGCGTTATACAGGACCATCAAATCGTGGATATTAAACGTCGAAAGATTGAGGGAAAAACACTTTTCCGGCAAGATAACATATCCCCCTTCAAATCGGGCGTTGCGAATATAACAACTGAACGTATAGCTTTTTCGAAGCGTTCGCGGGTCTTGAGTCTTATCAAACCACTCGCGATACACCTTCGGATCGAATTTTTCGACCGAAGCCTTAATAAAACTGAGAATCAACGAATGATAGTTCGATGGAAGTTTTTCTCCTTCGGTCATGAAATCGATCTTTAGCTCTTTCATTTTATTCCACCTTCCAAAAAGTGTTAGTATATAATACAGACGAAGTGTACCAGTTATGTTGGACAAAAATGGTATGGTATCGCAGAGAATTTATGTTGGCAAACAAGTCCCATGGAGCGATTTTGTATAACTGCTCTTGGAACTGCCTCCGTTTTTAGACTATTGTAGATCCGAAATCACGAACGCCATGTATCTTTATCCTCTTTTGTTATTGTACATGAATTTATCCTGATTGCAATATGGATATCTTTCTTTTTTGTCTTTTTTAAGAAAAATTTATCTGTTCACAAACCACATGTTAAAATAGGTGGCATGGGCAAAAAATAAGATATTATAATTGTTCACGGCCTGAAACACCAAAAGTGTACAATCAAGATCGAATCAGAGAGTGAATGTCGGTGCATTGAATATGATGCGTGAAAATTTCGGTTATGTAATCAAGGAGGTTTCGCCTCTGCTGTTCACAAGTTGACTGGATACTCCAGAACCGTTCGAGCCAACGATTGCCCAAGTCGCTTCGGATACCTTGAGTCACCTTGCGATCAATGACAACTTTGCGTATTGTCTGTTCCATCGGGTTGTTCGTCGGCGGAATCGCCGTTCTGATAAATCGAAAATATTCCCCTTCGTATTCCAGTAATCGTTTTACAAGATTTCGTGTGTCTTTATCGTCAGGTATTCCCCTTTGGAGAGAATTCAAGTATTTCTTATTGTGGATATACATGTGACGTTTCCGTTTCATGACCATCATGGAATCGCGTAAATGAATCGTCGAAAACATTTCCTGAATAGATCGAATCATTCGCTTGCTGTAATCAATCAGACGCCCAAATTCATTAAATTTGTTTTTTGAAACAATACCTTCAAAAAATTGAATCAGACTCACCAACCGATCCGCTTTTCATGACTCAGATAAAACTGATACTAATCGACGGAACCGTTCATAAAATTAATTTTATATCCTGCTCAAACGGTAAGCGGTTTTATTTGAAATCAACAATATCACGGATGTATTCCTTCAGAGTTGAGGACCTGTCTTTTGAAAAAAATCAGCCTGACATAAAAATCATCCGTGAAAAATCAGTGTCATCCGGTTTTCTTTTCAGTATGATTAATACGATAAAAGAAGAAATAAAAAATTGGAATCACAATCAACGTCAAAACGGTTGCTCCAATAAGTCCTCCCGCTACGGTTGCGGCCATGGAACTGTAGAATACGTCCCACATAAGGGGAAGCATTCCGAGTACCGTTGTTCCCGCCGCCATGGAGACCGGCCGCAATCGGCTGACCGCTGCATCAACCACCGCGTCATAAGGGGACATACCGCCCGGTCCGCGATTATATTGTATCTGCTCAATCAGAACGATTCCATTTTTTATCAGCATTCCGGAAAGACCGAGAAAGCCGAGAATCGCCATAAAGCTGAATGGAAGATTTGAAAGGATCAAGCCCCAGGCTACACCGATCATCGCAAGCGGCAACGTACAGAAAATAATCAGAGGAGGTCGAAACTGATTGAACTGACAGATCAAAATCAGAAACATCAGACCGAGACAGACCGGAAACGCCTTGCCCAAGGGATCCGATGCTTCATTCGACGACTTGAACTCGCCCGCCCATTCGATATTGTATCCGGCAGGAAGAATCGGAACAATTTCCCGCTCCACACGGGGCTTGATTCGTTCCAACGTTTCCGATGGCAACTCTTCGCCTGCCGGATTGCAATGGGCGGATATCGTTTTGACCTGGTGTCGGCGCCGTATCAGCGCATCCTCAAAAACGGCATGATTCGTTTTGTCGATAATTTGACTTAACGGAAGAACTGTTCCCAACGACGAACTGATCACCTGAATATTATCAATATCGTCATAACTTTTGCGCAGATCGGCTTCCGGTCGGGCAATCAAGGGCATGAGATCCTCTCCTTCGCGATAAAGACCAACGGCAAGGCCATTAAAATTCATCTGAAGCGCTTTTGTGACATCTCTTCGGGTAATACCGCAATATCGGGACCGCATTTCATTCAGAACAGGCCGCATGACTTCCACCGGCTGCCGCCAGTCGTCACTGACATCCCATGCTTTTTCTTCCCGCATGATTTTCTGTACGCGCTCGGAAAGCTGATGAAGAATTTTCGGATCGGGTCCGCGCAAATAGCATTCGATTTTATACGGACTTGGCGCGGAATAGGCAAAACGACTTACCTGTAAATCCAATTCCGGGGAACTGTTTTTAAATCGTTCTTCGAGTTCCTTCTTCATCCGTCCGATCATCGTTTTATCACTGACGGTAACAAGCAGATGACCGTAAGAGGTATTCGGATCCTTGATATCATAAATCAACATGAATCGAATCGGAGAGCCGCCGACGAACTTGGCGATCTGCGTTACCGTTTTCGGACCGGCAGATTTTCCTTTATCGGACGCTGCTTTTTCCGCGTCGATTTTTTTACCGGATTCGCTGATAAAATCTTCAATGACCTTCATTTTTTCCGAAGTCTTCTTAATGGACGTTCCCTGCGGAAACCAGCAATCGACGAAGAACTGACTGCGCGGATTATCCGGGAAAAAAGACTGCGGAACAAATTGGATAAAGGCCCCGGTCGAAACGACGAGCATAACGACAATCAGTATAAAAGCCGTTCTCCTCCATCGCAACATTCCTTCAAGAAATCGGCGATAAGCGCGATACATGGGGCGATCATACGGGTCATTACCTTCAATTGGCGGAATCTTTAGAAAATCAACACACAGAAGAGGAGTCGTCGTAACGGCGAAAATCCAGCTCAACATGAGAGAGGCCGCCATGACCCAAAAGAGTGATTGACAGACTTCACCTGTATTGCCGGGAGCAAATCCAATCGCGGCAAAGGCCAGAACAGCAATAACCGTTGCGCCCAAGAGCGGCCACTGATTCAACCGGACCGTTTCCGCCGCCGCTTCTTCCCGGCTTTTGCCCCGTTGAACACCGATTATAACTCCTTCCGCAATAACAATAGCGTTATCGACCAGCATTCCGAGAGCGAGAATCAGTGCCCCGAGCGAAACGATCTGCATGGAAATATTCGTCAGCCACATAAATATAAACGTTGCAAATATGGTGAGAAGCAGTATAACACCAATCAGAAGACCGCTCTGCCATCCCATAAAAATCATGAGCAGAAAGACAACAATCGCCACCGACTCAATCAAATTAATCACAAAACCGTCGAGTGCTTCGGTGACTGTCGCTCCCTGGTTTGCGATTGTATTGATTTCAATATCG
>CAZZEF010000123.1:13498-13744 GCA_964652875.1 uncultured Planctomycetaceae bacterium
GTTCGGGAAAAAGCCTGATTTCTGCAGTTGAAGAATTTTCGCTTCTACCGCTTCCGCCATTTTGACAGCGTTGCCGCCGGGAATGGTCGATATTCCGAATCCGAGAGCCGGTTTTCCGTTCAATGTAAAAATTTTATCCGGAGGGTCGGGATAGCCGCGGCGTACATTGACCACTTCCCCGAGCCGAATCGTCGCTCCGTTAGCACCTGCGACCAGCAGATCCGCAATATCTTCCGGCTTGAGAAA
>CAZZEF010000124.1:0-6189 GCA_964652875.1 uncultured Planctomycetaceae bacterium
CGGCTCGTTTTCGGCCGTCTGCTCGGGGACAGGCGACGGGACCGGCTTCCAGCCATGCCGGACTCGAACCTCAATTGAATCAACCGCGTAAGCCAGAACGGAATTCGTTTTGATCCGTTCCTTTAAAGGACGAACGATCCCCTGCCCGAGCTGATAAGTTCGATACCAGCGAGCGGCCTCCGAATAGTCGGCCTTGTCCGAAAGCCGATGATATTCCAGCGAAATATCTTCATAAGGAATTTCTCCGTCAAGCGGGAACCGCGAAAAGATCCGATACACTCCTTTATCAAGCGAAACACATTGCCAGCCGTCGTAACGCATACCGGTCAGCAGAACCGCCATTGCCCCCCGGACCGTTCGAAAAGCGTAAAACGGCATAACCGTCGTCTTGTTGGAAAAAAATCCGTTCTTGCCCCGATCCTTGAATTCGCCGTACATGCCGTTCGAAAAAACATAAAAACCTTCTTCTCCCGTTTCGGCCCGCGCAAACGGATGAATAATGTCAAGCATCTCAACCCCCGCGGGGACCTCCTTTTTGAACACCGTCAGATAATGCGTTTCACCTTTCCCGCGCAACGGGACGCGCCGAATCTCATTCGGCTTGTTGAGTTCCTTTTTAAATTGAAGCCGCACTTCCGCAAAAAGACCGGCCGACGGATTTTGTTTCGATCGTGTCTGATCCGATCCGTCTGATAGTTGACACATACAGCAAATAACGATCGTCAAAAGCGCTATTGTCGACACTTTTTTTCTATTCCAATTTCGACGATTATAAAAACAATCATTCATCTATTTCGCCTTTTTTAATATGATCTTCATAAAAATTTTTGAATTTGTCAAAACTGAACCCTATTTCAGGAACGGGCTCTCCTTTTATTGATTTAACGGCTATTTCTTCAAAACTGTTTTGAACGAATTTACCCATAACCGCGGTAATTCCTCCCGCAACACCGGCATTGACAAGACTTCCAAGGCCGGGGATCAGTTTGGTCAACGAGGACGCGGTAACCAATCCGACGCACTCTCCAACAAAAGGAAGAATCAAACTTGACGTTATTCTGTCCTGAAATTGATAAAGTGCCGCCAGTCCGGCGATCATTCCGAGTTGTGTCGGAACAAGCAGTGCCGCGTCGGAAAGCGGAATTGGAATAAGTCCGATTCCTCCGGCCGCTGCCGAAGCCGCCGCAATGATCTTCCTGGCCGTTGCCGCTTTGTCATAAACCGCCTGTATTTTTATCTCCCGATCGACAGTTTGCGCCGTTTGAAACGCGGTTCTGAAGTCTTCCTGAAGTTTTTCAAGAGACAAGCGAACAAGATCCGCCGCGCCAACGGATCCGTTTTCCTTATCGGATACGGCAACGATACCGCAGTGGATCCCCCGATTTTCCAACCCGGTTCGAATGGCTTCCAATTGCGAGGGACGCATTAAATCGCGATGCGTAACAACGACAACTGTTTCGGCGGTCATTGAACGGTAATTTTCGAGAGGCCCCCAATTATCCGTGAACGCATCAAACCGCGATCCGTCAACCGTGTACCAAAACAAATCCGGCTTTTCCGCCGATCCGTTCCCGCCGTCAAACGGATCCGGCATCTGTTCTCGCGAAGACAATGTTCTCTTGTCATTTCCTTTCAATTCGGATTTGTTTTGATCAGTATCCGTCTCAAGCGTCTTTTCGGCTTCCTTTTCAAAAGTTCGGGAAAAACTTTTTGATCCGCAGGGAAAAGACAGCTCCCGAACAACAATATTCCCGTTCTCGTATTTGACATTATTTTCAAATAGAAAGGATCCCGGATCATCGGCTTCTGCCGGATCTTTCCAATCGGCAGATCCGGTTTGCTGATCCGGTTTGAGATCGGCGAAAATCAGCCGGATCAGCGAACTTTTACCGCTTCCGACAAGGCCGCCGATCCAAAGAACAGGGCGTTTGTTTTCCGAACTGATCCTGTTCATTTTCTCACAAAACATGTCTTTCAGCTGATCATTGGAATAATTCATTTTACTTTTTCGCTTATCCGTTTTATACTGTTTTCGTTTTACATTTTCCGCCGATTATCAACGCGGATCGGTTTTTCTTTAATGTCAAAAAAAACGACCGATTTGATACGCGCCGTCTTTCGTCCGTCCTTCAATACTCAAGGCCATTGGCGGGGATATGCCGTCCGGATCGACGATTTTTACAAAAAGTCCGCAGGCCATTTTCTTTTTAACATCCAAAGATCCGGTCAATTCTTTGGAAACTACCGATGATAAAACATCAGCATCAAGCTTAAAAACGTCGCTCACGGCCTTGACTTTGGTCCGGTCAAACTGACCCGGTTTAATCGTTTCCTCCGGAAGAAGCGAGCGAAGATCAAACGCGGACGAGCCCGTCCAAAGATCTTTTCCCGATTGGTCCCGAATAATATATTGGATTTTCCAACGGTCATAAGTCGGAGTCAGACCGATATTGAACCAGCCGAGTGAAACGGTCAACCGGTCTCCGTCAAGTTCGGCGTTCGGTCCGTCAATAACATAACGAAAACCGATGATCGAATAAAAACGATGAAATTCAGCTATCGCCTGCGGATCTTTTAAAACAGTGTAATCCGTCGGATTGGTTGCCGAGCGCCCCTTTCCCAGTGAGACATTACAATTTCTGACAACCGCCGGATGAAGATATTCCGCTTGCCGAATCAGTGTTGAATAAGGGCGCCAGTTTTTCTTCGGGTACGTCTGACCGGGTTCACCGACAAGAGGAGCAAACTTCCAGCGGTCACGGATCAGTTCATAAAGTTTGACGCCGTTTTTTTCCCATTTATTGGACGCGTAATAAATTGCCTGATAGAAATTCCAGTCCTCATCCCAACCGAAATTATCGCGAAAGATCCCGAACAGACCGGCATTGTTTTTTGCGTTCATAAGAAAAAAGTGATAATCGGCAATCGTTCCGTATGTATTGGGGAAATAGCCCATTCCGTTCGTCGGCGCGATCAGGCGGATATCCGGAAAATGCTTGAGGTAAGACTCGGCAAACTGTATCAGATACTTCGAATCGCCGGGAACGAACTGTTTCGGGTAACCGCCTTCCCCCCACCATCCGAAATGCCGCAATTCGATGCAGCGAACCAGTTTTTTTCGAACAACGGTTTTTCCGTTAAAATCAATCGGCCGCTCAAGATATTCAGCGAACGCTTCCAACAGTTTATCATACCGCTCAAAGAAATACGGATTTTCAAAATTCGGCTCCCAGCGCGTCACGTTTCCCAGATTGGAGGTGTATTTAACATCTTGCTTATCGCTTTTTTGCATGGCCTCATGAAGATAAAGCGGATACGCGCAAAGAGCGCCGTCGATCTTTAATCCGGCATTCGTACTGGTCGTGAACACGGCCAAATTCAGTTTTTGTCCGTATTGAATCCCGTATTTAAACGATTGGTCCATTGATGAAAAATCATAAACACCCTTTTCTTTCTCATACACGTACCATTGCGTTCGTATCATTGAATTGACGGAATATGGACTGACACGAACAGCGTCCTTAACGAGAAATTCATAACCGTTCGATGGACCGCCGCGCCAGATCTCCGTTCCGCTGCCGGCGTTTTGTATCGCTCCCGCCTCTATCGGAATCATTTTGATCCCAAACGGTTCAAACGCGGACAAATCAGTCATCGTTCCAAACAGCGCAATCATTGTCAGAAGATAAAGAAAGAGTCCGTCTTTCCGCGCCAGATCCCCCCAAAGAGATCTGAAATTTCTCTCCGACAGCCATAAATATTTTTTCCTGCTCATTTCTTCTCCTTTACTTGATCCGCTTGAGTGAATTCGGAATAAAGACCGGCGGTATTGACCGCGCCGACAGAATAAACATACCCGTCGTCCGACAGATAATTTTTAATAATGAACTCCATTTTCGGCAATGACGCGTCGGGGGTATCGCTGTAAGACATTCCTTGAAACAGCGGTCGGGCATGAACGGTTTTTCCCGTCGGGAGCGCGGCGATTTTTTGTCCATTCCGACGAATCTCAAACGTTTGAAGTCCGCTTTCCAGATCGGCTCTGCATTTCCATTTCATCAGACCGGAAGCGTCAATTATAACATTTTCCGGAGCGGGCGGAGGCGTTGTGTCCTCAAACGTATTGTCTTTGGAATATTGTTTCCAGACATTAACGAAACTTTCCGTCGGCAGCCAAATCCCGTCTTTAATGAACTCTTGACGGTCCTGCGCCCCAAGTTCACTTCCGGAAAGAACAAAGCCGGTTTTCATTGGACGCAGTACAGAAGTCCCCGGAACCGCCGGAATTCGCTGCTCCATACACAGATCAAGAAAACGAATTGCCGGATAACGGGAATTACCCGTCTCATGATGAGTGTTCGGGTCAATCATCAAACCGATCTTGGCCTTTTGAGAGCGAAACTTTTGAAAATAGATCCAGCCGTTGTCCCAAACGCCGCGCATATTCGTCTCTTTGGCGCCGAGATTTAAAAGGACGGGAACCTGCAGAACATCGCTGTTCACCGGAAGTGAATCGAACGTCTGTCCGACACAATCCGGGTGTCCGCTCCGAAGCCAGGCGGCCATAACGCGTTTCGGATAAAGCTGGACCATACTCCCGCACCAATGCCCGCCGCCGGAATGGCCCCAAAGCGCCCAGGGAACAACGGTCAATTCCAAATGCCCACTCTTTTGAGCGAAATAATCAAGCGCGTTCAAAAGACTTTGCGCGGAACCGTTTCGCGGATCGCACCATAACTGACAGGGATGCTTCTCCTGCCGGTAAGAAACGGCCAAGAGAGCGCAATCATATTTTCGAGCCAGAGCCTGCCAATGAAGATCGAAGGCACCTGTCCGGCCACTGTTGCAAGAGCCTTCGCCGCAACCATGCTGATGAATAACGACTCCGCGCAGGATCTTGACTGTTTCGGGAATCCAGATCCGCCATTCCGCCGCCATTACCAATTGACCCGGCTGCGGTTTCTCGGGCGCAGGAAAGATCACTTCATAAATTTCCTTTTTTTTCTGATCATGTCCCAATTCATCCGCTCGGAACAAGGGATCTCCAAAACAAAACATCATCACTAAAAACGCGATTGAAAACAATCCGGTTTTATACAACGGCATGACTTCTCCTTTATTCGTTTCTTAAACGTAAACGGTGACATTGCGTTTTATATAATATCGAAAAGTAAAGCCGGTTCAGAAAAATTAGATACGGCACCGGAATATACACAATAATTATAATAACGCCCGGCGCCATTTGCTGAAAATATCAAAGATCACTTTTTCTGACAAGGATACCGGCTCTATGACAGATCTTGGCGATCTGAGATCGAAAGATCCGCCAATTCATCAAGTCAATCGGCGGATATGGCAAAATTCATGACCGTAAGCCGGAAGCTGCGGTCTGATTCTGACGGTCATTTGACTTCAAACGCGGACTTAATCGCTTGACCGCGCCAGGCCTGCGGCTGTTTCAAACCGAGGATCCAGGCAATCGTCGCGGTGTTGTCATAATTAACGATAACATCGTTAAGTTCCCCTTTTTTAACACCAGGTCCATAAATCACCCAGGGAACTTCCATGTGTTCCATAATTCCTTTACCGTGTCCTTTTTCCGTCCCGCCGTGATCGGCAATAAAAATAACAACGGTATCTTGATCCATTCCGTTCTTTTTAAGATGAGCCAAAATTTTACCGATCTGTTTATCAACGTTTACCATTGAGTCCTGATAATCTTTTGATCCCCAATTCAGCTTATGGCCAATATGATCCGGCTCGCCATAATAAATAAAACAGAGTGACTTATCTTTGGTCAAAAATTTCAATCCGGTTTCGGTAACGCCTTCTGTTTGAAGTTTCGTTTTATAAACATCTTTTTCATCCGCGGTCATTTTTTCGATTTTTTTCAAAAGCGTCTGATCCGCGGCGGACAATTTATTTTGACCAGACTTTTCAGGAAATTTAACATTAACGCAGCTCTGCTGGTTTACATCCGCTTTTTGATAAAGATAGCCGATTCCGTCCCAATCATAAACAGCAGAACTTTTCGCCTCGGAAACCTGATCACGCAATATACTGAAGATACAGGGGAAAAGCCCTTTTTTCGTCAAACAGATCGACTTGATGTCCGGCTTTTTGCTGCCCCATTCCCGGAAACCGTGCATCTCCGACGGCGCTCCCATTAAGATGGTCGCCCAATTAATC
>CAZZEF010000124.1:6199-13714 GCA_964652875.1 uncultured Planctomycetaceae bacterium
CGGCATAACACAGCGCATATGAAGCGACCAAGCTCCGTTTTCCTTCATCATTTTAAGATTCGGAAGTTCGTCCCATTTTACATAATGAGCCCCAAAACCGTCCGCACCAATCAAAACAACTCGTTTAACACCCGGAAGCGGCGATTGGATCTCTCGCGGTTTGACCTCTTGGGCCTTTAAACCGGACACAATAATAAACACCGCCAGCATACACATCGCGATCTTGATCATGATCTGTTTTGACATTGATTCTCCTCCTTTGTAACATTTAATCAAAAAACTTTCACTCATATTAATTACTTTCACCCATATTAATTATTATTGACCGAAAATTACACTTTCCTGTTCCAATATATTAATCAGTCCTGAAATCATCAAAACAGACAAGCGGCCATCAAAGACTGTCTTTTATATAATTAGACCGGTTCCATTATTTTTTCGGTTCGGCGTCGAAAGAACTGTCGATTTGCGATGTGAGTTGACAAAATGCGCGAAAAATTAAAAATGTCCCAAACCATCAGGTAAACAGACCAATGATTTTGATACGTTTCAAATTTTATCCGCGTTTATAATTATTTCAGTTAATTATAAATTATAATATTTTTACTTTCAATAGAGATGAACAACAATTAACGAGATCTTTATTTTTTATTCCACTATTTAAAAATAAATATTGTTTTATGTTACTTTATTTATTGTATTGATCTATTTTTGCAATAATGAGAACTTTTTCGCATTATCGCGATATATTTATACAAAACTCGCTATTTCTTGATTATTCTAATTATTTTTCTGATATTTTTAACAAGTCTGTCATTTTTTTAAAAGGATTTAACATAATCTCTTTAGGAACGGATATTATTCATTTTTTAATACAATGAATAATAAAAGGAAGATTGTATTTTATTGACACTCATTGTATCAAATACAAACAGCAGAATGTTCAAAAGGATCCATTTTGTTTTTAATGTTTTACGCGTATTATAAATTTTGGCACAATAGGTAAAATACCGAATAAAAAATGACAATCAATTGAATACACCGATCAAAACAAAGATTATTATTTTGAAAATTGGTTTGATTTTCCACAGTTACGGACTCGCTCGCTTTATTGTGGAAAATAAATATAAAAATATCTTTTTGACTGTTTTATTTTTAAACATTTTCATTTTTGCCAGAAAAAAATGATACAATAACCGATATTTACAATTCCTGATTTTTCAGTTAAAAATGACCTGTTTTATATAAAAAAGTGAAGATTTTTACAAAAAAGCAAAGATTTATTAAAAAAATGTTTAAGTAGAGGTAAAAAAGGGCTTGCCTTTTTGGTAAATTGTACTATGATTCTGATATGGCATACAAATTGCTACTTTTAGTGTATACGATCTCAAGATTGTAAAATTGACAGTCCTGCCTATAGAACCAGCCAATATAATGTACAGGAAACATATTTAAGGAGAGAAGAAAATGTTAAAATTATCTAAGAAGGGTTTTACCCTCGTTGAACTCTTGGTCGTGATCGCTATTATCGGAGTTTTAGTTGGACTTTTACTCCCCGCCGTTCAAAGCGCTCGCGAAGCCGGACGAAGAGCCACCTGTATGAATAATCAGAAAAATATCGCCTTGGCCCTGCAAAATTATCATGACTCCAAGCATAAGTTTCCTAAATTCCGAAACATCGTTCCTCTTGATGATATAAACAAGTCTACGGCTGTTAATACTGTTAAAGATACCAAGACAACTTACGCCGGATGGCATGTTATGATTTTTCCGTTCAATGAAAATCTCGCTCAATGGGAAAATCTCCTTCATACTCCCGACAATACAAAAGATGAACATATCAGAAAACCGCAGGATATTAAACAGCAATCGTACTGGTGCCCTTCCGCCGGAACTCAGGAAAACCTGCAAGTCAGTTATGTCGCCAACTGCGGTTATAATGACTGGGGTTGGGGTGAACGTTACGGAAGTATTCAGGGAAGAACAGATATTAAAGACACAAAAATTCCCGGGGAATACGACAAATACAATGGGCTCTTCCTGGACGGCAAACTTGATGATTACGGAATTGCTCTCTGTTTAGACGATATTTATGACGGAACCACCAATACAATGGTCGTTTCCGAAAATCTGCAGTTCAATAATACTTGGGAACGAAGAGAGGAAATTCTTGGATTCTGCTGGCCTTTGAACAAAAACGCCAACAAATGGGAATTCGATACAACTCATGACTGCAAAAAATTAGGAGAAGACGCCGCTTATACCGTTACCGGTTCTCAGCCGGCGCATGTCTCTTACAGCATAAAAACAGACGTTCCAATGACTATTAACCGTTGCGCCAACGAAATTGAAGGCAACCGCGCTTGGCTGACCGCCCGACCGTCGTCCTCGCATCCAAGTTGTGTTGTCGTCGGAATGGTTGACGGGTCCGTTCATGTTGTCAACGAAAAAGTTGAAAGCCTGGTTTATATCGCCGCCATGACAACTTGCGATAAAAAATGCAAATGCAAAGATCTTCATCGGCGCTTGTTCCAACTTAAGGATCTGATCGACTGATCTTTGGGCAACATCTGGGAGATCTGTTTTTTGGTCTCCCCTCTGGATAGATCAATTTCATTATAGACCTTCCCATTCAAACGCCGAAAAAATATCACCATTCCTGATCTTTATCGGCGGTAAACGCAAATGTTTAAACGATAGAATATAAAATCTTTCGTGTTTCGGTTTTGCGCATTCTTTCCTCGCAAAACATTGGAATACGAAAGATTTTTTTGTTTTTTCACATCTCCTTTTCTGTCTCTTTAATTTTCTTCATTCGCCGCTCTTGAATTATTAATCTGCCGCTGTTATTATATTATTAATTGCAGACGGATTTTTCGTTATTACGCCGCTCCTTTTCCCGACCGCCCCCCTTTTTTGTTAATCAGATCCTATTATGCAGTATTGTTATTGAGAAAATATATTTACAAGTCCATGATGAGTTTTCCGTTCCAATGTCAAAAGAACGGTCAATTCATAAAAACCGGTAAGCAGTTGAAAATAAAAAAACAGTATAATCGGAACAAACGGAAAATTTTTAAGAGAAACAAACACAGACGGAAGGATTTTTATTGATGAACCGACGTGAATGTCTTTATTTATTGGGGGCCGTTTCCGCGGCCGAATCAATGACTTCCGATTTTTATCAAACAAACACTTCCGCGGAAGAGG
This sequence comes from uncultured Planctomycetaceae bacterium, assembly GCA_964652875.1. GTDB lineage: Bacteria > Planctomycetota > Planctomycetia > Pirellulales > Thermoguttaceae > JAUNBG01. The sequence goes on from CAZZEF010000124.1 coordinate 9,410, forward strand.
CGGAAGTAAAATCTTTCGGCGGTCAAACGAATCATTCAGATCGGGACAACGCAGATCAAATAATCTGGAGCCGATCCGTTCCCGTCCGCTATAATTACGATGTTGTCGTAATCGGCGGAGGCATCGCGGGCGTCTCAGCGGCCTGCGCCGCGGCCAAATCGGGAGCAAGTGTTATTTTGATCGAACGATTTGCCGTAACGGGCGGAATGCTCACCTCGGGCGGCGTCGCCAGTTTTTGCGGAAAAAATACCGAACAGGGGGAAGTTTTCGACGAGATCCGAAAAGGACTTTCCGCTTGGAACGCTTATAATGAAAAGACAACAATTTTCAATCATGAAATTTTGGCGGTCGTTCTGCAGGAAATGATTCTGCGCCGCAAGATCAAGCTGCTTTTACATACAAGGTTTGTCGATATCGCTCAAAAGGACCGAAAAATAACGGAAATTATCATCGCGGGCAAAAGCGGGCCGGAAGCCATTCGGGGAAAAGTGTTTATCGACACAACCGGCGACGGAGACGTTGCGCGGGCCGCCGGATACGCCGTTATGAAAGGGCGCCCTTCCGACGGACTTCAGCTTCCGATGTCATTAATGTATTTTATTCGAGAAATTGAGTCAAAAGGACCGATTAAACAGGTTCCGGAAGGCTGGTTTCATAAAATACGCCGAAAAGAAGATCTGCCAATGACCTCCATCTGGCCGAACGGTCCGCGCGGCAAAGCAGTCAAGATCAAAGTGCCGATGTTTGATTCGACAAATACCGAAAGTTTAACAAATGCAGAAATAGAGGCCCGGCGGCGCATGATGGAAGTGTTAGCGTTTTATCAGGAAACGATCCGAAGAAACTGGTATTTCTGCCATTGTTCTCCGATTATCGGCATTCGTGAAGGCTGCCGAATTATCGGCGATTATATTTTAACCTCGGACGATTGCCGGACAGGCCGAATGTTTGACGATGCGGTCGCACTGGGAACTTATGAACTTGATGGACATAAACCGGACGACGATAAACGGACCTACATTCTCGGCGCACAAGATCGACGGGTTCCTCCATATCAGATCCCCTATCGTTCCCTAATCGCACGCGATGGACGCAATCTCTTAATGGCCGGCCGATGCTTTTCCGCCGACCAGCTTGCTCTTTCCTCGGCAAGGGTCAGTACGTCGAGTTCAATGATGGGGCAAGCCGCCGGAATTGCCGCCGCTCTTGCAATTTCCAGACAAGGAGAAGTTCGAAAGGTCGATGCCGCTGAAATTCGGGAAGAAGTAATCCGACGCGGCGCCAGTATAAAGACATCCCAGCTAAATACGAAATGAGAATGAAGTTGATACGTTAATCCCCCTCTGGAACCCGCTTCCGTTGGTCCCTCTTAACCGACCATATGTATTTGTGTTCGATACTCTTGACTGTTCCTTAAAATCAAGGTTCGGCAAGCGACCATCGGGAGCGGATATTCGGCTTCAGCGCGACAGCGATGTATTCGGCAAGCGACCATCGGGAGCGGGAACTCTGCTTCAGCGCGACAGCGATGTATTCGGCAAGCGACCAACAGGAGCGGGAACTCTGCTTCAGCGCGACAGCGATGTTTTCGGCAAGCGACCATCGGGAGCGGGAATTCACCTTCAGCGCGACAGCGATGTATTCGGCAAGCGACCATCGGGAGCGGGAATTCAGCTTCAGCGCGACAGCGCTTACCGGGATGCAACGCCCTTGCGTTGCCGCTTACCGGGATGCAACGCCCTTGCGTTGCCGCTTACCGGGATGCAACGCCCTTGCGTTGCCGGTTACCGGGATGCAATGCCCTTGTGTTGCCGATTGAGATTGGTTCCTCGTTGGCCGAGATTTTTATAAACGTTTTTATCGATGACTTCGGAGATACAGCGCACGGATCCGTCGCCCATATAAAAATTAACGCCGCTGGTATGCCAGGAACTGAATCCGCCAACGAGCAATTCCGCCGGAAGTGGATCTTTCCAAAATTCCGCTTTGAAATCAATCGGTTGAAAAGGCTTTTCGTCTTTTACATTATCTCCCATTGCTAAAGCATCTCCGAACTCGTCCTTTTGATTAACCAGATCCCAAAATTTATTATTAGCGGCAAATGGTCCGCTAATAATATTAACGCCATTTCCGGTATTTCGAACCGTCGAACCGGTTCCCGTCATCCAGCAAAGAAGTCCTGAATAATAAGGCGGCTTGCTTCCGGCAGGGGGAATGAGTTTTTTATCGCGTCCATATTCCTGATTGAATCGAAAATTTAATGTAAAATTATTGAAATATTCGTCTGATAATATACGGGTTTCGCCGAAAAAGATCGTATTGGCGGTGCCGTTGGTAATATCGCGGCTTCTTGTTTTACTATTGAGATAAAAAACGCCATTATTATCAATATCGATTGGTTTTTCTTCACTTCCCTGACAGGCCACATAAGAAACAGAAAATTTACGACTATAGGCAAGACTATCGCTGGGACATGGCACAAAATAATTCCGATCCATAACGCAATTCAGCCAGATCTCCTGATTATGCGGCGAAAAGACGCTTTGGTTGAAATCGATTTTTTCATAAATAGATATTTTTTCAAAAAAAGGGAGTATTTTGGGAAGCCAGCCCATTAACTCGCCGACCGGAACATTGCGGACAGGTCCGACCGGATTGTCGCAGCCGGACGGAAGGACGCCGAACGCCTCTTCATAAGACTTGGCGGCCATTCCGATCTGAACAAGGTTATTAGCGCATTGAGTCCGCCGGGCCACTTCCCGGGACGCCTGAACTGAAGGCAATAAAAGACTGATCAATATTCCAATAATGACAATCACTGTCAGAAGCTCTACTAACGTAAAAGCCCGTCGTAATTTAAGTTTGTCCATTTTATTTACCATTTCTCTGTGCCTGTTTTCAGTTAGTTCCATTTTACCTGTTTATTTATACTTTCAGTATTTTTACTGCCCGTATTTTAATTTACCGCAACTAACGCGATTTGACTATTCAATAGGACCAGTCAAACTAAAAATCACTATTTTCGTTTGGGATCCTGGACCGTTTTGGCGTTATTGATTCGTTTTATTTTTCGGGGATTAGCGATAACGGAAACCGATTTGGCTGTCGGATCGACCGCAATTTGAACCGAACCTTCACCGTAAGGGGGAAGTCCATTCAGTTCGGCGGTCATAATCGATTGACCGTCGAACTTTTTTAGAAACGGATCTTTGGCGACATCGGATCGAATCAGTTCAAGCTGGATCTTTTCCAAATTCTTTTCCTGCCGGGCCCGGGCATGAAGAATTTGTTTCAGTGTTCCGGCGGAGACAACCGCCAAGATCCCCAAGAGGATTATCGGAAGAATAACCGCTGAGCCCCGTCGATCAGCATGTTTCCAATCGGTCCGTTTCGAAAAGCCGCATCGAACGTTCGATATTTTCGAATATTGTTTTTCATCCGTCTTTTCAGAGACGGGGTTTCCGTTGGAAACAAATTGAAAACGGCGCGTATTTGATTGATTCATTGTTCGACCTGTTTAAAAAGTTTTAAAATCAAAATGAAATTTTCATTAACGTTTTTGATCGATTCGCTGAACCGCCGTTTTCCAATTGGTCGCCAGCCGGGGATCGACCCGCTTCAAAAGCGCGTCGGATACAGTTCCTGTAAAGGGATTCAGTTCGTTCTTTTTTACGGAAATCGAAGGAAGCGGACAGCACCAAAGACTCAATGCGATCAGATCCGAGTCTTCTCCCGATCCCCGATAGACTTCAATTCGAACCTTATCCGAAAGAGAATAAGATTCCCGGGTCATGATCCTGCCTTCTTTCGCAAGAAGTCGATCGACCTGAATAAAAGATCGGTCAGGGGCACTGCATTGATAAACGAGTTCACCGTCCGGCGTTTTCCAGCGCAGAAAGATCTTTGGCCCGATCTGACCGGCGATTGTTCCGACGGACGGTAATTCAACTTTTTCCGCAGTTTCAATGATTTCCGGAGCGCCGAATACTTTGACGTCTTTTCGGAACACGGTCAGAAGACGTTCCTGCGCGATTCGATCCTTTTCCAGTTCCCCGCGGCGGATCGAAAGATCGTAAATGATCGTCAGTAAAATGGAAGTTGTCATTATAATGACGATCATCGTTCCCAATACGACCAGCAGCTCCAATAAGGCAACACCTTTTCGACCGCGAAATCTATTCATAAAAAAGACTCCTTTTATTTTGTGTCTTTTATAATGCGATGTTTGAATTCTTCAAACTTTTGCCGACGAACTTCCTCAATCGGCTTTTTATACTGCTTTTATTTTAAATTTTCGTTATTTTC
>CAZZEF010000125.1:0-9261 GCA_964652875.1 uncultured Planctomycetaceae bacterium
TTCGGACTGAATGCCGGACTGACTCCCGGGATCTGTCCATCCGGTACGAACGCATTTAGGAACAGATCCCGCCGCAAAGCGATTTTTAAGAAATCTACCGGCTTCATTATGAATTTTCCGTTCCAGGATCAAAGGATCTTCCGATTCATGAAGTCAATTGGCGGAAATCGCGGAAAATTTAAAAGTCGTCCATATAAATAGTTTTTATTATGAATTGACAATATTGAATTATATCATTATATTTTATACGGATTAATTTGTTTTTCGTTTTACCGGCAATGATGTCCGTCAACGAAGGCGATCGGGAAGATAATGAAAAAGATCTTTTTCCCGCCGCGGTATAAATAAAACTTTGGAAAGAAACGTTGTGAATAAAACAGCCAGAATACATCAATACGGCAATGGACTTGTTCTTGTTGCCGAAGAAATGCCTTGGTGCGAATCGGTCTCTTTTGTAATTTTAACTCCGTCCGGCGTTATTCACGATCCGTCGACGCTTCCGGGCCTTGCCGATTTGACTTGTGAACTAATGTCCCGAGGCGCGGGAAAACGCGATAACCGCGAATTTCTTCAGGCACTGGAAAATCTCGGCGTTGAATCGTCTGAAGGCGTTTCTCAGCCTTACGCCAATCACTGCGCTTCGCTGCTGGCCGATAAATTGACGCCCGCTTTGGATCTTTACGCCGATCTGATTCTGCGTCCCGCTTTGCAGGAAGAGGAACTCCCGCAGGCACAACAGGTTATTCTGCAGGAACTGATGTCGATCGAAGATGATCCCGACCGGAAATTAATGATCCGTCTTCGAAAGAATTTTTATCCCGATCCCTGGGGACGTCCGGTTCACGGAACCGCCGAAGCGATTGAAAGTATTTCCGTTGACGATATTCGGGATTTTCATCGCAAAACAAGTCTGCCTAACGGATCCATTATCAGTATCGCGGGCCGTATCGATTGGGAAAACGTTAAGGAACAGGTCGGACGGCTTTTCGGCGACTGGCAGGAAAACGATCTGATCGAACCGGAAGAAAACGATCCCCGGATCTTGTGCGATCATCTTCCGCTTGATTCCGAACAAACACATATCGGAATCGCCTGGCCGTCACTTCCGTTCGGTGATCCGAACCATCTTTATCTTCTGAGCGCTGTCCGGGTCTTAAGCGGTGGAATGAGCAGCCGACTCTTTACCGAAGTACGCGAAAAACGAGGCCTTTGCTACTCCGTCAGTGCCGTTCATCAAACACACGGAAAACGCGGGGCTGTCTTTTGCTATTGCGGAACCCGAAGTTCAAGAGCGCAGGAGTCGCTCGACGTAATCCTTGAGGAGATCGACAAACTGTATTCCCGAGGCATTAATCAGGACGAACTCGAAATTCTCAAGATCAGAAACAAGTGTTCGCTCGTTATGCAGCAGGAGTCAACCGGGAACCGCGCCGCGTCCATCGCTTACGACTGGTATCATCTGCATCGGATCAGAAGTATGCAGGAAATTGAACAAAGTATCGATAATCTGACTATCGGCGCCATTAACGATTGCCTGATCCAGCATCGCGCCGAAAATATGAGACTTGTATCATTAGGTCCTGATGAGTTGAAAATTGATCCCGCCCGGCTCGGATAAGATCCGGGGTTAATAACAAAATTTATAGTATACCGATTTTATAATGAATTTTTCGCGAAAAGAAGATCCGATTCATGTCGTCCATCAGCGGAAAATTTAAAATGAAGTATATAAAACGCGATAAGGAAAAAAATAAAATGAGTTCCGGCGAAACGGCAATCGATAATAATGACAAGACCGGTTTAAAAATTTCACCGATCGACTGGTCCGGCTTCAAACAGGCGATTGATCGGGCGGAAAATATTCTGCTGATCTCTCATGTTCGACCGGACGGAGACGCGATTGGAAGTCAAATCGCCATGGCCCGGGCTTTGAAAGATTACGGAAAGAATGTTCTGTTGATCAATTCGGATCCGGTCCCCCCCAATTTGGCTTTTCTTGATCCCGACCATTGGATTCAGGCAATCGGTGACGTTTCCGAACAGAATCGTCCGCCTCTTGATTCACCCGAAGATCTGATTATGTCGCTCGATACAAGAGCTTGGGCGCAGTTGGCTAAAATGAGCGAGATCATTAAAAACGCAACCTGTGCGAAAATCGTTCTTGACCATCATGTCAAAGGCGACGATATCGGCGCGATTTGTTTCGTCGATCCCCAAGCGGAAGCGACCGGGTCGCTGGTCCGACTGGCGATTCAGGCACTCGGACTTCCGATGAAAAAGGAATACGCGTTCCCCATTTTCGCTGCCGTTGCTACTGATACAGGCTGGTTCCGATTCAGTTCCGTTAATGCCGCGACCTATCGAATGATCGCCGAGCTGATCGATCTTGGCGTTCGTCCGGATGAAGTTTACCGGCTCGCTTACGAACAGGAGACGTTTGGCCGAACGAAACTTGTCGGATACGCGTTAGCCAAAGCGGAACAGTTTTTGAACGGCGCGGGTATTTTTACTTCCCTGACACTGACCGATTTCGATCAGTCCGGCGCAATTCCGTCCGAAAGCGAAGATATTGTCAATCTGACGCTTCAGGTTGCCGAAACGAAAGCGGCGGTCATTATGGTCGAACAGCGGACCGGCGGTTTTAAACTCAGTTTCCGGAGCCGTTGCGACCTCGACTGCAGTCTTTTAGCGGCTCGATTCGGAGGCGGCGGTCATAAAAAAGCGGCCGGCGCCTTTATCGATCTTCCTTATGAGGAGGCCAAAACAAAAGTTCTCGCCGAAACGTCCGCAATGCTCAATGAGGCTTTACGCGACCGGAATTTTTAATTTTTCATATTTTTCGCCGATTGATTTCATAAATCGGCGGCTCTTTCAAAATCAGTTCATAAGCTCCGTAATGGCGCCCTTATCTAAATTTGTATTTGATATGAATCGCAAATGTTACCGGACAAATTTTTGGTCCGGTTTTTTTACAGATCAACATAATTTTCAATGTTGACCATTTTTTCAGCGGTTCCTGCTCTTCGCGTTATGACAGTTCTTTTTGAGAAGAGGTGATTTCATGATTGCGGCGGTATTCCTTCGGAGTACACTTCTCATATTTATTGAACGCGTGCAGCATTGATCGGTAATTGACGAAACCGGATATTGTTCCGACTCGGACAATTGGTTCATCGGTTGAAGCCAGAAGCTGCTTGGCCCGTTCGATTCGCTGATGAATGATGTCTTCCATAACGGTTCTTCCGGTCGCCGTAAAAAAACGGTTTTCAAGCGTTCGCCGGGAGACATCGACATGACGGACGACATCAACGACACCGATCGGTCGAAAACAGTTCCTCCGAATGAAGCGCAGCGCTTCGGTAATCATTTTATCTTTCTGCGCAATACAGTCGGTCGAAAGCCGGGTTGTTACCCAAAGCGGATCGACAAGGATCTGTCCCGCTTTTTCGATCGATCCGTCGATCAGACCGGCGACCATTTTCATCGCTTCGAATCCCGCTTCTTCCAGATTAAAGGCGATACTTGAAAGAGGAGGTGAACTTAATTCGCATAACAGTTCATCGTCGGCGGCGCCGAGAACGGCCAAATCGCGGGGAATCCTTATTTGCTCTTGTTCGCAAATATCCAGGATCTGTCGGGCCCGGTCGTCGTCGCAGGCCATAAGCGCGGTTCCTTGCGGAAGACTCAACAGCCATTTTTTCAAACGGCCCTGTTCTTTTTCCAAAGGAATTTCCCGGTTCCCCGCCGGATAGATCCTGCAGGAAACACCGAGATCTTCGACCCGTTCCGCAAACGCCGTTTCCCGGTGTTTCGACCAGATCCTGTTCGGAAATCCGCAAAACGCGAACTTCTGAAATCCCTGTCCGTAAAGATAATCCGCTCCGCAAATTCCCGTTGCCTTTGAATTAATACTGATCACTCCGAGCCCAAGATCTTCGCGCAGTCGGGTCAGCTTTTCCGTGTTCGGCTCCAAAACAACCGTCGGGATCTTCCGTTCCCGTATCATCTGCAAAACGCCGGGATCCGAGATCCGCGCCAGTATTCCGATGTTCTTGTCCTTGTCCAGTTTGGGAAGCTCTTGATGAAAATGACCCGCCGACACCTTCAGAACCGCCGGGCCGTAAAGCTGCGACCAGTGAATCACTCCCCGGAGAATGCTTCGGCCAAGCTGACGCGATGTTTCGACCAGTAAAACGATTTGAAACGATTTCATGACTTCAAACGATTTTTTTCCATAAGGGGATCAAGGAAACGAGTCCGACCAGAAACACAACGGTTAAAATAACCCCCGGCAGATAATTTCCGTAAATGAAAAACCCCATCGCGAATAAAGCCGCATAAACTGCCAGGCAGGAGAGCAAAGTACAGAAGATCCCCATCGGCATGGACCATTGACCATTTCCCGCATGAAGATCAATCCCTTCATTCTGTGCCCGCTGAATGATTTTTTTCCAGCCGGGTCCACCGGCGCGCGATCGTTCAAGAAAGCGACGCAGTGTCTCTTCTTCCGTCGGCCGGGTCATGAACGTTACCGCCAGCCATCCGATCGTCGTCAGCGCAACACAAAGAATGATTTGCTCCGAATCCGAAAAATTGATCGCGGTCGGAAGTGTTTTGGATCCGTCTTCCTGAAAAACGGGCGTCAGCGCGGTCCAGAGAGGAATATGAATGAATTTGAAATAAACGGCAAATAAAAAGGAAAAACACATTGCGGCTATTTCGCTCCAAGCGTTCACGCGCCACCAGAACCAGCGCAGAAGAAAAAGAAGACCTGTTCCCGCTCCGATGAGCATGAGGATCTGAAATACCTGCAGCGCGTTTTTCAAATAAACCGTCAGAAAGTTGGCCAGGATCATGAGAACAACCGTCCAGAAACGACCGGCAAAAACGAGCTGTTTTTCCGTCGCGTTCGGATTGATGAAACGATGATACCAGTCGTTGACCATATAAGACGATCCGAGATTCAAATGGGTTGAAATAGTCGAAATATACGCCGCGAAAAGAGACGCAAGCACCAGTCCGGACAGACCGACCGGCAGTTGGCAGAGCATGGCCGGATACGCCATGTCGTGACCAAGCATGGATTCGGGTACTTTGGGAAAGGCAACCCGAAGCGATTCAAGTGTTGGAAACGAGATCAGAGAAGCCAGCGCAACGACCAGCCAGGGCCAGGGACGAACCGCATAATGACATATATTAAAAAACAGTGTCGCGCCAATGGCATGCGATTCATTTTTAGCCGCGAGCATTCGCTGCGCGGTATAACTTCCGCCGCCCGGTTCGCTTCCGGGATACCAGGTACTCCACCATAAAACGGCAAACGGAACGATCAGAAGCGACATGACTTCCTGCGTATTGTTCCAATCGGGAAAAAAAGCAAGATGGCCGGTAACGGCCGGATTGGAAAGAAGCGCTGTGAGTCCTCCTATTTCCGGAAGTCCGACAACGATCCAGGCGGTCGCGATTGACCCGCCCATCGCGACAATGAAAAGAATAAAATCAGTCCAAAGTACTGCTGTAAATCCGCCGCAAGCCGAAAAAATAACCGTTACAATCGACGTTCCTAAAATAGTGTAAATCGGTTCAATACCGAACATGACTCCAAGTATTTTGATCATGGCCAGGTTCGCGGACGCCATAATAACCGTATTGAGCAGAAAACCGAGATAAAGAACCCGAAAACCGCGCAGAAACGCCCCGATCTTTCCGCTGTAACGCACTTCATAAAATTCAATATCGGTCATAACACCGATTCGGCGCCAAAGTTTTGCGTAAACGAAAACGGTCAGCATTCCGGTAACCAGAAAAGCCCACCAGATCCAGTTCCCCGCGATTCCGTGTTGACGGACAATATCGGTTACCAAGTTTGGAGTTCCCGCCGAAAAGGTGGTCGCGACCATCGAAAAACCAAGCAGCCACCAAGGCATGTTCCGCCCCGAAAGAAAAAATTCGGAGGAGTCTTTACCGGCCCGCCGCATACAAAACCAGCCGACCGAAAGGGTCACAATAAAGAAAAATACGATTATCAGAAAATCGATCGGATGAAGCGTCATTTTTTCCTCCGCTTATATTATTGATGCCGCCAAAGAAATCGTCACGTCGTCTTTGGGCAGTTAAACCGGTATCGAACCGATTGTTTTGACCGCCGGGCTTGCCGATTGTTTTGACCGTCGGGCTTGCCGGTTGTTTTGACCGTCGGGCTTGCCGGTTGTTTTGACCGCCGGGCTTGAAATCAGATCCGACAATGACCGGCACGGGAGCCGCTCTGTTTTTTACCGGGGGCTGTTAAAGCATTTTTACCCGGGGCGAATATTTTTCGACGTATTTCGCGTTGAATTCATCACCGCCGGGAGCGTTGGCACTGCGCCAGACAGGCGGTTCAATACCGCGTTCGACACACTGTCGAACCGTTTCAATTTCGAGCCGGTGCGCGATATAAAAATCGACCATATTGGAATTCGGGGCAATGGGGGTATCGAAACCGGGAACGGTTACGGCGCAGTCGCCGACCTTGTTGTAATCATCAATACAGACATCAGCGAAATCAAAGAGATTCTTTTTGTTCGGGTGTCTTATGAAATGATCAGAGGGCATCTCGTTCTGCCAGTAAGAAGAACTGACGGCGATGATTTTTGCGCCCGCGTCTTTGGCTTCCATCGCCGCGTCGATCGTCGCCGGATTGATCCCGATGTTATGAAAAATGATCAAAACATCGTTCGGCTTGAGTTTAAAATATTTGACAATGCTCCGTCCGTAATTGACGCAGCGTTCGAGTTCAAGATATTTGATCGCCTGATTAAAGACGGACAAGCCGGTTTCCATAATCGGATTGATATTGGCCAGTCCCCCGGCCCGAAAGAACATTTCACCCATAACGAGCGTTGTGTGTCCGCCGCCGCCATAAACATGAATGAGTCGGTCCTCGGCAATGGCGTCAGCCATAAGCGAGGCAGCCTTTTCGATATTTTCCTGCTGTTCCTTTTCAACGCGGCGAAGAACGGCAAGAGTCGATTCCAAATAGCCGAAATCTTTTGCGGTATCGGTCATAATAATTTTCTCCCAGTTTTTTTTATGACGGTTTCATTATAAATTTTCCGATTCAACGTCAGAAGAACAGTCGTATTTACGGGATCAACCGTCGGAAACGATAAAAATGTTTAGAGCCTGTCCTGAAATCAATCCTGTAAAATGAAATAGTCATGTATTATACCGATTCCATCATGAAATTTTCGTTATAACGTCAAAGGAACAGTCGATTCACGCGGTCAATCGGCGGAGATGACGGAAAATTTAAAATAAAAGCAGTATAATACCTTTAAATCAATTTTTAGGATAGGTTCTTACAGTATAATAATTTACTTTTGCAGAACTTCCCCGTAAGCCTGACCGAGTTTATCCCAAACTTCAAGAGCCCGGGGAGCGGCCAGAACGGTTCCGTGTCCTCCGCGATAGGTCCAGGCGAACAAACTTTCGACGCCCATGTCGGCATAAAGATGAACCGTTTTGCGGATCTCTTCAAGATCGTCCGGTTCCTGATAATAACCCATGAGCCAGCGCTGGGAACCTTTTCCGTATTTGTGCGCCGCGTCGATCGTTCGCTGAGTGATCGATTTAAAGAAACTTCGCGGCAGCTGCCAGGAAAGGATCGTTGTACTGAACACATCGCAAGCGGAAGAACGGGCGACGCGATCCCAATTATCATAACCGCGGTTCTCGGTAACATAATAAGTCCCCAACGTCGCGTGAACGCAGCAGATGATTTTCGAGGAAGGACGAATCGCTTTGATCTTTGCGGTTGCTGTTTCGATAATATCCAAGGCGCGGTCATGCCGGAATCGTTTAACTTCCATCGTCAGCTGTTTCGGCATTGGATAGCCGTACTCTTCCTCAAACTTTTTCTGACAGATCGGGCATCGGCAGGACCAGTCGTCTCCCGCGCCCCCGGTGATCGACGCGTAACTTTTCGGGAGCGCGTAATGCGGTTCGTCCCAAAAGAAACCATCGGACTCGACTTCTGCGGCCAGTTTTTCACAGATATCGAAAAAATAACGGCGAAACGCCGGCGTATTGAAACAGGCCGCCGGCATCATTTCATCGGTAAACGCCGAAACCTGACGATTGCCCGGATTGTTCGTCAGAAAAAGACTGGTCGGTTCGCCGCCGAACCATTTGCCTATTCCCCAAGTATCAAGATAGACTTTCAACCCCATGTCTTTGGCCCGGCGCGCGATTGCCTTTATATTGGGGAACCAAAAGTCAATGTCGAATTCCGTCAATGCTAAAATGACCGCGTTGCAGTTATGGTCGATCATCTCCTGAAAATCTTTTTCCGCGTGTTCGACATAACTCAAACCGTAATAACTGACGCCCGTTTCCGTAACCGCCATAAAACACCTTCATCTTCCTTTTTATTGTTATTTGAAGTCTTGTCATTCTGTAATTGAAATGAATCGCAAATTCACAGGATCATCTTATGCTGATTTCATGATCAATTTTCCATTTTAAAGTTGAAAGATCAGCCGATACACAAAGTCGATCGGCGGAAAACAGGGAAAATAAAAATTACTTGCGGCATATAATCCCGGCGCAATTTTCGATCAGTCGAATTTGTTTAACGATTAAAAATGAATCGGTTTGCCGGAAGCGATACTTTCGTAACAGGCGTTCATCGCTTCAACAGTCCGCCGATGCCAGCGCAGATTGATCTTCGGCTGTTCTCCTGTTCGAATACAGCGGACGAATTCATCGACCAGTCCGATCCATTCATCGAAATAGGTGTATTGAACAGTGAATCGGTCGTTCGGCTTGCCGTTATGATAAACGTTCGGACCGAAGCAGTCGGCCATGAGGACTCCTTTTTCGCCATGCAGCGCGATATTGACTTCCATTCGCTTCGGAAAGATCTCCCAGCCGGGCGCAGGCACTTTAAGCCGTTCTTCCAAGCGCGACCAAGACGGATCGAGCAGAAAAGTTGTTCCGTTCTTCATCTTTCCGTTGACCAGCAAAACGTCTTCTTCCTCAATGTCAGGCCGAATATTTTTCGACGCGGCCTGCGAGAAAACAAGTTCGAAATCGCTTCCGGTCATCCATCGGATCATGTCGAAAATATGCGGATGGTCACACAAGGCACCGCCACGGAATCTCGCGTCTCCCGCTTGTAACGCAACCCGCTTTCCATAACTCAATTCCGGAATCCCCTGCCATGGAAAAGCCCAAACCGGCGACAATGTGATGTTCGTTGCGTTGAACGCGTAAAGCCGG
>CAZZEF010000125.1:9271-13529 GCA_964652875.1 uncultured Planctomycetaceae bacterium
GTCGCAAAGCGCTCCGCCGCGGAACCGTTTGTCGCCCGGCGCCAGCGGAACCCGTCGGCCGTAACTCTGTTCAGGAACTCCCTGCCAGGGAAAGGCCCAGACAGGCGAAAGCGTTATGTTCGTCGCCTGAAACGCCAGTATTTTTCCAATTGCTCCGTCCTCGATCAACTTTTTGATCCGATAAATAACAGGATTGTAATGCATCTCCAGTTCGATCTGAAATACGGTTCCCGCCTTTTCGGTGACTCGGATCATTTCGTCGTATTCATTCATGTCAAACGTCGGAATTTTCATTGAAAGAATATGAATTCCGCGCTCGGCGAAAAAACGGGTCTGTTCCAAATGAAGGCAGTTGGCCGACGCCAGAACGACCGCTTCGATGTCGGGATGCTTTGCCAGCATTTCTTCCGGCGAACGATAGCAGGGGATCCCGTCGACGCTGCTGTTGAAGATCGCTTCGACCGAATCGTTTTCCGCACAAGCGGCAACCCAGTCGAGTTTCGGGGAATCTTTCAGTGTCTGATAATACTTTCTTGTGTGACCATGCGTCAGGGACATCATCGCGATTTTAACAGGTTTCATGATCGGCCTCCTTATCCATGCAGTTTACTTCCGTTTGGTCTGATTCAAACGCCCGGGCCGTCCATTGACAGAGACGCCGGTGCCGGTTCCATTCCGACTCGAACGAAGCCGATCCGTTTTGATATCGGAGTGCGAGATCGGCGGCGGCGCGTATTCGATTGATCTGTTCGGCGTCAAGACCGAATAATTCGGCGTCCGTATCGGTCCAGAATTCAGTCTTGCCCGCTCCGAAAAGGTAAACGGAACTTTGCGGGATCTGCGTATCGACGACACGGTCTGACGCGACTCCGCGCCGTCCGATCAGCTCATGCCGATCCAGAACCGGAACATCCGCGCCGTCGGCAAGAGTTGTGCCTGCCTCAACGGAACAGACGCAGCCGTTCTCCAGTTTGGCGATGATATTGGCGAACCGTCCGCCGCCTATGGCCGCATAAAGTGAAACGATTCTGGAGTCGTTCAGCCATTCCAGAAGATCGAATTCCCGATAGAGAATCGAGGCCAGATCCCTGTTAACACCTGCGGTGCAGCTGAATCGGCACATAACGACCTCTTCAACCGTTTGGGTTGAAACCAGTTTGGCCAGTTCGACGAAACGGCGTTCGAACCGCCAGGGAAAAAGCGGAATGATATTCGGATCCTCTTTAACGCCGATCAGTTCCCGGGCGTCAGTCAAATCAACCGCGATCGGATCCGCCTTTAATCCCGCTTCCCGAATACGCCATTGATCCGGTGCGGATCCCGCGTATTTCTCCAAAAACTGACGAAAGATCTTGTTCACGTCTTTCGTCTCGTTTGTCAACGACTCAAATTTCATTAATGTCTCCTTTTTAACACCGTTCTTCTTTTAACTTTTTCATTATTTCCGCCGATTACCTGCGTGAATCGGATGTTCTTTTAAATTTGGAACGGAAAAACTGTTAAAGAATCGGTATCTGTTGATATACTTTGTTTTTTCTGTTTAATCCAGGATCCGTCCTCTTGCGAAATCTGTCGGCGGAGAAAATGACCCTTTGTGTTTATGATCTTCTTTGCTTTTTCTTTTTATGTTTTTGATCTTGATCCGGAACTGAAATTTTCTTTGTTATCTCTTGTCCCGCAGAATTATTTCGGCGTTTTCTTTCATGACTTTCATGATCTTGGCGAACTGTTCGAACGTTTGCGGTGATTGAGGGGCCATTTCGGTCAGCGGAGTTGAATTTGTCCGTTCATAATATTCGTTTCTTTTGGCGAGAACAGTGGCTCGACCTTTTTTGAAATCGATTTTTCCGTTATTTAGAACAGAGGATTTCGCCCAATTCGTCAATTCGCGGATCGTCGGCAGGTACCAGTTGGCCGCCAGTTCGTACTGATGCGACATACAGTATCCATTGGAGGCATTGTCCAGCAGAACTTTTGGAAAATTCGGATTGCGAACCGGCTCAATTTTATTGATTTTAACAAAGGTTTTATAGATTGAATAATCGTCATGAAGGGCGAGCAGATCCGCCATTCCGGAAGCGAGTTTTTCGTAAGCGTCTGCGGTCATTCGGATCTGATCCGCGCTGATCCTGCCTTCCTGATAAAGATTCAGATCGCGGAGAAGACCCGTTTTTGCCAGGATCAAAAGGCGGTCGGCCGTCGTTCGCGCCAAGTCGATCGAATCGCGTCGGGTGAACTCGTCGGTCCATCGGACCGTTTCGCCGAGCTGATGAAAAATTTTAGGCGAGTTTTTAAGGATCTCCGCTTTATTCCGGTAATTTTCCGACAGAGCGGTCAGATCCATCCAGGAGGTCTTCATTCGGGAAAACTCCGCCCAATAATTCCAGGCGGCTGTCAGGGTCTGCGAAACCGGAATAACCTCTTTCCAAATCGCGTTGAATTCGGCGAACTGTTTTCCGTATCGATCCCGGCAGAATCGGGCAAGGATCTCCTCCGGTTTTTCTCCCGGCTTCCAGGAAGATCGAGTAAAATAGTCGAGCATGAAAATATCGGTATGAGAACTTTCCGGCCAGAGAATGAACCCTTTACATTTCGGATCGTTGACCGCGATCGACTGATTTTTTTGAAAATGATCGTAACGTCCCCGAATATCCAGCGCGCTTTCGTATGCGAGAAACAGACCGACAATATAAGGAAATTTCCCGACAATATCCCAATCGACAAATGTTTTTCCGCCGGAGAGTCCACCCGTCATGCCATCGTCGGCCAGATCCAGCGAGTAGTCAAGGATCAACGTTTTTTCCGGATCCAAAATATCGAGAAGCTGTTTGATCTCGTTCTTTTTCCACCAGCCGTAAAAATCCCATCCGGCCAGCATGATCGGCGCGTTTGGATAATGCGCCCGAACTTTTTCAAGTGCGCGGCGGTAAAAATAGATCTTTAGTTTCAGGTTGTCTTCCCGGTCTTTGTAACACATTCGCTCGGCGAAACCGATCGTATGAAAGATCTCCGGTCTGCCGTAATGATCAATCGACGCTTGAGTCAGTTTCCAGTAATTGTCGAGATTATTATTGTCTCGAATATCCCAAACGAGTTGCGTTTTAAGCGAATAGCCGGAGACCTGCGGTGCGAGCGTCGGTTTGACTTTATCGAGAAATTCGACCGGGGTGGGCGAGTACCAATGCGTCATTGTTCCGAAATCTTCCGGGTGCATCAGATCCCGATCGAAAGCGTAATTCATGATCTTTTTGCGAAGCTGACCGCGATACTGAAGGGACCAGAACAAATTGCGGTTGTCGTATCCCTTACCGGCGCCGGGGATCGGCTTGGCGGGATCAGGATAAGAAACGGTCTCGGGAAACGCCTTCTGAAAAAGATCGTCCTGTCCTATTCGGAGCATGAACAGATTGAGCCGTTTTTTAACGAGCCAGTCGATCTCTTTTTTCCAATCGTCGAATCCCCAGTGCTCGGCCTGAAAACGATACAGTCCGCGATGGGCGAAATAGCGAATACCCCGATATTGAAAACGGGGCTTCTCCAGAATATCAAGTCCGGACCGGTCGATCGTTTTCATTTTCGGAACGACATCGCCGTCCCAAAACCATCGGCATCCGGCGCGCCGTTCAAAGAAGTCGTAAACAGCGTAAAGAGTGGACCGTCCGCGTCCGCCGGCGAGAATAAGATGATTTTTTCCCCGGCGAACCACTGAAAGAAGACGATACTGATCAGAATCGATTCCAATCGGAAAATCGTCCAGAATTTTTTCTTCGATCAGCTGACGGACAAATCGGTTGACCATGTCGCTGCCCAAAACGATGTACTCATCTTCATCATTGAATTGGGAGGTTATTTTAAGTTTTTGTCCGCAAACAAGTTCATAATACTTTTGAAATTCTGAAGCGGCCAGATCGTAAGCACTGCCCCGATTGTCCGGCTTGAGAATGCGAAGTTCTCCCGCCATCGCGAAATTCGAAACGCAAAAAATCAGAAATAACAAGGACAGAATCTCAAAGATCGAAAGAGTGTCAATTCTTTTTAAATGTCGCGAATTCATCATCAGTCCTCCTAAAATATACAGTTTTATTTTAAATTTTCCGTTATTTCCGCCGATTGACCAGGTGAACCGGCTGTTCTTTTGACGTTGGAACGGAAATTTCATCTTGGAATCGGTATATAAACGTCAATCGCCGATTGCGGACGAAAAACAAAATCGAAATAATGAATGACGATCGAAATCACCGGACGCTTTTGTTTTTTC
>CAZZEF010000126.1:0-3798 GCA_964652875.1 uncultured Planctomycetaceae bacterium
GTCCCCTTTGTAAGTTACGACATTGCGCACAAAGCCATGCCGCCAGGCAATCGCGGACCAATCGGGTTTTTTCGGAGGATCCGCAAGAAAATAATCGCCGCTTCCGTCAAATTTTCCCTGTCCGTCGATCGAAACATCTTCGACGTTCACCGCGACCAGAAGATGACCGGCACTCCATTTTTCATTGAACGACTCGCCATTTTGCGGGTAGGCGTCAATTTTACAGTAATCGTTTCGGTCAGTACTGCCTTTAATCACCGCGCCCGGTTCAAGATAGAGCCGGGTATGACTTTTCATAAAAATTGTTCCGGTCACGAAAACCCCGGGAGGAACCGAAACCGTCCCTCCTCCCCGTTTTTCGCACTCGGCAAAAGCTTTTTTAAACGCTTCCGTATTGATCGTCTTTCCGTCTCCTTTGGCGCCAAATTCGGTAATTTCAAAAATACCGCCCGAGGCCGCCCAAAGTGATCCGGCGCAAATAAAATTTAATAATAACCCGAAAAACAACACTGATTTTTTCATAACTTGTTTAACCTTATCTCTTCAATAATTATTGACTATTCTGTCAACGGAATTAAAACGGTTTGACATGTTTTATCGGACTGTAAAGTTGATATCGAGGACAGACTGTTCGTTTAATTCCCTTTATATACTGCTTTTATTTTAAATTTTCCGTAATCTCCGCCGATTGACTGCGTGAATCGGCCGTTCTTTTGACATTATAACGGAAAATTCATGACGGAATCGGTATAATACGATCACGAAAGATCTTTCCGCCGGACTTTCGGTTCACCGGCCGCAATTAAGGAGAGACCAGCAGAACGGTTTGAAACGGAGCCAAACGAATAGCAAAATCGGAGCCTTCCGGAACAAGTTCGCCGACGGAACCGTTGGACGGATAAAGAACGGTCCAGGTTCCCGACTGAAGAATCGTCAATTTGTCGGGATCCATTTTTTGACCGTTAAAGAGGAATTTTCCTGTTTGCTTGTCAAAGCTCATACTGTCCGGAGAAGCGAAAGCGGCTTTACCGACAAACTCTTTATCATTGGAATTAGCGAGAACAAAGATCAGCTTTCCGTCCCGAACAAAAGATCCAAAAGAAAGAAGATCGGATCCGTTTCCGCGGAAGATCATTCGGGGCCCGGCGAAATTCCGAACCGTTTCGGCCATTTTTTTCCAGTCATTCAAACCATCGCCCGGCTTGGCGTAAATTTCAGGAAAGTTTTTGTATTTCCATTTGAAATTTTGACGTTCGACATTAACCGGATAAATGATACCGGAGAATTGACTGCATTTGGCTTTCGTTCGGGATGATTCGTTCCTTCCCGCGCTGTTGGCAATGATCTGTTCGATTTTTTTACTGTCCGCGATAATAAAGGGGATCTGCGCCCGGGAAAGCGCGTCACCGAGTTCATTAAAAGAATAAAAAGCCTGACGCATTCGCGAAGACTGTGACTCAATGGTCAATTTGTCAGCCGTCGGCTGATATTCTTCCTGAATGATTTCGATCGGATAATAAAGAATGACGGGACGGACATAGTCAGCGTCTCTTAAAACAGCATTGCAGCGGCCGACGAAATCGCAGTAATCATGATGACATTTTTCATTCCGGTAAGGGGAATTGGCTTCGCCTTTAATACTGTAATAAAGAGTGAACTCGGTAACCCCCCAGGAGATCTGCCAAGCGGCGGTTCCGGTCATTTCATTCAGATCGGCCATTCTTTTTCTGCCGTAAAGGCGTTCTCCGTGATCGCTCGTTTCCGACATAACTTTTCTTGACCCGTTCAAAACGGCCGCAGAAACGGGAAACCCGGTCGTTCGCCAAGCGCCGAAAAACGGCAACTGCGGTCTGGATGATAAAATATCGAGACCGGGCAGATCGAATCCCTGAAGCGCAGTCAGTTTATTTCCATCCATCGGAACATGATGCAGAATTGATCCTTCATGAAGAGTATGCCCGGACGAAATGGGACCATTCGGATCTTCCTGACAAAAACGCCGGATCTGACCATAAAAGAGATCGGAATCAAGATCTTCGATCAGTCGCCAGAAATTACGGCGCACCTGACGATCTTTCGGAGTGTCTCCATAAAAAAGTGAACCGTAATTCGGAACAAGATCTTCTCCGTATTTTTTCTGATACTGTTTTTCAAGTCCCTGAACCCAGGGAATCGCAGGAAGCATCTTTTTATTCGGATCAATTGGATCTTTGGTCGAAACCTTTTTGCGCGATTCCTCCGGAATTTGTCCGAGATTGACCGCCATTAACGACGGTTCGTCGGTAAAAAACGCTTCGATCTTCCGGTAAAGATCCGGACCAAGTTCAGATCGGTACCGGCGATGCGTTACGTCGATAAATTTTTGAGTCGCTTTCGGATCCAGCGGGTTCGGGTATTTCCGCGCTTCAGAATAACTGTTGCTGGAATGAGTGAATTCGTAACTTTCCCGAACGGTAAATTTCTCTTTTGCCGCTTTGTCGTAAACCATTTCCAAAGAAACCAACGAAGGATCTTTTTCAAGAACAACACCGCCGGCACTGAGACTCGGATAACCAAGTTCGTCGTAAATCCAAACGCGAAGATCCGCCTTTACGGCATTTTTAACACCTTCGACAAAAGTTTTCCAATTTTTTTCTTTTCGAATATAACCCGGACCGCCGACATTGACGACCAAACCGCCAAGTCCGCACTGATCCCGAAAGTATTCGACGTCCGTCATTCTTGTCAGATCCCGGCCATGAACCATTTGGAGCGGACGCATTTTATTGGACGGATTCTGCCATTCTTTCCGCCAAGACTCGGGGATCTCCTGTCCGACAACAACTGCCGATTGATAAACAGACAGGCTCAAACAGATCAAGATCAAAGCAGACAACAAAAACCGGCACGAATTTTCTTTTTTCATTAACTCACTTTTCCTTTGATATTTCATCATTTTGTTAAACAGCCGCATAAAAATTTTGTAAAAACTTACAAATTGAATTTTACCGAAAAGAAAGTGCCGGGTCAAGTCAACCGGATCGAGATTACGGAAACAGAGTTGATTTTTTGTATTCTTTTCGATTGTTTTTAGTAATCGACAAGAATCAGAGATATACCGATTCGATCAAGAATTTTCCGTTATAACGTCAAAAGAACCGCCGATTCGCGCAGTCAATCGGCGGAGATGACGGAAAATTTAAAATAAAAGCAGTATAAATTTTCAATGGCCCAACAAACGATCGAAATAAAATCGGCATCTGTTTTATTAAGAGCAATTTCACTTTTCGACATTTTTTATTTCGTCAAGAAAAGAATTTCGGGTTATTGCAAAGAGCGGATCTTTCGTTAAAATAGATTTTATGAAAACATCATTTAATAATATTGTACTTTATGAAGACAATCACCTTTTAGCGGTCAATAAACCGGCCGGATTGGCGACGATGGGCCTTCCGGAAGGGGAAGAAACACTGCTGACCCTTGCGAAGGATTATATAAAAAAGAAATACAACAAGCCGGGAAATGTCTATTTGGGCGTTGTCAGTCGGCTTGATTTTCCTGTCTCGGGAGTTGTTGTTCTCGCTCGAACATCCAAAGCAGCCGACCGTCTCAATGAACAGTTCCGGACACATACCTGCGAAAAGACCTATCATGCGATTGTCGAAGGACTGATCTTTCCGCTGGAAGACCGCTGCACCGATTGGATCTGCGAAGATCCGCGGCACCGTAAAATGTGGATCACCGAGCGCCCTGAAAACACTTCGGACGCTAAAGAGGCGCGACTTCATTATCAGCGTCTTCAAAGGATCGGGGAAAATT
>CAZZEF010000126.1:3808-13175 GCA_964652875.1 uncultured Planctomycetaceae bacterium
CTGGTCGAAGTTCATTTGGAAACAGGGCGAAAGCATCAGATCAGGCTTCAGCTTTCTCATAAAGGGTATCCTGTTTTAGGAGATCGGAAATACGGAGCGTCCGTTTTGCTGCCGGAAGGTATTGCCCTTCATGCGCGCAAACTGATAATTCAGCATCCGACCCGGGACGAAAAACTCGAATTTACGGCTCCGTATCCCGAATTTTGGAAAAAATTCGGACTGATCGGCAAAGAGCGCTGAAAAAGCATTCGGTCAGCCGCGTCGCCGACCGAAATTCGAGCGCATCGCCGTCCGGTATATTTTTCGTATTCAGAAAACAAGCGCTGAAATTTTGTATTTTCCCTTTGCGGAAAATACCGGTTAAGGGGTCGAATCAGCCGTCGGCCACCGGATGAAATTTCGGTCGATCGTTGTCCAACGGCAAACAGCAATCAGAAACGGCAAACCGAACCGGAAGTCGGTCATTGACGATCAAAAACGACAGACCGTATCCGGCAAACGGGCTTTTTGACAGACATCATTCATTGACATCAGCGGCAGGAACTTCTTTTTCATGACGAACAATTCACTTCCAATGATATACCGTCGCATTCTGGCGAGCAAACTTGTCGATTCAAAGGAGCTTGCGCAGGTTTATGATGATCTTTATCAAAAATTGAGCGGACTGCAAAATCAAGAGGCATCGTCCAGCAATTTATCGTCCGGCCGATCCGCGGATTCTGCTTTATCCGGTAAAAAAAACAACCGGTCGGAAGGCTGGGACAATAATAATACCATCCCGGAAACGAACTGCATTATTATTGAAGAAGATTCGGATGAAGGTTTTATTCTTGTACCTGACGAAAATAACGTTGGATCCAATAACAGCGATCTTGAAACTGATTTCGATCTTGACAACAAGATCTCGGCTAAAATGATCGAAGAGGCGGAAAAAGGGGATTTCAATCTTGGCAGCGGAGAATCGGTCAGTATCGAACTGTCCGACGCCAGCCGGGAAGTTGACATCCGCTTGAGTTCTTCGCTGGAAGAGGAGATGGAGCGTTTTTTGCCCGCGGAACTGGAACTTCGCGGACTGGTCAATCGCTGGCAGGTCTCGCAGCTGATCCGTTCGCGGATCCGTTTTCATCTTGGCGAATACCGAATGATTGATTCACTTGGCGTTGGAGGCTACGGACAGGTTTTTCTTGCCCGTCATCTTTCGGATCCTTGCAATTTACGTCCGCCGCAATGTCTTCATGATCATGACAACGATGTTGCCGTCAAGGTTTTGCCTCTTGCAAGCGCCAATGAACGAACGATCGAAAAATTCAAAAGGGAAGTCGAACTCGGCCGTTTTTTTCATCATAAAAACATTGTTAAATTCATCGATTCCTCAATAGACGGCAATGTTCACTTTGCGGTTTATGAATATCTCGACGGGGGCGATGTCAGAAAACTGATTACCCGTTTCGAACGAATTGATTACACAATCGCTTCGTCGATCATTTCGCAGGTCGCGGATGCGCTGGTCAATATTCATTTCAACGGAATCGTTCACCGGGACATAAAACCGGGAAATATTCTTCTTAAAAAAGACGGATCCGTTCATCTTCTTGATTTCGGACTGGCCGTTCCTTATCGTCAAAACGGCGTATACAATCCCAACTTTGCCCGATTCTCCCTTCCGTCCGAAATAGAAATACCCAACGACGGTTTTTCGGATTTTGAATCGGGCCCGGACAGCAAAAGCGGCGGATCCAAAAGCAGATCAAGAGCAGGTCGAAAAAAAGTGGCGGGAACACCGGACTATATTTCTCCCGATCAAATCCGCAATCCGGAAAATCCGTCCCCGCTTTGGGATATCTATTCGCTCGGATGCACCTTCTATTTTATGCTGACCGGAATCGTTCCTTTTCCCGCAGGAACACCGCGTCAGAAAATGCAGGCACAACTTTATTGCGACCCGCCCGAACCGCGAATGTTTGATATAAAAATCCCGGAAGATCTCTCCCGCTTCATTCTGAAAATGATGGCGAAAAACCCGGAAGACCGCGTTCAGTCCGCCGAAGAAATCATTCGTTTTCTTCATCCGTTATGTGCTTCCCAAAGAACGGTCGCCAACGCGCTGAAGATCAAATCGGGCAGTACGTTCGACGAAGTTGCGGCTCGTCCGGCTCTCAAGATGGACGATTCCGTTCTGATTTCCGCGATTGAAGAAGAAACCGGCCCTGTACAAAAACCAAAAAAGAGTCAAAATAGATCAAACGGACTTGTCGATCCCGGCAGAAAGACAGAAAGAAAAGACAACTCCCGATCTTTAAATGATCCAATCGCCAGCGATCATCAAAATGATCTTGAATCATCGCCGAAACAGAAAAATATTTCACTTCAGGATCTGCTGTTTCCGGAAAGTTCATTGCTGTCCGAAAAAAATTTCCGACGGGAACCGCCGATTTGGCCCAAACAAGACATTTCCGGCGGAGATCCAATGAATGAACTAACGAAAACATTGATCTGTTTTCTGCTGTTTCCTCTGCTGATAATTGGAATTATATTATTATGTATTTTTCTGCTGAACTGTTAAAATGAACGAACTAGAAAAAAAACTGAACGAATGTCAGGACCGGCTCGGATATCAATTTAAAACGATACGATATCTTTTTACCGCCCTGATGCATTCCTCTTTTGCGCCGACGCATAAAGAATCCAATGAGCGTCTCGAATTTCTTGGCGATGCCGTTTTGGGACTTGTAATCACCAACATGCTGTATCAGCATTTTCCGGAAGAGGCGGAAGGTCCCCTGTCCATTATGCGCAGTGCGATAGTCAGTCGAAAAACCTGTTGCCGCGTTGCCCGGGAAATCGGAGTCGATTCGTTTTTGTTCATTTCCAAAGGGATCCATTATGTGCCCGATTCGATGATCGCCAATCTGATGGAGGCTGTGATCGGCGCCATTTTTCTTGACGGAGGATATGAAGCGGTTAAGCCCTTTGTCGAACGATGGTTCCAAAGCGAAATAGACCTCTTTCTGCAAACGGATCTGATGGAAAATCACAAAGAATCGCTTCAGACACTTGCGCGAACCGAATTTCCCGGTTATCCGGTCGAATATCTTCTCGTCGATGAAAAAGGACCGCAGCATCACCGCTGTTTTAAAATCCAGGTTCAAATCGGCGACGATCTTTTTCAGGCCGCTTGGGGCAACAATAAAAAAGACGCGGAACAGCATGCGGCCGAAAACGCCATTGCCCGTCTTGAAGGGCGGCCCCCCAAATGGTCTGACGGAGAAAACGACTGATCCCCCTGACGCTTTCCTCCGATCCCTGTCAGACGGCTTTTACTGAAAAACTTTATACCCGCCCATTGATTTCATTTGCTTGAATATCGCTCCCGATTATTTGATCAATAATTATTTATTGATTTTAGGCCTTGACCCAACAAACATTTTGACCCATTGAGAACATTCATGAAAGCTATCGTTTTATTTTCCGGCGGACTGGACAGTCTGCTGGTTACCAAAATACTTCAAGAACAGGGATTCACTGTAATCGGACTGAACATGATCACTCCGTTTTTCAACGGATCCGAATTTGCCCGGGCACGCGCGGAAGAATTGGGGATCGAACTTCGCACTCATACGTTCGGTCAGGAATACATGGATATGCTCAAAAAGCCTCGTTGGGGGATCGGCAAAGCGGTCAATCCCTGTATTGACTGCCGCATTATGATGTGTCAGGCCGCCGCGGATCTGATGAAGGAAGTCGGCGCGGAATTTGTTGCGACCGGAGAAATCGCCGGTCAGCGTCCCAACAGTCAAATGGTTCATCAGCTCAATCTGATCGCCAGGGAATCAGGACTGGAAGGCAAACTGGTCCGTCCACTCTCGGGCAAAGTTCTGACAAAGACCGTTCCCGAAAGAGAGGGAATTCTTTCCCGGGAAGCCCTTCATTCATATACCGGACGTTTTAGAACCGGACTCATTTCGCTGGGGAAAAACCGTTACAATCTTCCGATCATTCCGCAGCCTTCGACCGGCTGTCTGTTATGCGAAAAATCGTTTGCGCCCCGAATACGTGATCTTCTGAAACATACCGAACGTCCTTCCGTTTGGGACGCCCTTCTGCTGGATCCAGGCCGACATCTCCGAATCAATGATCAGATCAAGTGCGTCATTGGACGCCGGGAAGCCGATAACGACCGTCTGCTCGAACTGTTCAACCGGGAAGACCGCTCCCCCTGTTTTCTTGTTTCTCCCGAAAATTTCAACGGTCCGGCTCTTCTGATGGTCGGAAAAATTTTCGATCAGCCCCGCGGACCGGAAAAGTCGAACTCCGTTTCCAACGAAAACGATCTTGCCCCGGAAATAAAAAAATATCTTGATCTTGCCGGGGCGCTTATTCTTCATTACTCCAAAAAGAATAAATACGAGTCAATCGTCGAAGGTCCAATCGCCGATATTCAGTTTCCCGGCTCAATTCCGTTTAAATGCGTCCTTCATACGGATGATCTTTCCGACGAAAAAGCGGCGGCCATTCCCCTTATTCAGGAACAGCTTCCCCCCAAACCGAAAAAAGATCCTGTTCCTGCCGATCAAACAGATCCGGATGCGGAACAAACCGGCATTGATTTCGAAACTCTTGAACCGCGAACGAATCAGCAGGACGATCCCAACAGATCCAAGAGGAATAACAGCCGGAACAACGCGGCTGATGCGGGGACGGACGACGGATATTCTCAGGAACGAGCGAGAGACAAGCAATTTTTACGGATCTTCAATCGGCCGCTGAAAAAATTCCAACCGGCCGTTGTCGCCGATTATTTGGACAGTTTCGGCCGTTTCGCGGTTCCGCAGGAATTCTGTCCGGACAGTGCTCTTCTTTCCAAAACGGTTGACCGCATTGGAATCGCGGGCGCCGGATTGATGGGCTGTTCCATCGCGGCTTCTTTCATTCAAAATAATATTTCCGTTCTTCTTTACGATCCGCTCGAAACCGCCTGTCAATCAGCGCCAAATCGGATCCGAACGGAACTTGCGCTTCAGCTTCCGGGAAAATCGGCCAAAGAAATTGAAGATCTGACCGATCACTTTTTAAAAACAAGCAGCAATTTGAACGAGTTGGGAAATTTTGATTTTATTCTTGAAACGATACCGGAAAAGCTTAAATTAAAACAGAAATTTTATATTCAGCTCGATTCGGTTTGCAACGCGCAGACCGTTTTGTTTTCGAATACATCAACGATAAAAATAACGGATCTGGCCGATGTCTTTTCCGCGCACTGCAAAAATCTTTCAGCGGACCGGTTTTGCGGCTTTCATTTCTTTCATCCGGTTCGGCGCCGTTCACTTCTTGAGATCATTCGGGGAAAACAAACCGCGCCCGAAACGATGCGCAAAGCGGTTCTGACCGCGCGACAAATCAATAAAACCCCCGTCGCCGTTAACGACGGCCCCGCCTTTCTGGTCAATCGTCTTCTGAATCCTTACCTGAATGAATCAATGACGCTGTTGGAACAGGGAGCCCCGCTGAAATTGATCGAATCAGCTTGCTCAAAATTCGGAATGGAAATGGGCCCGTTCCGAATTTTGGACGAGATCGGACTTGATGTCGCGCTTCATTCGGGCTGGACCATTCGCAAGGCGGCCCCGGATCTGATTACGGCGGAAGAAATCATGATCCGTCTGATCGATGAAAAAAGGCTGGGCCGAAAATCAGGCCGCGGTTTCTTTCAATATTCCGACTGCAATACCTGCTGGGAATCCGAACCGATCGAAGATCCCGATTTTTATGAGATTTTGACGGAAATAAGATCCAAACGCAAACAGATCGATCCTTTTTATCGGGAGATCGGCTGGACCGAAGGAGAAATCGCCGCCCGGATCTTTCTGGCCGTTCTTCTTGAGGCGGGAAGAATTCTTGAAGCCGGTATTGTTTCCTCTTTCGAACTGACCGATATGGCCCTTGTTCTCGGACTCGGTTTTCCGAAAAAAAAGGGGGGGATCCATTTTTGGGCCGAACATTTGGGGCTTCCCCGACTGCTTCAAATGGCGGAACAATTCAAACCACTCGGCGCGCGGTACATTATCCCGGAGATCTTTTTGCGCCAATAAAAAACGTTTTTTGAATTTTCGGATTTTCATTTTCCCGCCGACTGACTCAATAAATCGGCGGTTCTTTCTGAATCAAAACAAAAAATAAACGCATTCGGTCCCGTTCGTTCGATCTGTTTCGATCGAAAAACCTCTTTTTTGAGGGTTAAAACAATGACGAACGAACAGACCTCCGATTGATAATATCAAGAAATTTATCGGCGATTTGAAGATCGCGTTCGGTCGTTATTTTTAAATTCAAAAGATCGGAGGGAACCAGCGCGACATTTTTTCCAAGTGCTTCAACCAGTTGGGCATCGTCGGTCGGGATCATTGATCCGCGTTTTTGACAAGCTTCGTCAAGAAGATCCCGCCGAAAGACCTGCGGGGTTTGCGCCTCCCAAAGTCCGCTCCGGTCAACGGTTTCACTGATCCGCCATTGTTCGGTATTTTTCTTTTCGTCGAAAAACAACTTTCGTTCCGATCCAAGATCACTCGGATCTTTTTCCTTTGATTCCGAATCAGACGTCCCGATCTTCCGTCCCCGTTTCAGAGTCGCGCAGACAGGAGAAGCGGGAATTGCCGCTCCTGTCCGTCGGGCTTCATAAAAAACAGACTCAATCAGTCGATCGGAAATACAGGGCCGGGCCGCGTCATGAACGGCAACAAAATCAATTTCCGGTCGAACCTGCCGAAGCGCGTTTTCAACCGACTGCCAGCGTTCACTTCCTCCAAGTGCGATTTCAATTTGCAAAAAAGCCAAATCGGCCGAATATTTTTGTTCGACTTCAGATCGGTCTTCCGGTGAAACAACAAGAATGATCTGCTTTACTTCCGGACGATTCGCGAATTTCTGAGCGCTATGAAGCCAAACCGCTTTTCCCTGAAGGAGCGTAAATGTTTTTTTTTGACTGATACCCGCGGAAAAACCTGATCGGTTTTTGAAAAAACGGCGACTCTGTCCCGCCGCCGCCAAAATAACCGCAAACTGATCCGCTTTTTCTTTTTTGTCCGTTTCCGTCATTATTAATATTCTCCGTCGGCTTTCACCGCAATCGTTTTTACCTTTTCTGAGACATACTGACTTTGTTTCTTTTATTGTATTATTCAAATAAATGATGTCAACCTTTAATCCTTGATCTTGAAATGATGATTTAAATGAGATAAAATACAAATTGAATCAAATCAACAACACCCTATTTGTTTTTTACTCTAATGACGAAAGATCCGCCGATACATCACGTCAAACGAAAAAATTTGACAAGGCTGTCCATAAAAAATTTTTCAGGAGAAAACATGAAACATTTTTATTTAACGATATTTTTAATTTTGACCGCGCTGATCTTTGTTCCAGTGCTTCGCGCGGAAGATCCGGTTTATCAGAAGCAGATCAATTTTCAATACAAGGTCCGGGGCGGCATTGGCAATACGTTTGCGAAATTGAAAACAGGGCAAGAAGTTCGCGTCGCTTATTTGGGCGGTTCGATTACCTGCGCCAACGGGTATCGTGTCATGACAACCGAATGGCTTTCCCGTCAATGGCCGAATGCGAAGATCACCGAGATCTTTGCGGGAGTCAGCGGAACCGGCTGCCAATTGGGGAATTATCGACTTGAACATGACGTTCTGCTCTTCAAACCGGATCTTCTTTTTATCGAATTCGCGGTTAACGATGGCGGTCAATCAGCGCGGTCAATTTGGCAAAATTTGGAAGGGATCATTCTCAAAACCTGGGCACTCAATCCCAAGACCGATATCGTTTTTATTTACACCTTCTGCGTTCCGTTCGCTCAAAGTCTCGAAAAGGGACTTCTGCCTGATTCCGCAAGCGCGATGGAACAGCTGGCCGAGTATTATAATATACCGTCGATTAATTTTATGGATCGCGTTTTTAAAATGTATAAAGACAAAAAACTGATCTTTAAATCGAACAAGCCCGCTCCGGAAAACGTCCTCGTCTTCTCAAAAGACGGCACTCATCCCGGAACGGAAGGACATAAGCTTTATTTGAAAGATATCCAAAGAGCTTTTGCGGCCATGAAGGATCTTACTCCGGCGGATCATCTTGAAAAGATCAATAAAACATTCTGTTCCGGAACCGTTGTCGATGGAAAAATGATCCCGATAACAGAAACAATGCTTAAGGGAAACTGGAAAAAAATGTCGGACAAGGACCGGTTCGCCGGCTTCCGCGACCGTTTGGACGAGATCTGGATCAGCGAACAGCCGGGCGATACGCTTTCGTTCAAATTCAAGGGATCGGAATTCGGTCTTTATGACGTCGTCGGTCCGAACGCCGGTGAACTGCTGGTTACTCTTGACGGAAAAACCGATCCGAAACCGCTGCCGCGATACGATTCTTACTGCATTAATTATTACAGTACCCGAATCACTTCCCGCATTATCGCTTCCGATCTCGATTCTGAAAAAATTCATACCGTCAAGCTCGAAATCGCTCCCGGCAAGCCCATCCGCAAACATTTGGCTGATAAATCAATGGTCGATCCCGCCGAACTCGACAAGCCGAAATACCAAGGGAATATTATCCGAATCGGTAAAATATTGATTCGGGGCGAACTTGTTCAATAACCATTGGCCGACCGCTGGCGGGTCAACGTCCGATCTTGTCCGACAGGATCGATTAATGTTATTTGAGTCAAGTGTCTTGACAAAACAACCGGGATTTCGAAGAAAACGACCGATTCCCGGCGAACTTGTTCATATTATCAAAAACATAACAACCATTAACGGAAACTGTTTGTTTCCAAGGATCGAATGACAGCATGACGGAAAGATGGATCAGCGCGTTTGGTATTTTATTCATGCTTTTTGTTGCCTGGTGTTTGTCGGAAAACCGAAAAAAAATGGACTTTCGCGTTATAATTTCCGGTATGCTCCTTCAATTCATCGCGGCTTTTCTTCTTTTAAAGACCCATTTCGGCGGAGCCGTCTTTCAGGCCGCCAATACGTTTTTCACAAAAATTGTTGAATTTTCCAATACAGGAGCAGGCTTTGTCTTCAGCGAAGATCTCGTAAAAAAAGCGCCGATGGCGTTCAGTGTTCTTCCGACAATAATTTTCATTTCAACCCTTTCCGCAATACTGTTCTATCTCGGTATTATTCAATGGGTCGTTAAACTCATGGCCTGGCTCATGGTTCGCGTTATGAATATCAGCGGAATTGAATCTCTTTCGGCCTCGGCCAATATTTATATCAGCATGACAGAAGCGCCTCTTTTGATCCGGCCTTATCTGTCGTCCGCGACCCGAAGCGAAATTATGGCGATCATGTCGGCAGGA
>CAZZEF010000127.1:0-6250 GCA_964652875.1 uncultured Planctomycetaceae bacterium
TGACGAATTGGCGATTCAGGATCGAACGATTTTAATTACATCGATCGGCTGTTCGGTGTTTATGTATTATTATTTCGATACATCGGCGGTTGCTTGCGCTCATGGCCGCGCTCCGGCGGCGGGAACGGCGGTTTCCCGGGGCATTCCGGATTCAATTACCGTTTCTTATCAGGGAGATGGCGATTTAAGCGCGATAGGAACCAGCCATATTATTCATGCGGCCAATCGGGGCGAAAATATGATCGTTCTGTTTATTAATAACAATAATTACGGAATGACCGGTGGTCAATTGGCGCCAACAACGCTCTTGGGACAGATCACTTCAACTTCTCCTTACGGACGCTCCGCCCTGAATGAAGGTTATCCGATCCGGATGTCCGAAATCATTGCCGGTTTGGAAGCTCCTGTTTTAGTGGCCCGAACAAGTGTCAGTTCGCCTATTCATATCAGAGAGACGAAGCGTCTGATTCAGCGCGGACTTCAAGCGCAGATCGATAAAAAAGGTTTTTCGTTCATTGAAATTCTGTCTATGTGTCCGACCAACTGGCATATGACCCCGGTCGATTCAGCCAAATGGATCGAAGAAGATGTCGTTAAGACCTTTCCGCTGAAGATCTTCAAAGACGAGATTGATCAGCGTCCGACCCAGCAGCGTCCCCGCAGTAATCCTTCGTTTTCGGAGATCGTTCGAACTCTCGGAATCAAGGATCCGCAGTATTTTGAGGACAAGAGTTTTCCGTATTCCGGCAAAGAACTCAAGATCAAAATTGCCGGTTACGGCGGGCAGGGAATTCTTTCACTCGGTCTGGTTTTGGCTAATTTGGGGATCCGCAAAGGACTCGAAGCAACCTGGCTTCCTTCTTACGGTCCGGAAATGCGCGGCGGTGTCGCCAACTGTTCCGTTGTTTTGAGTGAAAATAAAATCGCTTCTCCCGTTGTCGAAAAACCGGATATTTTAATCGCGATGAATAAACCGTCCCTGTTCCGTTTCGCCGCTCAAGTACCCGAAAACGGAATCATTCTTTATAACAGTTCGATGTCCGATGAACTTCCGGAAGGAATACGGGCTAAATGTTACGCGGTCAAAGCAACTGATCTTGCGATTCAGGCTGGAAACATCAAGGCGGCCAATACTGTTTGCCTTGCCGCGGTTTCCAAAGTTGCCGGGCTGTTTACCGAAGAAAACCTTCATAATTATATTCGGGAACAGTTCAAAAAGAATACGCTGGTTGAACAGAATAATAAGGCGATTGACTTCGGATGGCAAAACACCGTCAGTCTTTGAGAAGAGGGAATTGACTAAATCATGTGTAATTCAGACCGTCGAAAACAATCGACGGTTTTTTTTGGATTTTATACGACACTGTTATGAACATTTCATTTCGCGCCGGTTGACTTCAAGAATCGGCTTTTCAATGCTGGAATCAAAATTTAAATGGAATGAGAGTCAAGAATTTTACCAAGTTCGGACCGTTGCTTTTCAGTAAAAGGGAGCGCGATGGTCTTACCCGCGGACAAACTTGATTCAATTTCATAATAAACGTCCGGTCCAATCAGGGTTCGGACAATTTCTTTTTCAAGATCTTCTGAATATTCGCCTGTTGCCGCGCTGACGCCGAAATCAAATTCCTTATTCAATAAACCGGATCCGCTTTGATTATTTCTTTTTTCTGTCAGGATCAATTCCGAGTTCGGGCAGCGGACATGTTCTGTTTTCAAACCGTTCTTTCGGGAAACGATTTCTTGATCCTCTTTTGAAAGAAGATCGATTTTGTTAATGATTTTCAATATTTTCTTTGACGCGAGGATCGGTGCGAGATCTTTTTGAAAGATCCCGGTCAGAATATTCAGACAGGAGCGCACTGGATCGGGATCGGAAGAGGCCGCGTCGAAAAGAAAGAGAATCAGATCGACCGACTCAAGCCGTTTTTCGATCAGCTCAATTCCGCGCCGTTCAATTTCTCCGTCCGTGTTTCGAATACCTGCCGTATCGTAAAAGAGAACAGGCCATCCGTCCAAAACGGTTTCCGCGGCAATTGTGTCACGAGTCGTTCCCGCTGTTTTATCGACAATGACCCGTTCGAAGCCGAGAAGACGGTTCAATAGTGAACTTTTGCCCGCGTTTGGAGGTCCAACGATTAAAACGGAAAACGGAACCGTCAAATGGACACCGGCTTCGAGTCGGGCAGATAATTTTTTCGGACAGATATTCCGCTCGTTCTCAAATTGACTTTCCGACTGACCGAGCAGAAGCATTGCCGTTTTTTCCGTTTTGCAATAAGGAAGAAGCGTTGTCTTTTCGCTTTCAACGGATCCGTCAGAAGAGAAAATCTTTTTAAGATCAATATTTTTTGCGCGGAAAAAATCAAGAACGGCCGCGGCAACGGAATCGCCTCCGTGTGTATGAAATTCGATTTTATCCATGTCGAAAAAATGAACGAGTACTTCTTCATGAACGGCAGATGAAAAATGAAGATGTCCGAAAACAGGCCGGTTTTTAAGATCCATCAGTCCGTCAAGATCAATTTTTTTGCCGGATGGAAAGCGAAAAGCGGCCGCGAAAACTTCAAAGGATCCGGGACCCTCCAACAGGAAAGATCCAATCGCGCTTCTTCCGAAAGGGGTCAAACGGGTAATGGAAGCGGGCATTGTTTATTCCTTAACTCATAAATTGGTAAATTGAATCGAACATCGTTCATTTTTTTGACCGACGGAGGAAACAGACAGTTCAATCAGTCATCATTCTGTTGAACAGGAATCAGATTTATTTTATACTGCTTTTATTATTAATATTCGATCATTTCCGCCGATTGACTGCGTGAATCGGCTGTTCTTTTGACATTGTAACGGAAAATTCATCATGAAATCGGTATATAACGCGTCAGGACGATTGATAAACCAAACTCATCGTTCTGTTGAACAGTGAAAACGGAGCAGAAATGTTTTATTCCTTAACATCAGGATTGGATTTTGAAAGTTCGTCAGGAATGGAAACCTGGGCGGCGTCGTCAAGGATCGGAGCCAGTTTTCGGCTCGGTTTATGTGAACTGTTTGAATGCCAGGTTGCAACGGGGGTTCCGTCGACGCTTTGGCGCAGCGCAAGATAAATTGTTGTTTCAGCAGTAATCAGGAAAGCCAGCGCGAAGCCGAATGGGGTCATTAAAAGAGTTCTGATCCAAAACAGATACCAACCGGTTGGGGCATCGGTTGGGAATTTAAAGGAAGAAGCCGCCAGACAAAGAACTGATTCGCGCACAATGAAATTAATCAGCAGTATTCCGAAGGCAGCCAAAACAGCCGCGGCAGTCAGATAAACGGCATAATGAACCGGACGAGAAAGGACATAAGAAAATCCGCGGGAAACGGCATCGAAACCGTCGGAATGATCGACCGCAACGGCCGCGATCATTAACGGAAACGCGGCAACGGTCAAAACGAACATCAGCCCATGCAGAAAGGCGAAAAGTTCTTTAAAAGGAAACAGAGCCGCGCTGATCAGTCGGCAGGGAATAATTCCCGCCAGCCAATTGCATCCTTCCGCGGCCGCCGCCGGAATAAAAATCAGTATTCCCGAAATAAAGCAAATCAAAACAAGCGATTTATAATTGTCAAGAGTGTATTTCAGCGAGTCGGCGAGTCCAGAACGTTCCGTTGAAGCCAAACGAACTCCGGAAGCTCTTGCCAGCATCATACCAAGAATAGAAAAAACAAACAGAATCAGAACAAAGACCGCGCTGTCGGAAAAAGTGATCTCCGTATTGGTATCCCTTGACCGACAAGTCTGCCCCGGTAAAAAATGACACAGGGAAGGTTTCCAGGGAACAAGAGTTTTTACCGCTTCGGCCGGACAGACCTTTTGCGCGACTTGCGCTTCGGAGGCGGTTTCGTTACGGACCCCGGAAGAATCGGCCGCGGAGGAGTTACCGCCGAAAATCTTCATTATATTGAGATCTTGTCGGCAAGTCTTGGAGGAGCAACTGACCGCCAGTGAAAGGAAAAGTGAAAACGAAACAATAATGAAGATCTTCAGAGCCATTGAAAAGGAACGCAGAAGCATCGTTCCCGGCATCAGTTCCTGCCAGTCGATCCGTCGGATTGTTCCTTCATCAATGTCAGTGATACCTTTCATTCTCTATTCTCCTTTGCAGTCAGTTCATTTCCGTTTATTGTTTATTTACATTCGTTTGGCAGGGCAAGCTGTTTGACCGATAATCCGTCGCGACCGTTTGTTTTCAGCCTTGCCCGTTTTTTCCATTGGAAGTCCGTTTGAATCGTTGAAAATCTTTCGGTTTCAAAAAACGTATGGCGGAAAAGCGAAAAAGGCTTTCGTTAAGGAATATAATCAAACAGGTTCTTTATTATACCCAAAATACCGATTTCATCAAGGCGAATTTGTCTGTTATTTTAAGATCCAGCTGGAACAGGACCAGAGATCCAATCAATAGGAAACCGACTTTGAACCGTCCGGGGAGAATCGAATTGGGCGTCCGTTGTCCATTGGCCGCAGCGCGATATTGTATCCGTGATCCAAGAGGTGTTTTTTCAGTTCCCGAAGTTCATGATAGGAATTTGGATAGACCCATAAGGTAACCGTACTCCGTTCCTGAAGATATAAAGAAAGCTTTTGGCGGAAAACGGATCCGTCTTTTAACGCGTCTTCCAGTGTTTCGCCGATATTGTCGTTTTCCGGAACGCATTCCCCGTAATCGAAATTGAAGGAGATCATCGACTGATTGGCTTGACGGACCTGGTGAAGGCTGGCTTGAATGATAAAGGAATATCCTTCGACCGGCCCGATTTTTTCATGAATAATCGTTTTATTAATGTCGCGGTAATTTCTGAAAAAGGAGCGCAGACGTTCCGAGAAAACATTCATCGGAATATGCGAAATTTTTTTGTTTTTGACAACAAAAAAAGCCTCGTGTCCGTCAACTTTTTTACCGAGCGGAGTCGGACGGTTTTCAAGGGTGATCGAATTTTTTGGTGCCTTTTCAAGAGTTTGACTTCAGTGATTTTTGAGTCCAGATCGGCGTTTTCCCGTTGAAGATCGAAAAGTATTTTTTCACCGGCCGCTTTTTTTTCCGATTCCAACTCAACGGCCGCTTTGAATTTCGATAGATCTTCAATCATTCGCGTATGTTTGATCTCGGCCCCGTCGGCAAGCTGTTTCGTTTTTTCCAGCTGCTGATTTATTTCTGCCGTTTCTTTATGAAGATTGATAATATTGTCTCTGTTTTTTTCAAATTTTTGACATAAAGCGATGAATTCCTTTATTTCTTCTTCGGACGGAATTTCTTCCGGAATTTTCTGATCCGTCGCGATTTCAGAATTCTTTTTATCTTCTTTCAATACGGCGGCCGTTTTGTCATTGCGGATCCTGTTTTCGGACAAGTTCGGATTCGAGAGGATCTGATCCGTTTGAGGGGCGGCAACGGAATCCGGCGTTTTATTCTCCGTAATGGACTGAATCGATCCAACCCGGGCTCCGGCAACCATAACAAGAATAATCAGAATGCCGACGACATTGGAAACAATATCGAGAAAGGAATCCTGTCCTATTCCTTCCGAATTCTCGTTTTGAGATCGATGCTGATAAAATACGCGCCGTTTTTTCATTTTGAGTATTCCGGTTCTCGTTCGATGTTAATTTATATTTGGTTCTGAATTGATTCAAATGCGGAAAATATTTTTAAGGACCGTATGAACAGACCGATTTCAAAATCATAGGGACAATCATTTTTTCCCGCTGCCGTTATGCCGAAAACATGCCGGACAAATCGAAAGGTTTCGTTTAACCCGATGTGTCTCGTTTAACGGTTATTCCCTGTTTTTGATAAAGGTTTTTAACGCGTTCGAAATTTTGTTCTCCGCCCGGTGCGACTTTGACGCTGATCCAAGGGATCCAGTACATGTTTCTTCCTGCGGCGCCCCAGCCTTTAATGCAAAGAACGGTTGTTTCAAGCAGATCCTTTTCAACTTTTCCCGTATTCATGGCCGCGGTTGAAGCGGTATAAGGAAAACGCAGACCAGGCTGTTTCGGAAAGACAATCGCGTCCGTCCGGCATTCGATTGAAATCGGCCGTTCGACCGATGCGTTAACCGGTTTCCGCATTTCTTCGTTCAGATTGATTGCTTTTCCCGGAATGGCTGATTGAGACGATGCGTAACCGGGTGTCTTGTCTTCTTCCTTGGAAGGGTCATTTTTGTTTTTGGATAAGAGTTGTTCTATTTCCCAAGATTTTTCGTCTAA
>CAZZEF010000127.1:6260-11030 GCA_964652875.1 uncultured Planctomycetaceae bacterium
TGTTCAATGAAGGACCGGGCATTCCGGCTCCCTCTCCCGACGCGGAAGATAGAGCGGATGAAGTCGAACCGGTCGACGAAGTACCGGTTCCCGATTGAGAGTAAGTCGTATTGCCGACCTGTTCCCAGCCGCCTTTGACCGATGTCATGTCTGCGGCCCTTGAATTGACCGGCGGGGCTTCTGTTTGTTGAACCATTGAAAGGAGCTGTTTGGATGAATCGATCGGGGCACCGTTGACCGCCGAACCTTCGATGGCGTTTGGTCCGTCGGCGCTTGTCAGTCCGGTCTGCCCGCTGGTACTTGTCAATCCGGTCTGTCCGCTGACGGCGAAAGATCCTCCGGCGCTTGCGGATCCGTTTTGTCCATTGGCATTATTCTTATTTGAAAAGTCATTCAAATAAGGATACGGGCCGTTTTGCCCAATGTTTTGAGAAGCGGCGGTTATGCCGATTCCCGCGTTTGATTCACCGGCAAGAGAGAGTTGATTGGGGCCGGAAGAACCGGAAGGGTAAGCGGCGGCGGATCCTGTTCGGGATTTTGAAGAAAATGCTCCGGCATAAGCGGGAAGGGGCTGGGCTTCCGCGAACGGATCAGCTGTACCGGCGGTGTTTATCGCAAGATCCGATCCTGATCCGCCAGAAACGGTCAAGTTTGATCCGCCAGAAACAAAAGATCCGGATCCGGGGGAAATGACGGATCCTGTTCCTGTCTTCATTGCGGTCGAATCGTTGGAAGCGGATCCTCCGACCGGAGCCAGACGGACGCCGTTTCCCAACTGACTTTGTATCGACGCCGTTTCGAAACCGTTTTCTGAAACAGATGAATTATTCATGTCAGAGAAACTGTCTGCTCCGCTCATTTCTTTTCGGTATCGGGCCAGATCGCCGTTTTTCTGCGCCGACGCGAGAATGGCCGCCAGCGGAACCGCCAACTGCGCCCGCGCTGTTTGGACCTGCAGACGTATTTGAGTTTCGGCTTGCCGATCAGGTTCGGGATAATTCAGTTCCCAATCTTCGTCAACAAGTTCATAACCGTATTCGCCGCCCCAGGAAGCCAGCGCGTAAACAGCGGCGTAATAAGCCTGTTCTCCGCCCGGTCGAACGATCAAAAGCGGATAGGGTTCTTTTTCAAGTCCTTCATCGGGCGTTTTATTCAAAATGCATTGACGGGCGGCGCGGAGACCGGAATCAAACGGATTGCCGGGGTATTTTCCGAGCAGAAAATCTTCAGGCGCGAAAGGAACTCCTTCCGGCATCAGAAAAACTCCGTTTTTATTGCATTCGATATAAATAGGATAGCGTTTGGTTCCTGACTTTCCCTGATAAGGAACAACGGAATAAACGGGCTTGGCCTGTTTTTGTTTTTCTTTCAGTTGGGCGACCGATTCGGCAAGTCGGACCAGTTCCGCTTTTTTGTCAGCGGCTTCCTTTTTCAGCAGATCTTCTGATTTTTTATCAGACGGCTTGTTTTGCAAAAGATCAACAGCTGTCCGCAATTCTCTGAATTCTTTAACGCGATCCGATAAAACTTTTTCAATGGACGAAAGCCGATCTCTTTCTTGGGTCAGTGTTGCTTCCGTTCTTTTTTTCAACGTTGTCAGTTCTTCAAGGAACCAGCCGGAAGACTCCGTTTCTTCCCGAAGCTGATCAAGGGGGAAATTTTTAAAATGATTTCGGCAGCGAAGGTATTCTTTTTGGAGTTCCGGACTGATTTTTTTCGTTTTATTTTCGATACTCTTGTTTCCGGCGATCTTTCGACCGGCTGGCGAATCGTTACTGTCTTTCCCTTGATCTGATTTATCGAAATTCTTCTTGTCTATTTCGGACAAAGGATCCCTGGACGGATCGTTGAGGTCCTTCTGACCCGCTGGCGCGTCCGTCGGAAGTTTTTGACTCTGAAGATTCGCCTGATCCTTTTTATCGCGAAGCTGCGCAAGAGCGTTGTCGGAAGAACTGTCGCTCATAAGAACCAACAGCATAACCAACATGCCCATTGTACAAATGAGAACCGCCAGAAACGGGAAGAGCGAAACTTCCGCCTGACTTTCTCTGCAACGACCTTTTTTACCCGCCATTAATAAATTGTCCCGTCACTGTTTGGAGTATCGGCCTCGGAAAAGACGCCGCGAATAGGAAGACGGTCTCGCGAACCAAAATTTTCTTGAGACGATCCAATAAAACCCGATTTCGAATTGAATGAATCGGAGTTGGTCCGAAACAGACGATCACCGGGACTTGAAGTATCGGATTCGGTCTTGGTTCCGGTCTTGTTTTCTGGAGAATTCAGAAGATCTTTCGTCCCGGACTCGGAAATATTCGATGATGTTTCCTGATCCGATGCGCGATTGTTGTCTTGGTCGAAAATAGTTCGAAAAACGGATTTGCCGAAGATCTTTCCGCTGTTGTTTTCGTCATTCGAATTTTCGATATTGTTCGTTGCGTCGTCAGACCGTTTGGCGGCCAGTCCGGATTGTGTATTGAAACGAAGAGCGGAGCCGGTCAGGTTTGCTCCTGATTTATTATTTAACAGGACGACTGCGGCCGAGAGAGTATTGACCGCTTCTTCAAAGTAACCGGATTCCCGCAGGGCGGCAAGATTACCGTTTAAAACGTTTTCCAACCGGGAGATCTCACCCATTGCGCGCAAGATCTCTTCCAAAAGTTTTTCTTCCTGAAGCATCTGCCGTTTGACGGATCCGAGATCGTCTGCGTTTTGCCGCAAAGAGGAGACCAGAGGGGAAATTGATCCGTCGATGAGATTTTTTGTTTCGGCGGCGACCTGTTCCGCCAGCGCTTGAGCAAGTCCGTTTTCGATCTCTTTTGCGGCATTCAAGGCCAGATTTTCGCTTTTCCCGTTAATTTTTTCGATCGCGCCAGCAAGAAGATCCGTCTGTTTGACGGCCATTAGTTCCATTGTGTTCGAGATCTTTTCCAAGAGTTTATCGGTCAGTCCGAGATTACTGCCGGAAAGATCATCGGGATCTTCAAACCGTCCTCGAAGTTCTTTTTCAACCATCAGATCGATCTTTTGAAAAAGAGAATTTTCGCGGTTTCGAACAAAAAACATAAAGAAATAGAGGATAAAAACAAGCGAAAGAGCCAACGCGGTCGTATCGAACGCGACTTGAAGGCCGTCCGCCAAATTTTTACTCGTCGCTTCCAGTTCGGTAAGATTGAGATTTCCCAGCGCTTGGGTAATACCGATAACGGTTCCGAGAAAACCTAAAATCGGGATCGCCCAAATAAACATTTTCACCATTCCGTAATGCGATTCGGAATGAATGGCCTCTTCTTCAGAAAGATAGCGAAGTTCCTGTTCAAGATCACCCGGCGCCCCGTTGAGTTTCAGAAAAGAGAGCGCGGACGAAAGACGGCTGATTAAAAGTGAAACACCGCGGACCTGACTTGCCTTTTCCAGCGCTTGAAGATATTCATTAACCAATGAAAGATCTTCCCGATGTCCGTTAAAAGGGGGAAAAATAAGTCCCAATTCCGCCGCCTTCCATTCCCGTCTGATCGTTAACAGCCGGAAAACCATTCCGACCATTCCAATGAAAAACATAATGACGGTTATGTATTCGACTGGATGACCTGCCGTATATCGGATCACAAGTTCATTGGCGATCATGCCCCGATGAATACACCAGTAAAAGATAAAACTTATCAGTCCGCCCCAAAGGATCGGACTGCCCAAAACGGATCTTAAAAGTTTTCTCATTGTTTTTTCCTGAATTATCAGGCGGTAATCGGACACCGCCGTTTATATCGCTTGTTCCAGCGGTTTGATTATCAAATTTCCATTTAGATGTCAATAGCCGTTTCTGAAGCCGATCAACGAAAATTGCGGATAATTTAAAATGCTGGTCGTATAAAACACAATATTAATTAAAGGTTCCAATTGCAGATCAGCCGCAAGCCGATAATTAGCAGATCAGCCGCAAGCCGATAATTAATTGACCGATCCGTCCCGTTGACCGCCGGTCAATTATTTTAGCGGGAACAGATCGGTTTTTATTTTGATTCGCGTTTGTCAAACATCTCCAGTTTCTCTCAAAAAACAATCGGAAACGAAAGAGAAAATTCTTTTCGACCGCTGAATCAAAACAAAACCGCTGTCGATAGTAACAAAATCAATTGAATGATGAAAGATCAATTTTTAAAATTTCAGTCGTTTCTGTTATATTTTCCGATTTGATCTGTATAGACACCGGAATTTTCTGTTTTGCGGTTATAAAAACGGCTCTGTTAACAGCAGGAATATTTCTGATTTTTATGCCGATTCCAAAATGAATTTTCCGTTACAATGTCAAAAGAACAGCCGATTCACGCAGTCAATCGGCGAAAATGATGGAAAATTTAAAATAAAAGCAGTATAAAACAGCCAGTGGAGGGGCGGAGATATTTTCAGTCTCTTGATGAAATTTTCATTTATTCGAAGAAATTTTTCAAAACGGTCTTGTTTTACAAACAAAAATAGATTACAGTTCGATCTAGTTGTTTCGGGCGGTCTTTAAAAATCGTCCGCGAAGGCGAATAATGAGAAGCGAGTCAGAACGAATCATTGTTCTGTTTTCGCTCTTTGATCTTTTGTTTTTATCCGAATATCCTTTGTTTAAGCATTGCAATGGAACCCGTTCTATGACAGGAACTAAAAGAAAATTGACCGGCATACGAAAAACGGCACGCGGCGCTCTTTTTTTAATAATGATCGTTTGTCTTGCTCCATCTGGCTGCAGTACCCCGTTTTTGCCGACCGATAATGAATTTTTGC
>CAZZEF010000127.1:11040-13058 GCA_964652875.1 uncultured Planctomycetaceae bacterium
TGGGCAAAGTCACTGGGAACGGTTATGATGCCCATTTTTGCTTCATTTTCCCGGGACGGAAAGAAAAAGCGACAAGATCGAAGGAGTACTTCGTCCTTGGGAGCGAATGGCCTTGATCAAGGAAAAAGGGGAAAAAGGAAAATCGGCAACCAATGAACAGAAAGAAATTTTGATCCTGCAGTTGGCGCAGGAATACACTCGGTCACAAGATCCGAATATTCGCCGTTCGTCGATCGAAGCCTTGGATAAGATAACATCCAATAAGGCCAGTGAGGATGCGGAAAAAATATACTCAATCGCTTTAAACGATGAAGTACTTGGCGTTCGTCTCTCAGCGATCAACGCTTTGGGGAATTACTGTTACTCGGTTAAAAAGTCGTTCGACAATACCCAAATGCGTCAGACAGCGCTTGATCGTTTGGTTCAGCTTTATCGTCAGTCCGCGTATCTTATTACTCCCGGTTCAGAAAAAGAGAACCAAATACGAAAGGACGTCCGTCTTGCTGTTTTGCGCAATCTGTCCAAGTTTCAGGAAGATCTCGCGCCGGATCTTTTGGCTGTCTTAAAGGAAGCGATGACCGGAGAACGGCTTGACGACGGAGCGCTTCAAATCGGAGCAATGAAAACGCTTGAAAAGATCTCGCATCGAAAATACGGACTCAACGCGGAAAAATGGACCGCTTATATTGATTACAAAAACGGTGTCCGGGAATCCGCGCCCGCGGAACTGTCCGCCGCGGAACGAATGCCCCAGCTCAATCTCCCCATGTTTAAATAAATGGGCTTGCCGTTGAAAGTGATAATGGATAAATGCTGGAAAAACATTTTTTGGATCTTGTCCGCGGTCAGTCGCAAGGAATGACCGCTTGCGGAGAAAAATTTGCTCTTCGTTTGATCTCTCTTGGATACGAAGCCGGAGTCCGTTTTAATAACTTTTTATATGACAAAGAAATAAAAAAAATAAAAAGTGTATCCGTTCCTGTAATCAGTGTTGGAAATATAACAATGGGAGGGACGGGCAAAACCCCCTTTACCGCTTGGCTGGCGGAGTATTTTATTTCTCGGGGATTTCATCCTGCATTGATCAGCAGAGGATATCATTCTCAGATCCGGGCTGGTGAGACGAAGCCGCTTAACGATGAAGCCCGGGAATTGGCCTTGCGACTGACTGATGTCCCCCATGTTCAGGGACCTGACCGGTTTCAAATCGCGTCCGGTTTTCTCGATCAACATCGGGAAACGGATCTGATAATTTTGGATGACGCGTTTCAGCATCGCCGACTTGCCCGAACCGTTGACATTGTTCTTTTGGATGCTCTTGATCCGTTTGGGTGCAACGCGATTTTCCCAAGAGGTTTGCTCCGGGAGCCTGTCCCCTCTCTTAAACGAGCGGACTTTATTCTGTTAAGTCGGGCCGATCTTGTTTCTTCTGACATTCGTCAAGAGATCAAAGATAAAGTATTTCGGTATTCTCCCCGATCCGTTTGGGGGGAAATTATTCATTCATTCCGCCGGGTTTTTTCTTGCCGATCCGGGGAAAAAGATCACCAAAACTCATTTGACGAATGGAAAAAAGATCAGAAAAACAGGCGTTTCATTGCGTTTTGCGGTCTCGGTAATCCGGACGGCTTCCGTAAATCACTTGAAAAGGCGGGAATTGTTCCCGTTGAATTTCGATCTTTCGCGGATCATCATCTGTATACGGAACAGGAGGCGGAACAGTTGGCGGCCGATGCGGAAAAATATAATATATCCGGCTTTTTGACGACAATGAAAGACCGCGTCAAATGGACTCCGAAAATGATCGCTCTTTTGAAAAATTATGAATTGACCGCCTTGGAAACGGGAATCGAATTTATCTCCGATGAAGATCTCATTAAAAAAACACTCGCTCAATCGATCATCGCTCAATCGATAAAATAATTTCTTCTGTTCGGTAAGAGGCCAGATCCATTATATTTTATTTTATTCTGAAATTAAGGTCAGAGGAACGGCTGGCTGACTTCATGAGCTTGCGG
>CAZZEF010000128.1:0-12930 GCA_964652875.1 uncultured Planctomycetaceae bacterium
TGCAAATCCGCGATTTGCGGGTTCGAATCCCACCGACGCCTCTTTCAACAAATATCATAGGTATCGTAAATAACGGTATCTATGATATTTTTGTTTCTTGTCGTATTTGTATCGAATAACGAAAAACATTAAAAAGTGCCCCAATGGTGCCGCGATAAATGAATCAAACTATCCCTTTGGGGGCATTATCCGCTCATTCGTGTCAAGACAACAACTTTTCTCTGAAAAAATTTTGCGGATCAAAAGTTCAAAACAGATTCTAGTTACATATAATATACGTCTCTATAACGCGCCTGAATGCGAGGTGAAACGGACGAGAAATGAAAATCTCAGGACGAAGACAAACAAGCACAGGCCCCAATGGCAAAATAGAGACAATTCGAGACCGTCTGTTAAAAATGCTAAAATACAATTTTTCAACAGTAATGAACTTGCGGCAGATCTTGTGATTTTATATAATTAGATTATTATGCCTAAGAAAAAATAATAAATTTTCAACGCGAAAGTTTTTCATAACTTGAAACGGGCGTTAGTACATTCGGAGATCTTTTCAATCGACAAGAATTATAACGCTTTTATTGCTGTTCTGTCAAAAATAGCGGAGAATCCCGATTTAAGTTTACGTCAATATTGGATGTCAATTAGCTGTACTTGATCTTATCGCCGATCAAGTAGACGAATGGCTGGTGAAAATGCGTTCAAACGCTACAAAAAGAAAAACTTAAAATATTAAAATTATATGAATATTTGAAGCTCGTAATGAAGTATGTGAAATAAAC
This sequence comes from uncultured Planctomycetaceae bacterium, assembly GCA_964652875.1. Lineage (GTDB taxonomy): Bacteria > Planctomycetota > Planctomycetia > Pirellulales > Thermoguttaceae > JAUNBG01. The sequence goes on from CAZZEF010000128.1 coordinate 780, forward strand.
GTAATTAGGAAATATTTACAAGTGTGAACGATTATAAATTCGAATTCTCATAATTAAAGAGTGAAATTCGATTTTCTGGACGGAATAACGACTGGCTGACAATACTTATAAAAACGCTGGAACTTAAATCGTATATCCCCTGAGAGGTTCCCTGAGAAGAAGAAGGATTTCGAACAGTAAGTATACTAAAGAGGTCCCAAGAATCCGTACAAAAAGGGAGAAAGGAACAAGATGGATGACCAACACGAAAGAACTGTTATAATAACAGAAAAGTTAAATCGTCAATCGACGCCAAACGCAGATGTTGCATAATCCATGCCAACGGATTCTCGTTCCCATGAATTATACCGATTCCATCATGAATTTTCCGTCATAACGTCAAAAGAACAGCCGATTTACGTAGTCAATCGGCGGAGATGACGGAAAATTTAAAATAAAAGCAGTATAGAACTTTATCATGTGACAGTGGAGAAGTATGCGATACCGATCTATGTATCCTTTGCGAACTGAACCAATGTTGGCATACCAGGTGATGACAAGCCGTTTCAGATTGAGTACGTTTACACACTTTTTCTACAAATAACACAAGGTCGTAAGTGGCAGAGATCAGAACAAGCCATTATATGAGTTTTACGAAACGATCGTTCGCTGCATAGATATTTTTTCAATACTTTTTCCTGGTAGGAGCATATAATTCCCTGCTGTTCTAATGCAAGGACCGCTGCGACTTGAATGTATTTATTATTATATTCAAGTAGACGGAATATTTCATTAATTAGCTTTTCGTTAGTAATCGTAATACTGGCACAAGCGTCCAATAGACGTAAAATAACACATTGTTTATGTCTATAGTTTACATAAAATATACCACCATTCATTTTGCAGTCATTTCTTAATGCCATTAATCGATCCGTTAAAAATGTCTCAATATCTTGAATATTACAACTATACACCACAGCACCAATTAATTCACGACATGTTTCAGTATATCTATTGTAAAAATATTCTTCGAAATATGAGTTAAGTAACCTATAGTTAATCGGATTAATATTGCACCCTAACATAAATATAGCTGTTGATTTATGAAAATCAGACTTTTCTTTATCCTGCAATATATTTTGAAGATATTCATCACCCTGTTGTGTTGCATCTATAATTGTTTCTATAACTTCACGTTCATTTATGTGTATAGTTTGCTTTTGAAGGTTTTTAATTAGTGCTATATGTAGAGATAATATATTTTTATCAAGCTCAATATATTTATGCGCAATACCATGTTGGTACAAATATAATTCACGTATGTCGTCAATAATTACAACCGGTTGAATATTCTTTGAAAGACTCCTCCTACATACAGAACGTATTTTATTTTTAATTAGTTCTAAGGATGACTTATGTTCTTTAAGTATTAGGCAGTTTCGAATAATCGTTCGCGTCATTAGATGAATAGAAGAATTTTTAATTATTTCAAGGCATAAATCATCAAAGTTAATGTCATTAATTTTGTGTAATGCCTCTGTAAAACAATATGTGACATTTGATAATAAACCTATATCACGAATTATATATTCTACAACTTGTGAGGTTAATGAAGAATCAGTGTTCCATAATTCAGCTATGTAATCAGCAGAGGAATGGCTTGAATAAACATCAAGGGCAGCATTCTTGGAAAGTGTATAAAAGTGACGAGCCTTTTCAATTGCTTCTTTAGAAATATTGAGGTTTTTCATATTCAATTCCTAATAAATAGTAACCGTTCGCGGCGATTATGCACATTAACTCGAAAGGTGGGACACTTTCCAGGTATGAGTATAGCAGATGCAAGTACTCGCGTCAATGATTTTATCAAGAGATATCCTGATAACGGTGAAAATTTTCGAAAAACTGTCAACAAATCGGCGATTTCCAGTCGATTTGAACTGTACGGAAGATCCCAAAAACCTTAAAATTCATGAGCTTGAAGCAAGAATAAAAGAGCTTGAAGCTATTATACTGCTTTTGTTTTAAATTTTTCGTCATTACCGCCGATTGACTCCGTGAATCGACGGTTCTTCTAAGGTTATAACAGAAAATTTATTATTGAATCGGTATAACAGCATTATTCAGACATTATTTCATACGTACTTATTCGCAATTATTAAAATACTCTTTGTCGAGAAGTCAAAAAGACTTATCGAATTCTTTAAGATTGTATTTATCCAGATGATAAAATATTCAAAAAGCTTTTAGTATTGCTTTGAAGGACGTGTATTCTTTGAGATCGACATTCTCAAATAAGGTGAACCGATCGATTGTATGGAAGCACCGCAGTACCTTATCAACATAACTGTCGTAAATCGGATAGATGAGCGGTATATAATGACTACAATACTTGGTAGCGAAGGAATAAAAGGAGAATAGTACCTCGAAAAGCAGGTGTTCGTATCTTATGTTTTCGAGGCAATACAGATTTCACGGGAGCAATACCATTGAATGTTGTAATCTGTTGAACAAGGGCTAAGAGTTGTCTGATCCTATTTTTTATTGGGTTTACGCTTTATGGCAAGTAAGGATTTTAAATCGACAACAGATAAAAACTGATCAAACATTACCCATTTTCCATCATGGTAAATTGTTGCGGCATCATATATTTCCATTGTATGCAATGACAAACAATCACGGATTATTTCCACTCGTTCCTGTTCGTCTTTTCCAAATATAATCATGCAACCAAAGCGATCCTGTCTTGCGTACAGAGTACAAAGCGTTTTACCTCCTCGGCGAAATTTGTATTCGTACTTCCATTTTTTACCGCCATCATTCCATTGACATTCCATATCATATAACGCTGAAATTTCTGAACAAAATTGTTTCCAAACGAAATATGCCTTTACTCCAATCAAGGTTTGCATTTCATAATCGGAAGGTATTTCCTTCAAAGCAGTCATAATATTAACCCCTTGTTACAATGCAACAATTTTTCCAATTGAACGATCGATTGACTTCGTGAATCTACTTGTATTTATGACATCAAAAAGAAAATTCATAAAGGAATCGCCATAATCGCAAAAAAACTATGAGAAAGTGTATATTGGTTAAATCCTGTAAGTATCAGTATTGTCGAGTAGGGTATGTATCCTCATTTCATTTTTCGTTGTTTCGCAATGTATTTTATTTTATCCAAAAAAATATCTTTTTCAATAGCAATTATATTGCATGCAAAAACTTAGATATTGTTTCGACAATAGCAACGAGAGTCTGCCAACGAACAACAGAGGGGGTATCTTTTAACGTATGAGTAACGTTTTGAGTTTCGATATTATCCAAAAACCATTGGGAAGTAAACACTATGGCCGCTATCCCATTTTGCAGAAACAGGGAATGATCGCCTTGATACCAAGGGACGCCTTCGACAAGCTCGTCATTATCGTTAATGAGATTCAAAGCGATTTTATGGAGTCTGGCTGGCAAATCGAACAGGGAAACTGCAGTTTTACCATTGTAATATCCGGCACAATCAATATTAATATTAACCGTAATATTGTCAAATTGATTTTTGTTTTCATTTAGAAATGCCATTTGACCGGGAACGGCATAATAATCCTCACCATTAATGGCAAGTAATTCTATCGTTTTGCCATCGAACGAGAGGTCTTTCAAATGTTCTGCCAGTAAAAGGAGAATGATTATGCCTGTTGCGTTATCAATAGCTCCCGGTGTTCCTCTTTTAGCGTCGATGTGTGCGGTTACGACAATTCGATTTCCAGGATTATTTCCCTTTCGGCCTGTTACATTGCATCCGGAAGAAGGGATCCGTGTTGCGACAGAATCGAGCTGAACCGATTGTCCGCAACAGGTCAGAAGACGATTTCCTTCTTCTTCCGTCATAAAGACGGAGGGAATATCAAAATCACCATCCTCTATTATGGGAAAAGGATAGACACCGCCCGCCAATGCCGAATGTCGAGCCGTTGCCGTAATAATCGCGGAAACTCCGCTCTTTTCCAACGCCGCGATTATTCGTTTATGTTCATCCGGATTGTAAAACACAAAATTTTTCGGCATAAGCGGCTCTTGGGCCAACTCGCCATGAAGTAAGACAATTTTTCCTGAAAGATCGTTTTGTTCCAGTTTTATAATGGAATCCGCTTCGACAAGCTGACCGTGAATGGAACAGCCCAACGAATAAGGACTTGTTTTGACTTTAAATGATTGTGTATTACAAACGAGCGTCGCCCCTTCATTGTTCCAATCAAGAGCGGTAAAGGACGTTTCTTCCGTCAGCCATCCGAAATCAGTCAATTTGCGTTTAAAAAAGTCAGTGGCGTCCCGATTGCCGACGGTTCCCACGCAGCGAGAATGCAACTTGTTACAAAAAAATTCCATGTATTGACTGATCAAATCTTGGTAACGTTCCATAATATTTTGACTTTTAAGCATATTCAAAATTTGCAAATCGATCAAGTCTTTTTCACGCGGCTCATAACCGGAATGAAAGTGTAATTGACCATCAAGAGAAATGCAGGCGATTATTCGATCTTCAAAGTTGACATTTGTGAACCAGTCAAATTGAAAGTCGTACCATCCGCCTTTCCCGTCAGACTGCCGAGTGCTTCCGTCCGCAGCCATTGTTAACGGATGAATATCGAGAAACCCCAATCGGTCATGATAGAGTTCTATGCGAACAGGACGCCAATCGGTCGTTATACTGTAACCGTTATGCCGCAACAGAGTCAGGAGTTGGTCAAAATACGCGTCGTCAAAATCAATGTCCAAGTCCCGATGATCCCGATTCTGCTGACCTGACAAAAGATCGACTCCCCAGCCGCCGTCAACCCAATATCTCATCCCCAAGGTATCCAGCATATCCAAAATGGCGAACATATCGTTTTTCAGTACGATTTCTTTTGATATATTATGTTTGCTCATTTTTCTTCTCTGTCCAATAATCTGCAAGTCAGACGTTGACAAATTTTCCAAACGAATCATCGAATGACATTTTTTTATACACACCTGTCGTGAACACCAACAAATTCAGCTGACGGCATTCGAGTTGCTATATACACTATTTCCGGTATAAGACGATCTTCGTCCAATTCTTTATTTTACCAGAAATCTTCGAAATTACAATATGCAATATCGATTTCTTGACAAAAACAATGTGATCTCGATTGTTGAATTACGGCAGGAATACTTGTAAGAAACAAAGAACTGTTCCCTGACTGACGAGATACTGCCTAACACAACCGATATTTCGAAAACGACACAACAGGGACATACTGACAAGTGTTGTCGCGGTTCTGGACAAACAAATTATGACGTTGGTTTGTTGTCTATTTTTTACTGTATTGCCAAAGGAGCGCAACACAACGGGCAATTGCGGGTATCTCTTTAATTTCTATGCCCGTCTGGAATACCGGCAACAAGGAATCGCGACGACGATTCTCGACAAGCTCAAGAACGAAGCATGCAGGCAGGGCGTTTGCGACCTCTTCTTAAATGCCCGTGAAATGGCGATTTCGCTTTACGAAAAGGCCGGATTCACGTTTCTTCGACATGAAATGCGGGGGCGGTTGTGAACAAAAAAGTAAACCTGGTATTTTGTTTTGGGAGTATATTGACAAAATTCTATTTTGAAGCCGCGACACGAAATCCTACTGTATTGTAACAGCCCTGCGGACGACGTCCTTCTCCGCGATAATTCGTTCGGCAACTATTCATGTTAGCATACCAGGACCCGCCTCGAATGGCGTTTACCGATTTACCCCGCTCCGCGCCCTGAACCGCCGTAATAACCGAACTTGTCCATTCCCAGGAATTACCGGCCATATCAAAACAGCCATAGGGACTCTTACCTTCGGGATATTTGTCTACTGGTGTTGTATAACCGCCTTCCCGTGATAACATTTTGAAGAGATCAGTATAAACAAAACCTGTGTAATCCCGATGATTGATCCAGCCTTTTACACGACCGGAAGAATCGACGGAAACCAGTTCGTTCAACCGAATTGTTTCACCTTCTTTTGACGATTTCTGATGAACGAAACGAACAACTCGTTTCGGTTCACGTTTTAAATATTTGGATATAACAACCGCGTTAAAATTGAACTTTGTCCCGTTTTTTTCAAGGTTCAAATTCACGTCCGACGCATTGCCCCATGGAAATTCAAAATGATTTGGGCCAGCGGCGGCGTTTTCCCATTCCGCTTCGGTAGGCAAACGAAAATGCCACTTCGGATTCTTGCTTTCCAACCATTGACAATACGCTTGCGCGTCCTCAAACGAAACTTCCAAAACTGGATGACGCTCCTTACCTTTTGGGTACTGTCCGTTTTCCCAGTATTTGGGAGTTCGATGACCGGTTGCCTTGACGAATTTCATATAATCTTTGTTGACGACAGGGTATTTGGCAAGACAATAATCAGAGAGAATCGGGGATTTTTCACCCGGTGAATTACGGGGCGATTCAAGATCCCGTGCAAAAACAAAATCGGGATTTGTCTCTATCAAGACGTAATCGTCGCCGGGCGTTTTTACGCACCAAACCCAATTTCAATGGACAATACAAAAGAAATGGTCAATAAAACAATAAAAATAAGTGAAGAAACAAAAGTTTTTTTCATTAAGAATCTCCTTCGTTCTGAATGTGAAAAACGAACCTAACCTGTGCCTGACATCAATAAAACACCAATTACAGCTTAAAGTTCCGCAAAAAATACTATAATGGCGAATCCGCTTTACAAAAAGACCAGGGGCACGTTTCTTCGTCATGAAATGCTGGTTCGGATTTATTTCTAAACGAAATTTTTCTAAAACTGCCGTTTTATACTGCATTTATTTTAAATTATCCGTCATTTTCGCCGATTGACTATGTGAATTGTTTGTTCTTTTGATGTTATAACGGAAAATTCATCTTGGGATCAGTATAATTCTGCGTTAAAGTGCATTCTGTAAACCTTTTATGAAGAACAGTGACTAACGTCTTCCGCACTTAACGAGTTATCTGTTCATTTCCCCGTTTTTCAAAGTATTAACTTCTTTTTTCTCATTTCGCCCGCTTTTATAGTGATGCTTTCTGACGATGTTTAGATCGTCCCCAGAAGTACGAAATACATAAGAAAATATATCGTTTTTTCAATTTAACTTACTGCTGACTTACTATACTCAGAAAAATATGTTGTCGCAAATTAAAACATCAAATGCAGCAAAAGATCAAACGCTACATTTAATTCCTGTCGGATAATTCTTCCGTGACTTGAATTTTCCGCTTTCTCTCCCGAATATCTTTATAGATCGGGAGGCTTCTCGCATATTCGAAAGATATCACCTTCCATCCAAAAATTATCATCGAATATTTTTATTTTGAAACAAAATAAAAAAAAAGAGAAGATTCTTATTGACAACTACTAATGATAATAGTAATATAGTAAATATAAGACGGTCAGTCATACAAACGGTGCCGGAAATATTCGATTTTATTTGCAGACATAATACTATATTGTCGCCAGTGTATTTATGCTTTTCTCCCGTTTGTATTCATAAATTGGTTTTTTCGGTCTGATTCCGAAAAATTTCAATTGCGCAGCCATTCCGCAGAACCAGCAGCTATTCGCGAAAGGAGTTGTTATGAAAGATATTTCGTTATTGGGTGACCAGCAGCGGCTTCTTATTGAAATATTATGGGAGCAGGGGCCTTCGACAGTTCAGGAGGTTCTTGACCAAGTGAATAAAGTGAACGATACTTCGCTGGCCTATACGACAATTCTGACTCTTCTTCAGAATTTGGAACATTCGGGCTGGGTTCAGCATGAAAAAATTTCAGGAGAACGCGCCTATCGATATTCCGTAACAAAAGAAAAAGGTGAAGCTGTTCGTGACACATTTAAGAGAATGGCAAAAAAACTGTTTGGCGGAAACGCCACATTACTATTTCGTCATTTACTTGACGACGAGCAGCTTTCCGAGTCCGATCGCGATAAAATTCTCGCTTATATTCGCAAAAAAAAAGGACAGTCAAAAAAGTAACGATACAATTTCATTCAATATTTATTAAAAAATTTATAAAAATATTCGATTAACGAATCCGCTGGAAGTGAAGTTGGAAACACAACTGTCGGTAATATTAAAGGAGCGATGTATTAGATGACATGCCATTTTGCTCTTGTTTTATCAGCGCTTGCCGTTTCGATTATAACGATGGTGTTTGTGACGTATGCGATTCGAATCGAACGTTTTTCCGCATCGCTTCGTTATACGATTGGCTGGACGGGCGTTACGGCTTCGGCGGCAGTTCCCGTAATTTTAATACCGGTTTTGTCATTTCAAACGGCTCGTCTGTCTTTTTCGATTGGAGAATACGGTCAGAAATTATTTAATACCGTTTTGAAGTTGTCGCCATTGATTTATCCGGTACTTGCCATTTTACTGTGTGGACTCGTCTGTCAGATCGTTCGACTTTCGATCAGTATCGTCGTTTCGCGACGTGTCATGTTTTCGGCGCGTCCTCTTATCCGGCCTGATATACAAAATCGACTCGATCAATGCCGCGAACGTGTCGCCGCGGAAGCCTGTCCTGTTCTTTTTACAACGCAGGAAATTCGGCATCCTTCAATTTGGTGTTGGGGACTTCATCCGGCGATTCTTCTTCCTGAATCGTTCGACACAAAAATTTCCGCAGAGGAAACAGAAGCGATTTTTCTTCATGAACTTGCCCATTTTGTACGGCAGGATCATCTGAGCGGACTGGTTGTTCAAATCGCAGGACTTTTTCTCTTTTGGAATCCGCTCTATCATCTAATCTTGCGACGGCTTGATCTTTACAGCGATATTGCCTGCGATCGGTTTGTTATAGAGCATTCGACAATAGCGACATACAATTATTCAGAACTGCTTGTTCGTCTTGCCGCCGATAAACGAGCCGTTTCCATTTACCGTTTTTTTGCTCAAAAGGAGACAATTATGCAACGAATTACATCTATTCTCACCGACGATAAAATTGGTCGGACGGAGACCAGCCGACCAATTTTCTGCCTGACGGTCTGGACGTTTTTGACGGTTATTTTATCCGCCGTAACAACGATTCCAATTCTTGCCGTCGAGGCCGCCAACGCAAAAAAGAACGATCATCCAGCATCTTTGAATATCGTCTTCGAAAAAATTGGCAATAAGAGCGTATTGAAAACCGATTCCTCTAAAACAAGCGCTGTTGACCGGTTTATGTCCGAACGTCGCAATCGCCGACAGAATATCGAGAAGCCGGGCGAAGAAAAAATACGGGCTGCGGAAATACAACTTCAGAAAGTGGAAACGGCCCAAAAAGCAGGACATCCGAACGGCGGACTTCTTCAGCTTGCCAAGGCCAAACATAGACTCGCTGAACTGCGGGCGGCACAAACCCAAGATGAAAAATATTATAAGGAAGTTATCGACTCAGCCGAACTGTGTTATATATTAACCAAGGCGCAATATGACGCTGGACATTCGAACGGAACGATCCAAAATTTGGCTCGAACTTTTTTCGAATGGAAAGAAGCGGAACTAAATTTCAGTCCATTGGATAAAATACCCGATCTGGATACTGTCGACGAATTGCTCAATGCAGCCAATATGCTCTATAAAAACGCTCAAAAGGCCTTTCAAACAGGGAGCGCTTCGAAAAGTGACGTGGAAGCGATAATAACAAAAAGCCGCGCCATTACCCAACAATTTCTACCGGTCTGGAACGAGTTATTTCTAAAAAATTCCGCTCAACTTCATATTGATATTCGTTCGATTCATCGATCAGTTGCCGATTTTCCGAATGAAATAAATCTTTCGTCGCCAGCGAATTCCTATGCCTCTTATGTTCTGAATGTTACCTGTGAAAAGAACTCGGCGCAGGCAAGAAAGAATTTCATCGCACTCCATCATGACGATGACATACAGATCGGTCCCGATGACTTTCGATACAATCCAAAATGGGCGGCGATTCTCTCTCGGGCAGAACTTCTCGAAGTTATAACCTATCGCGATCGTTTTGCCGTTGTCATTGCCCTGATTTCGGGACAGGACGTTCAAAATCCCTGTGACATACGTACTTTTGAAAAAATTAACGGACGTTGGCTTAATTGGGGCAACTCCCGATTCGATTCAATTGAAGAGGCACGCCGGGACTCTAAACGCCTGTTACTTTATTTGGAAGGAAATTCACAGCAGAACACAGAAGAAAAAAAGCTCTTGACCGAAATGAAGACCGATCCGAATGTCAGAATTACTCAGGTCAATCGTCCCGTATCCGACTGGCCAATAACTCTTGAAAAAACGAATTCGCCCGAATCGCTTTACGCTGTTTTGAAACAGACACTTGCCTCCGGTGACCCGCAATTAATCACCCGATTGGACAGACTGCAATACAAACCTTCTCAGCCAATATCACCAGCGGAAAGGAATCAAATCTGCAACATGGAGTCTGACTGGAGGAAGGCGTTACAGAACGCGATGATTCTCGAAACGATTGTCTGCGGAGAAGAGGCAATTGTTATTGCCCGGTTACGCGGCGAAAAGGTTGTTAAACCATTCGATGTCGAATGGATCCAATTCGATTCGAAAGAGGGTGTTTGGCTCAATAAAGAAAACTATCGCGCCGCAAGTCTTGAAGAAGCCGAACAAATATTCGTTAAACTTATCTACCAAAAGAAGTAAATCTGGAGCAAGCAAAGCAAGCTGTCTTTTTGGTATCAGAACAGATCCAAAATTTAGTTTTATACTGCTAATTAGTTTCAGTTGAGAAACCTTTATTTTTAAATTTATTAAGATAAAATAATCTTGTTGTGTGTGGCAATTATAAACAACTGCGTTCAGGAATTGAGTGAGCGGTTCTTGTATGTAAAATGAAATTATGATCCTGTCTGACTTTTTATGCACATAAGGCAGTCCGTCATTGCTTTAACCTGTGACGGGCTGTGTCTATAACCTGATTCATTACAGGAATCCGATTCTGAAAAGGAGAAGTTTTACCTTACTTTCTTATTGTTCACAATTTCATTATTATTTAATAGCTAAACTCATAATGATGAAATCTTTTCCATCGTTGTCACTAATTGATTAATCAGAATTCTTTTTTCACGATTCGACCTATTTTTTGCGTAACCGTTCACGGCGATTTTACCCTTTCATTCGAAAGGTTCGCCTTCTAACTTTGTCTGGAGTTTAGCAGAACCAACCCGCGAAGTCAACGATTTTATTCTGGAATTAGCCTGATAATGGCGAAATAATCCCCAAAGCTGTCAATAATCAGGTCAATTCCAGTCGATTTTCACAATATGGAAGACCCAAGAGACATAAAAATAAGGAACTTCGAAGCGAAAAACGCCGGACAAGCGAAAAAAACGCAAACAAGTTGCTCAAAAGGGGCATAAACGCAATCTTCGTACCGCGATTGATCCGGAACAGATTGATGAGGTCAAACAAACGATCTTGGACAAATGTCCATCGTGAGGTGGCATTTTGATTCCAGCAGACAAGCCAGCGAAAGTCCATCAGCAAATTGAACTCGTCGAAAAACCGTTTCGCGTTACCGAATATCACCAGAAATGTTACTGGTGTGAGCATTGTGGAAGATACCATTACGCGAAACTGCCTGAAGAAACGTTTCCCCGTTTGTTCGGTCCAAAAATGAAGGCGCTTTGCGCATGGATGAAAGGCAGTGGGCATTTGTCGTTTACGACTCTTCGACGTTTTATTTCAGCCCAGTTTCATGTTGACGTTTCGACCGGATATCTTGCGAATATCCTTTATGAAGTCAGTGATTCGATGAAATCCCCCTATGATGAATTATCCGCCGCACATCAAAAAGAAGACCATGTTCATTGCGATGAAACAGACCATAAGAAAAACGGAAAAAGAAATTGGATATGGGTTGGATGGACAAAGAATTTTACGGTGTTCAAAGTCGATTCCTCTCGGGGAAGCGAAGTCTTGATCGAATTACTTGGAAAAGAATTTACTGGAATCATCTCTTGTGATTTTTTCGGAGCGTATAAGAAGTTTGCGAAAATGGCTTCTTGTCGGCTTCAGTTTTGCTGGGCTCATTTAATTCGTGAATTTCGTTTTATTGCCGAAAATGCCAATCGTAAGGTTGCCCATTACGGCAAGCGAATGATTCGATCTATTCAGGAAATGTTTTCGGCGATTC
>CAZZEF010000129.1:0-279 GCA_964652875.1 uncultured Planctomycetaceae bacterium
CCAGACGCAAAATATAATTATTTTCACCAAGTTCGGTCGGCGCGAACGCGAAGGAGCCCTGCCGCCGGATCTTCTGATGTTCAGGAAGTGACTGATCGAATGATTCAATATTGAGTTTCAAGGGAATTCTGTCCAGCGGATTGAGTTCGACTGGAAGAAGACCGTTCAGAACGGTATCGGCGTAACCTCCGGCGGCCAGACTTCGTTCACCGGCCAGAACGATCAGACCAGCGCCTTCCGAGATCCTGGCGGCCAGCGCGGCCAGTTCTTCTTTTTTAA
>CAZZEF010000129.1:289-12914 GCA_964652875.1 uncultured Planctomycetaceae bacterium
TTGCCCGGCTGAAAAAGATCGTTTGCCAAAGATTTTCGCTCAAGTGCCGATCGCGCCGTTCGTTCGGCTTCCGTTGCTCCGATCTGTTTGACGGTCAGATCCGGAACAGGCCGACGATAATCAATTTTGATCTCCGACGAAGCGGCCAGCGCCAGCCGAAGATACTTTTGTTCAAACCGTCTTGTCCCTTCCAAATAAAGAACGCGCAGGCCACCATCAATGACTTTGACAAAAGAGTCGAGCCGATTGTTTGAATGACTTAATTCTTTTTCGAACGGCGGAATGGAGACGCTTAATTTTCGTTCGCCGGTTTCTTTAGGGACGTAAGTAAACCGCCAGGAAAAGATCTCTTCGCCGCCGGTAACGGGCTTAACGATCCGCCGGTCGATTTTTTCCATTTCGCCTTTTGCGTTTTCAAAATAAAATTCAACGGGAATTTCCCGATCCTTTGCGCCGGAGATCCGAACACGGCCGGTGATCTGAAGCTCATTTCCTTTATAGACATGATCGTTGGAATAAAGTTCGCGGACAGAGCAGTCGAAAACAGCCTGACGCGGATCCGCGTTTCCCAAAGGGACCGTATAAACGGGAATTCCGGCGTCCCGAAACCGGAATGCGGCCGCTTGCGGAAGGATCTTTTCGGAAGCGGCGGTCTGTTCCGTTCCGTCGGAAAAGAGAAGAATACCGGGAACGCGTTTTCCTGCGGTCTCTTGAAAAACGGTGGAGAGCGTCCGGCCGAGCGCCGTTTCTTTTCCAACTGGATCGCCCGGAAGAAGTTTGCCGTTTTGAGGCGTTAAGGGAACAGCATCGCGGTCGAACGCGAAAAAACGCAAGTCGAATTGTTCGGCAAGATCCCGAAAACGTCCGCTGTTGTCGGCGAGAATTTTTTTCATCTGTTCGAATCGCCGGAGATTGTTTTTTTCGTCGGCGATACTCATACTTTCCGATCGGTCAAGCAAACAGAAGATCGAAGCGGGCAGGGGACGAACAACGGTTCGGACAATCGACGGCCGGAAAAGGAGAAAGACGGTCAGGAGGACAAGGAGAAGACGCAAAAAGCGAATGGTCCGAAAAGATCCGGATCCTTTGTCCGGCGAACCTGACAGGACGAGAACCAAAAGAACAGCGGTGATCAGAAGGGTCAAAATAACGCTTCCGAACAGGGGAGCCAGCGAGAGATGAAACATTCTTAAGGCCGTGTCTCCTCTTTATCGGTGTTCCAGGCGTTGGATTGGGATTCGATGGAACTTCCGGTCCGGGGACGAATAATTGGGATCTGATGTCCGGTTCTGTCCGAAGTCTGTCCGGAGTGAATCGGTCGGGAGGAAGCTCCGAATATTCTTGCCAGAAACAGGGTAAACACCGTAAGCAGAATACCGAAGAACGCGGATTGCAGGAAGATCAGCGCTTCCGAAGGCTGCCAAGAGCAAAGGGCGGCCAGAAGGATCACGCAAATAAAAAGGACACCTCTGTTCCGTATCAGCGGAAGGTAAATAAAGCCGAATCCGATGATTAGCGCGATTCCGCTTCCGAGCAGGATTAAAAATGACCGATCGATCGAATGAAGCGAACTGATATTCGGTGTATTGAAACTGCTAAAAAGGTAACAGTTTGTTTCGGCGGGGATCTTTTCCCGCGGCGCAACACCCAGCCAGGACACCAGTTCATCTTGACTTAACGCCGCTTCTCGTTTCCAGTAAAATCCGGTCCAGACAAGTTTGAAGTATTCCGCCGTCCAGTCCGGAAGCGTTCCGAATAAATGACGATTGGCAGGAAGAATGACTTGCCAGTAAGTTCGGCGCATTGTAACTGCGGATCCGGTGAATTTCGGAAAATCAATTTCGTATTGATTCTGATCTGACGGCATGTCGATGATCCAGGAGATCTCGACGGTGATCGGTTTCATTCTGTATTCTTCCGGAATGAGAAAAACAAGTTCTTTTTTATCATTGTAAATAACGGGATTATCCGGACTCAATTCAAGAGGGTTCTGGTTCAGATAGATCGGTTTTCCGTTCAATAAAAAGGAAATGCAATCCCGGCGGACCCGAAACGGCAGTTTGATTGAAAGAGACGGCTGGTCGCTGACGATTCGATAAGCGGCCCGATCCAGACGCGCCGAATTGACCAGCCAGGTTTGGATCCAGGAGCGTTCGACCAGCGTTGTTCCGAAAATATCGCGCGCATTAATAATACCGTTAAGAACAATTTTCGGCTGAACCGATTTGGCGTTGAAGCAAAAGGTCTGAAGATCACCCTTGAGCGATGAACGTTCGGCGTCGAGGAGCCAGAATGAATTTTCCGTCGCGGCCGATTCTATTTTTAATCCGGACGGAGCGATTACGGAGAAACGATTGACGGTCAGTGAACCTTCCGTCGGCTGAACCAAATCGACGGAGAATTTATTGGTCATCTGCGGTAAAAGATTGATATTCTTTCGGGGATAAACAAGAGAAATAGTGCATTCGCCGATAATCGGTTTTTCGTTGAACAGGATCTTTTTTCGAATAGTGTCCTGCGCAATACCAGATCCGGTTTCCTGAACAATATTCTGCTCGGAAACAGGCTTGCCGTCGACCAGTATTTTTAACGCGGAGGGATCCTTTATACTTTCCGGGACGGAAAGAGTGAGTGATTCCAGCGGTTCGTATTTGACCAGACAGGTCAAGGTCTGCTGAATATTATTGTCGTTTCTTTTTTCCAAAGAGACAACGGCTTCGGAACGAATTTCCAGCTGTCGGGTATGATATTTCAGATTCGCGGAAAAGACGGGCAGACTGTTGCTGCCAGAAATATTTTTTCGGTTGTCTCTGTTTTCCATCAGATAGGTAACCGGCTGCTGCTGACGGGTCGGCAGATCAAGAGTAACGGTCAGACCGCGAAGATTCATTGTCCGCAGTCCCCGGATCCCGTCATTTAAAGGAAGAAGCTCGATATTGTCGTCCGGCAAAACAACGACCGGTCCCGATTCAACCCAGTCGGCAATTGGAACAGGAATTTGAAAATCGATCTTTGTGTTGTCCGCGTTGATTTTTCGAACTGCGTTCAATTCAATATTGAGCTGTCCTTCCGAAGCCGCGGTTAAAGGGAGAATAAGTTCATTGCCGCGGGAATCCTCATAGATCCTTTCATAATCGACAATATAATTCGATTTGACGTCGCTGATGAACCAGTCTTCCGTTTTGAGCGCCAGCTGACGGACTTTGGATCCGTAAATAGTGAACTGAAACAGCGCATGAAGATTGATTTCGCCTCGTCCGATCGTTATTTGATATTCCGGTTTGACTTTGATACGCGTCTGTTGAATCATTATTTGGAGATCCAGCGCAAACGGTTGGGTATAAAAAAGATAACGTTCGATGTCCTGTCCTGACGCGTCTTCTTCCGCCGGATTGAAATGGACACCATATTTCGGTGTTACTTTATAGGTCAGATCTCTTGGAAACATGAATTTGATCTGACCGTATTGCTTTTGCGCGCCGAGCAATTCAAAGCCTTCCAACTGCCAGGACGGTGAATTCGACCGCTTTTCACGATTGATCTCCTGAATGACCGCTTTGAATCGAAAGGTCACCGTATTGGAAGCCGGACGAGCAAGCCGGATTTCGACTATTGAATATTTCGCCTGATCCGCAATCGCCTTGGCCAGATTTTCATCCGACTTGAAAGGATCCGGCCCTGCGGTCTCCTTTTTCCCGTTAACGTTTTTAACGCCGGTGTCTTTCGGTTTGATCTCTTTCGCGCCGGTAACTTTAACTCCGGATGCCGGTTGGGGAGAATTGGTGCCGGGAGAAGGCTTGTTTTCGGATTTCGTGGAGCCGGGCGAAACCGTTTCTTCCATAATGCTGCGGATGTCAAGAATAACATTACCGTTACCCGCGGCAACGAGTGTTTCTTTTTGAAATCGAACGGAACCGGGGATTCGAATTTTGAAAATATCGGCTTCTCCTCCGTTGACGCGAACGGGAAGAGTAACGTCCATTTGGACGTCTTGATGATTCGGCATGACGTCGATTTGAGCGTCTTCAACTTGCAGAACAACCTGATTTTTAACCGTGTGCGTCTCTTTGCGGCTCCAAATGATCTCTGTCGGATTTCCTGATCGATTCAGTCCATTGAGGGTAATTTCAGATGTTTGACCGTTGAGCGAAACAGGCGGCATTGCCAAAATTCCCTGCGTTGCGGTAAATTGAACTTCCGGCAACGGTACTTCCAAACGGATCTTTCCGGAGACGGCCGGAGGAAATGAAACTTTGAGCCGATGTTCGTTATTTTCCGTTGTTTCGACAGGGAAACAGAGCGTTAGCGTCAGTGTATGCCGGAGCATTCCGCGCCTTGTTGGGTTTCCGTTGAATTCGGCGTTCATTCGAGCAAGAAAATGAGACCGGTCCCCAATCGCTTTGACGCCCGTTGAAACAGCTTCGTTCCGTAAACCGGAAGGAAGAGGCGCCTGCACTTTTTGAACATTATGCTGAACCGGAGGCGTGACGGGAAGAACCGGTTTGGCCGCGGCGGCGTTTTCCTTGTTTTTATCGACCGTCGTTGGATCCGTCGCCTTTTTTTCGTCTGATTTATTATCTGACGCGGGATTTGGTGCGGACACTTTGGGGGCGGCAGTAATTCCCGGCTTGTCTTGTTTTGACGCGGCGGATTGGTCCATTTTCGGGGAAGTTTTTGTTTCTTCCGAATGATTTGACCGGTTTTTGGAAGAGTCCAGTTTAAGATCAGGAAGAATGCCGTTTGTTGGAGTGTTCTTCTGATTTTGAGTATTATTGAGCGGTATCTCTTTTTTTTCGTCATCGGCGGAAAGAGACATCATTTGCGGGTCGTTGGAAGCTGTTTTATTTTGAAAAACGGCGATGTAAGAATTTAATGTTCGATCAAATTCAATATAATAAGATCCGGTTCCGTTGTATTTTATGGACTTGTAAATATCGCTGGCGTTTTCAGAATCGGTCTGTTTGGAACTGGCAATATAAATACCTTCGTTTAATCCAAGCGGAACACGGACAACGTTTTCATTTTTGGTAAAGATCCGGTACTGAATGGTCAGACGGGCAATTCCGTTTTCGACTTTTCCGTTCGTATTGATACTTTGAATCGTGTAAGGACGCTCTTGATCTCTTTCAACGGAATGATCGACAGCCTTCATGATATCATCGACATTCCAGTTGGGAAGCGGGATTCGCCAAGTACCATCGTTTTCGTCAAGAAGCCAAAAAGTAATTCCCTTGCGGACGGTTTCCTGCGATTTCGATTCGGCGGCTCCAAAGATCAGCGGTAAAACAACAGCGAAAACAAGAAATATCCGGCTTATTAAATCATGAACCGAAATTCGTGATCTTAACAGGCCGAAATGATCGCTGAATTGAACTTTTTTGTTTTGCCGCATCGGAAACAAGTTCCTAATTGAAATTATACTTATTTAAGAAAATATTTACTCTTCTTTCTTATTTTAACATACAAAGTCAAAAAAGAAAGTAAATTTTTCTCCTGCCTGGCAAAAGAAGTTGAAAATAACCGGTAAAAACGATTTAATCATTAAAAAAAGAAAGCCTTCTTCTGATAAGAAAAAGGCTTGAAAATTGTTTTATCCTGCTCTCATTTTAAATTTTCCGCCTTTCCGCCGATTGAGCAGGTGAATTGGCGATTCTTTTTACGTTGGAACGGAAATTTGCAACAGGATCTGTATAATATTGATAATTATAAGGAAACGATGATCAGGAAGGTGTCATGATTCCGTTTCCAGCTGTTTTTGTCGGTTTAAGCTCTTTCTCCGCCGTCGGTTAACATAAAATTTTCCGATAGGACTTGTTAAAATCGCGGGGAGCATTAGCAAGTCGCCCATAACAGCGGCCCAAAGAATGGCCAGCATCATAATACCAAACCGCTGGGTCGGTACAAAAGTGCTGAACGCGAAGGCGAACAGTCCCAAACCGGAAATAATACTCGATTCAAGCATGGCCGCCGCGCAGCGTCGATACGCTTTTCTGGCGGCTTCATCAATATCGTCACCGCGGTCAATCGAGTCATTAAACCAGGTTAAATAGTGAATTGTATCATCGACCGCAACGCCAAGCGCGACACTGGCCGTCATCATTGTTCCGACGTCGACCAGGATACCTCGCCAGGCCATGTATCCGAAAACGACAACGACCGGGAAAATATTAGAAGGCATTGCGACAAAAACAACGGACCAGTCCTTGTAAATAAAGATTACAACGACCGCGATAAGGACAAAAGCCCATAACAGACTTTGCGTCAAACCGTTGATCAATTCATGCTGCGTTTTATAAACGAGAGGAACCATACCGGTGTATTTTGCGGAAATTCCGGAAGGATAGACAATATCAGTCGAGTGGGTAATGCCCATTGAGCGGTTGCGCCCCTTGATTTCTTCCGGCGACAGTTTGGTGTTGTCGCGGTGAAATTCTTCCGGTTCTTCCATTTCGGAAAGAACTCCCCCGGCGCTGATGATCGTCTGCTGCAGTTTTTCATTGGTTTGAGCCATAATCGGTTCAACGACTTTTTTGACATCGTTAATGAATTTTGAATAATCGATATCTTTTTTAAGAGCCCAGACACGAATACTTATTCGCCAAAGATCAATTCCCTTTTCCTGCTGCCAGAGACTGACCGCTTTATGAAGAAGCTGGGTCTGTTTTAAAGAGAGCGTCAGGAACGGGTGTTCTTTGGAGACAAACGTGTTCATATCTTTCAAACAGTTGATTTTCGATGACGCAAGGAGAGTCCGGCTTTCTTGAAATGCAAGATTGATTTCCTGCAGTTCCGCGAGTTCTGTTTGCGATTTCATGAGATTTTTAACATCAGAAATGAAAGGATTCGGCTTGACATTTGGCCCGGAACCGGCAGTTTTTCTTTCTTCTGCGGGATCACGGCCGATTTGTTCGATTGTCTCGGCAAGCGAAAAACCTTTTTCTTTCATTTTTATATTGAGTTGATCTTTTTGCTCGGTCAGATCCTTTTCCCGTCCGGCGCATTTTTCTTTGAAATACTGATGAAGTTCATCAATGGTCGGATTACCCTCAATCGTCAGATAATCTTTTAAATTGCTTCGATTGTTGTTGATCGTTTTTTCGATCACGGAACTAACGGCGGTGTATCGGAAATTGTTCCGTTCGGGCGGACTGGCAGGATCCGTATTGAGAATCGCGTCGATATCCGGCGTGAACAGTCCAACGGAAAGCGTGCCTCCGACATCTTCATGAAGATCTTTTTTAAGCGAGTCGCTGATCCTGTTGACAAGCCGCAGCCGTTCGGTTGTGTCGAAAACCGACTGCGGAAGCCTGTTGTTGTCGAAAGCGATTACCAGTTCCATTGGAACCAGTGGCCCCAATTTTTCTTCCAGCCAGGTATAATTGGCAATGATATCAGCGTCCGGTGAGAAGAAGTTCATCATTTTAACCGAGACCTTCATACTTTTAAGCTGAAGTCCGAGAAAGATCATAACTGCCAAAAGAATGACCAGGGTCAACGTATGATGACGGATATTAAAAGATCCTATTTTCGTCCAAACTCGGGTGATCCAACCATCCGCGGCCGCATCGCCTTTGCCTCCGTAAAGTTCGGCAAATTTTTTCGACGGGTAAAAATAGAGCAGTGCCGGAAGATAAAGGAACATCAGCAACAAGGTGATCAAAACACCAATGGCGGAGTAAAATCCAAATTTGACGATGGGCGTCAGATGGCTGGCGTAAAGTGATCCCAACCCGATCGCTGTTGTAAACTGCGCGAAAAAGGTCGGTTTAAAGGCGTGTTTAACGCTTCGTTCCGCCGCGTGAGCCAAGCCGTTTTCCTTAATGGCGTCATGATAATAATTCACCAAGTGGATCGAACCCGACATGGCGATAATATAAACAAGGGCAGGCATACTCAGTAAGATGGCGTCACAGGTTCCCCCGGTAGCCGAAACAAGAGCCATTGAAATACCCGCCGAAAGCAGCGCAACCCAAAAAACGAACATCGTCAGACGAATACTGCGAAGACAGATAATGGACAGGGTCAGTCCGATCAGCGCGCAAATTCCCGCCAATCGATAAAGTGTCCGTTCCCCCTCTTGGTCAAGAGCAACGTTGTCGGTTGGAGGACCACCCATAATCAAACCGTTTAAATTCGGTATACGCCCGTAAACGGTCTCCTGATAAAATTCATAAAGAGCCCGTCCGATCCGCTGAAGACCTGTTCCGCCGTTGATTTGAACCGTGTCCGGCAAACCGCATTCAACAGAAAGTGCCCGGATCTTGTCCAGTACTTTCTTCATCTCTTTGCCGTTACGGTTCCCTTTTTCAAGAGTAACAATAACTGCGGTGCTTTTACCGTCAGGACCGATCAGTGTCCCTTTAAGACGGTTGATCAGCTCTGTTCGAAGTTCTTCCGCCCGGGCGCTTCCCGGCAGACGGGAATAAGACTGTTCCAAAAGACGCAATAAACGCGGTCCCGTCATGACCGTTTTAAACGGTGTCCGTTCGTCGTCGGCTTTGGGGGCCTCGGATTTTTTTTCAGCCGGTTTTCCCGCGGTTTGTTTCTCCTGCGGCTGTAATTTATCCTGTTCTGACTGGATCTTTTCCGCTTCAAGACGTTTTTCAATCCGCCGCTGTTCCTGGATCTTGTCGACGTTGATCAAGGACGGCGCCTTTTCCAAATTCAAGGTCGCTTCAATTTCCGTCGAAGGTGCCATTAGAGAAAAATTGTCAATGGTCTGCTCCGGAACAAGCTTTTGAGCGAAAAATTCAATTCGTTCGCTGTCGGCCAAAGTGCAGTCCTTCCAGCTGACAACGACGAAACTTTCAAATGGAAAATGATCCAAAAACCAGCGGTAGTCCCGGGTCTCCTGATAATAATCGGGAAGCCAGTCTTCGACCGAATTGGAGTTGCTTTCAATCGTTACTCTTGTACCAAGCCAAATAAACGCGAGAAGGAATATGACGACCGCGATAATCGGTAGCGCGTATTCCTTGAAAAAATCCTTTTTCATCGTTATTTAATCCTGTTTTATAAGATGCTTTACAGAAATTTCAGATCCGGCGGATTGCTCTGTTTCAATTTCGATAACGTTGATCCGTAATCGGAAACGCCAAGTTTCTCCAGCCGACGGAACTGATCTCCGGTCAGAAACCGGATCAGACCGAAAACATCCCTGTTTTCAATTTACATCATTTGCTGCGATCTCTTTTTCGTCGATTTTTGTTTCGGTTTTGCTGAAACACGGGAACCGGCGGTCGGTATTTTTTCCGGAGATCCTGCTGCCGCAATTTAGTCCAGCATAAACGTAAGTTTAATGTATGTATCGTCTTCTGTCCAGAAGACTCACAAGAAATAAGTCTGATTTTTGTAAATCTTTAACGTTAAAGTTTGTGTAGTTTGCTTAAATTTTTATTTTGATAAAAAAGGTAATTTAACCTTAAAAATGAATGTGTCAAAATGCGAAGATTATAAAATATATAAAATATTTGATTGAATAAAGAAACACGGCTTTGGGGTTCATCACTGAATATTTAAGTTGCGGCGGCAAGTACTATTTGAAGATCAAAACCGAACAATCAAAAATAAGGTCTTGACTGCGATTAATAAAACAGGGGAGAAATAGAATTTATTTGCCTAAACTTTCAAATTCAAACCGATGGATTTCATCGACAAGAAATTTGACATTTTCGACCGGGGTCTCTTTTATGATTCCGTGACCGAGATTAAAAATAAAGCCGGGACGTCCTTCCGAAAGCCGACAGATCCGTCGAGCCTCTGTTCGAATGGTCTTTTGATCGGCAAGCAGAACGGAGGGGTCAAGATTGCCTTGAATGGCGCGATTGTAACCGATTTTTTTCCAGGCGTCGTTAAGAGGGATCCGCCAATCGACACCAATAGCGTCTCCGCCCGCTTCCGCAAACAGGGCAAGAAGTTCCGGGTTGCCGGTTCCGAAATGAATGATGGGCGTACCCGGAGTTATCCTTTGAATCATTGACCGGCTATGCGGAAGAACATAATTCCGATAATCTTCAGCGCCGAGCGTTCCGACCCAGCTGTCAAAGATCTGGACAATTTGAGCGCCAGCGGCAATTTGCCCGTTTAAATATCGGGCCGCCGATCGGGCGATTCGTTCGAGCAGTTCATGCCAAAGATCCGGATCGGTTCGCATGAGTGTTTTGGTCCGGTCGAAATTGCGGCTTGATCCTCCTTCAATTGCGTAGCCGGCTAAAGTGAACGGAGCGCCGGCAAACCCGATCACCGGAAGATCGGACGAAATTCTTTTTCGCGTTTCCGCAACCGTTTCGAAAACGTAATTCAGCGGCGAAAGATCTTCCAGTTCGGAAACACGTTTGAGATCGTCCCGAACTCGAACAGGCCGATGAAGGACCGGACCATCGCCGGGGGTAAATTCAAGATCAAATCCCATCGGTTCGAGAATAACGAGCAGATCGGAAAAAATGATAGCGGCGTCGACCCCTAATTTTTCAACTGCACTTGCCATTACTTCCGCCGACAGTTTCGGGGATCGGCAAAGATCAAGAAAACTGATCTTTTCGCGAACGGCCCGATATTCCGCCATATATCGACCCGCCTGACGCATCAGCCAGATCGGAGGATGATCCGTCGGTTCAAGTCGAAGTGCCTTCATTATCGGAGAATTGTGCCAGGAGGTCGGCTTGTTTGTCATGATTTTTTATCCAATTTCTTCAGGGGGATCTTTGCCATCGTCTTTTTAATTTTCCGCTGTTTCCGCCGTTGGAATTGTGATTCGGCTGTTCTTTCGGTATTGGAACGGGAAATTCATAATAAAACCGGTAAAAGTTGACTGTCGGATTATCAGTTCTGGGAGGAGGAAGGCTGTTGAGATCTTGAAGCGGACCCGGGATCGTTTCCGTTATCGGATTTGATCCTGCTGTCTGAATCCGTGTTTTTTTCTTGCGTTTTTTCCTTTTTTTGCTGATCGATGGGTTGAGAATTCGCGCCTTTTTCGCCGCTTTCAAGTGCCGCTGTCGGCTGCTGCGGAAGAACGATTCGATTTCTTTCCCGGCTGTCTTCGCAAATAAGATAAACATACCAGACAATCGCCAGCAGCGCGATGAAAATCAGGGTATTGCGGACCGTTCGAACGGTATTGCGTTTGATCTGCTGACTGCGGCGCATTATTTCTTCTCGTGTTGGACGCATTTTATTTTCCTGTCTCTTTTATTGATAATAAAAATTTTTGTATGATTATATTTGCTCTCTTGGTAATTTTGGGTTAATATCGGTTGACTTCGTAAATCAGAGGTTCTTTTGAGGACAGTACAGAAAATCTGTAATGAAACCGATATAACAAAGGATCCCCGATTTTCCCGGATTACTCTTTCGGAAAAAATACGAAACGGATCATTCGGATAAAATTATATCATAAAAATTTTCAAAGACTATCGGAGAGGAAATTTTTTAATACCGGCCCGCGCCTTAATGAATCGACGATAAGATCGTCTCCTAAAATAAAGCGGCTCTCAATTTATATCAAATCAGAAGAACAATCAACTTGCGAATTTTCTTTTGTGTAAAAATGGAAAACTTGAAATGATCGCAATATAAAACAACTTGATCTAATGATCGTGTTTTGATATAATAAAAAAGTCCAATTAATAAAGGGCCTTTTGACGGAAAACCTTATTTTTCGATCATCTGCGGACAGATCCGGATCAAACCGAAGCCGCGGCAGGTTCGGATGAATAGATATTCTTATAAAATGAAATGAGAGAAACGAATGAAAACAGTTTTGTCACCGGAACAAATCGCGGAGCTGGTTCGACGTCTGGCGCGGGAGATCAATGAGTATTATCAGCTGGAAGCCGGTGCGCAAACGGAGAGTGAGCCGATTCTCGTCGTCGGTATCCTGAACGGCGCTTTTATTTTTATGGCTGATCTTGTGCGCGAGCTGACTGTTCCGGTCGAGATCGAGTTCATTAGAACTTCCAGTTACGGATCTTCTTATACTTCCAGCGGATCGGTTAAACTGCTTGCAGAACCGGTCGTTTCGCCTCGAAATCGGCGCGTTCTTATTATTGACGATATGATCGACACCGGTCGGACGCTTGCTTTTGCCCGAGATTATTTTCTCGAAAAAGGGGCCAAAGAGGTCGAACTTGCTGTTCTGCTTGATAAGCGGGCCAGACGGGAAACAGAGATCTTCTGTCGATTTGCCGGCGCGGAAGTCGAAAATTATTTTCTCGGCGGTTACGGACTCGACGGCGGCCGATTCTTTGCCCAGTGTCCTTATATTTTTAGTACGGAACTCCAATAAATGAAAAAGAAGGAAGAAAATCCTTCTTTCCCCCCCAGCGCAAGGGCGCTGGACCCCGGTAAGCGCTGACGCGCTGAAAGCAAAATTTTCGCTCCCGCTGGTCGCTTGCCAAACACATCGCTGGCGCGCTGAAAGCAAAATTCGCTCCCGCTGGTCGCTGATCAAATATTTGATCTTCCAAGAGCGACCAACGGGAGCGAGCCGAAGAGGGCCATTAACGTTTCAACTTCATTAACTAACCGTATTTAGCTGGGGTCCAGCACCTTGCTGGCGCGCTGAAAGCAAAATTTCGCTTCCGCTGGTCGCTTGCCGATCTCTTATTTTATTATATGTTTTTGGCCT
>CAZZEF010000130.1:0-12883 GCA_964652875.1 uncultured Planctomycetaceae bacterium
AAGAGTTTGTTGATTCTCGCCGCCCTTGTTGCGCTTTCTGCGGTCCAGTCCGTTCAGGCGCAGGATCTTACCAAGAATCCGGCCCTTGAAAACGGTACTGCCTGGCTAACCGCGCCGGTAGCCAATCCGGAAGCAGAGGCGAAAGCCGAAGCCGATATGAAACCGTATGTTGAAAAGCTTCAAAGCCATCTTCCGAACGAATTCATAACGTTCAAAATGATTCCGATCAAAGGCGGCAAGTTCCTTTTGGGAAGTCCCGACGCTGAAAAAGACCGCAAAGCCGACGAAGGTCCGCAGGTAGAAAAGACCATTGCTCCTTTCTGGATGGAAGAACATGAAGTCACTTGGCAGGAATTCGAACTTTTCGGTCTTCTTTATCTGGCCAACGCCCGTAAAGAAGGAAAAGTCAAGACGACCGACGATCATGCCAAAAAGGCTGACGCTCTTGCCGCGCCGACTCCTCCTTACAGTATTGGAACGATTAGTTATAACAACAGCGGAAAAACGAATTATCCCGCCAGCGGACTGACCCGATATGCCGCTCAAATGTATTGCAAATGGCTGACCGCCATGACAGGTCGTTATTATCGTCTTCCGACCGAAGCCGAATGGGAATATGCCTGCCGCGCCGGATCCAAAGATGTTTACAGTTTTGGCGACAACGCCAAAGATCTGGAACAATACGGCTGGTTCCTGGGCAACTCTCCTGACGGTTATACCGAAGTCATGAAGAAAAAACCGAACGCTTGGGGTCTTTATGACATGCACGGAAACGTTTGCGAATGGGTTATGGACCAATACGACAAAAATGCTTATAAAAAAATGAATAGCGGAAAGGTCAAAACGCCGTTTGTAACACCGAAAAAACCGCTGAGTGTTTACGGTATGTTTGGTGAAATCGCCCGCGGCGGATCTTGCGCTCATGAACCGAAAGATTGCCGAAGCGCTTCCCGTATCGTTTCCGATAAAGAATGGAAG
The DNA here is from genome assembly GCA_964652875.1 of uncultured Planctomycetaceae bacterium. Classification (GTDB taxonomy): domain Bacteria; phylum Planctomycetota; class Planctomycetia; order Pirellulales; family Thermoguttaceae; genus JAUNBG01. The sequence goes on from CAZZEF010000130.1 coordinate 979, forward strand.
GCTCAAGATCCGATGTTCCCGCAGAGTATCTGGTGGATGACCGAAGCGCCTTATGTCGGTTTCCGTGTTATTCGTCCTTTGAATCCTCCGACCGCGGATGAGGCCAAACTTTATGAACCGGATGCCAATATTTGGCTTAAGTACAAGGAACTCAATCCTCGTTAATGACGCTGCTTTGAAATTGAATTTTCCTTGTTGAAAAAACAACCGATCGGGGTTGGGTTTTTGGATCTGTCACGAAACAAAAATTCAATCCCGATCTTGATTCGGGAGTCTGTGAAAATCACTTATCTTTTTCCCTGAACCGCAGTATTTGTATTTTCGATTCGATCGGCTTTTATACTGCTTCTATTTTAAATTTTCCGTCATCTCCGCCGATTGACTGTGTGAATCGGCTGTTTTTTTGACGTTATAACGGAAAATTTATGAAGGGATCGGTATAATGATCTTCCGGGATAAATCCAATCAATATTTGTTTTTTTCGAACGGTCCGTCTTTTTGATAAAGAGAAACAAAAGGAAGAAAACCGAACAGAGAACAGTGTAAATTACAGGCGAGTGAATAGGCTTATAAAGAAACTAAAATTTACGTTGATGCTTTGAGGGGAAATCGTTCGCAGAGATCAGATGAAGAGAAAGACAAGATAACGGTCAATAACTGGGAAATTCCTGTTGGGACAATATACTCCCCGATCATTTGGTTATGCAGAATCGAAGGCAAGTCGATTTTTGCCTTGCTTCCGTTTGTTGAGTTGATAATAAACTGATGATTATCAATTGCTTTTCCGTTGGGATAGACTCTTTCAGAACTTGACAAGCGTTTTGAAGGCTGTTAAAATTAATCAGCAACATTTCAAATGATATTTTGAAATTATTGTATAAACTTAAATAATTTGCGCAGTTTGGATTGTCAAAAGAACAGCCCTCTGAAATCGGATTTTCTGAAAGGTTTCATCCGGTTAAATTTCATTTATCGAAAGAAAAATTGAAAGAATATGCAAAACCGAATTTTCGTTTTATTGTTTTTTCTTTTTACAGGAACTCTTTTTTCGACAGAGTCGGTTTTTTCAAAAGAGTTGGTGCAAATAGAATCGTATCCTCCGATTGCTTGGGAGATAAATGGAGGGCGATTCGAGTTGATCGATACGAATCCTTTCGATTGCGGAACACTCGGGACAACCAGTTTTGATCGTGTTTTTATCGGATCGACTTTTTGGAGTTGGCACGCAACGCGCTGCTGTGTCGGTAAAGACTGGCAGTCAACAGCTCGCCGGCTTGCCTCCATCCGATCTTTTATTGCGCCTCATGACGGCAGGATCGAACTCAAGGGAACGCTGAATCGGTTCAAACCGGATCCAAAAGCCGTTCCGCTGACAACGTCAATTCGCATCAATGACAAGGAGCTTTGGAGCGGGACTCTTGCGCCCGAGCCGGGAAAAGGTCTTTGCTATTCGCTGATCTGTAATGTAAAAAAAGGTGATCGGGTTCGATTCATCGTTCGAAAAAAAGAGTCATTTTACTCGAACGAAGACCTCCGTCTGGTTTGGTCGTCTAAAGAAAACGCGGAGGCAGGAGTTGTTTGTTGGGATCCGCTTGTCGTCTATCTTGATGGATCGAAGGATCGTTACTTGGGTTCCAAGGCGTTTTATACGAAGCCGGGCACCAAAACAGAGGAGCCGGCTGACAATTGGGCATACGAATATTGGCAATTTAATATGCGCAGTACTCTTCTTCCCAAGGATTACGATTCCAATTTTGGCCGAATGATCCAATTCGAATGGATTCGGGAAGATCGAATAATTCCCGGTGATGCTCGATCATTTCGCAAAGCGGCCTTAACACATTGGGAGGGAGCGAAACGATTATGCGAGGAGCTTCGCGACGAATGGGACGAAGGGATTTTTGAAAAAAGTAAAAAGAAGTTGAACGAACTAAAAATAGAACTGGATAAAATTCCTGCGGACGATCTTTATGCGAATGAACTGGTTTATGCCAAGATTCGCGGACTCAAACGGGCGATAGTCTTTTCGAATCCGCTTATGGACTTTGGTCCCCTTCTTTTTTGTAAACGGGTTCCCTCTTCATACAGTCATCTGGTGGGTCAATATCTTGGCTGGCGGGCGCGATCGGGGGGAAGTCTGTTCATTCTTAAAGAGCCGGGCAAGTCACTCGAATGTACCGATCTGATTAAGGGACGTTTGCCGTTGGGCTCCTATTTGGAGCCGAGACTCTCTTGGGATGCGCGAAAAATCGTCTTTTCTTATGTCGATCTGAAAGATCTTAAACCATTTGATCCGCATTATGTCTTTCATACCGATCCGGATCAGGGCTGTTTTCATATTTATTCGATGAATATTGATGGTTCCCAACTGAAGCAGTTGACCCAAGGAACGGCGGACGATATTACTCCCAACTGGCTGCCGGACGGCGATATTGTTTTCAGCTCGACACGGCGTCAGGGCTATGCCCGTTGTTACTGGTGGGGATTCGGACTCCGATGGAATGTCTATACGATTTGCCGAATGAAACCGGACGGATCAAAAATCCAAAATCTTTCCTGGCATGAAACGAACGAATGGTTTCCTGCGGTCAATAAAGACGGTTTGATCACTTATGCCCGTTGGGATTATATTGATCGGGACGCGGTTACTCATCAAAATTTATGGGCGATGCGTCCGGATGGAACGAACCCGATTGCTGTTTGGGGAAATGCTTCTCCGAACCCTATGTGTTCTTTCCAGGCGGTTCCGATTCCGAACTCGAAAAAATATATCTTTACCGCTTCGGCGCATCACTCGATTACGGGGGGATCTTTGGTTCTTCTTGATCCTGCCAAAGGGGTTGATGGTCTTGCATCGCTCGAACGGGTGACCCCTTCGATTCCGTTCCCGGAGTCGGAACAGTCGATGCTTTCCGAATTTTATGAATCCCCCTTTCCTCTTTCGGATCGTTTCTTTCTTGTTTCCTATTCGCCTTTTCCGCTCCGTTGGGAGCCTCAGGATCCGAATCTGTTTAACGGGCAGGGGATTTATGCGCTTGATATTTTCGGCAATAGAGAGCTGATCTATCGCGACTCCAAAATTGGGGCGACGACTCCGATTCCGGTTCAGGAACGACCGACTCCTCCGATTCTGCCGAGTCTTCTTCCGAAAGAGGCTCCGAATTATGGCGAAATGTCGATCACGGATGTCTATCAGGGACTGGGGGACAAGATCGAACGGGGACGTATTAAGGAGATCCGCGTCATTCAGATCCTGCCGAAAACGACCCGGGATTCCGACTATCCGCCAATAGGACTGGCGGGAGAGGAAAATGCCCGACTTATTCTCGGAACAGTACCGGTCGAAGAAGATGGATCCGCCTATTTTCGTGTTCCGTCGAAAACTCCGATTCTGCTTCAGGCACTTGACCAGGATGGATTGGCTTATCAGACCATGCGATCTCTGACCTATCTTCAGCCGGGAGAATATGTTTCCTGTACTGGTTGTCATGAAAACCGAACCAGTTCCGCCTATGCGGCGACTCAAACCGCGGACAAGTCAGCCGCAAAACGTCCAAAGGCAATGCAGCGGCCCGCGTCTGAGCTTAAGCCCGGAGCGCTGGGGGGACGAACGTTCTCTTATGTCGAAACGATTCAACCGATTTGGGATCGTCATTGTCTTGATTGTCATAATGATCAGCGAACCGATGGCAAGATCAATATGACGGGTACGCCTGATCGCTTCTTTACGAAATCGTATTATGCGCTTTGCCGCGGCAAAGAATTTTGGGGCGATAACGGTCACGATCCGAAACGGTTGGAACGAGCGCTTGTTCCCCGTTTTGGCGGTCGAAATACAATTCAGATGACCGAGCCGGGCGGAAAATACGGCGCAATTGGATCCCGACTGCTTGACATGCTTCGAAAAGGACATGAAGGAGTCAAACTTACCCCGGACGAAATCAGAACGATCGGTGCATGGATTGATCTCAACGCGGTATTTTATGGTGTTTACGATCCGGAAGAGCAGGCGCGTCAGCTTCGGGGTGAGAAAGTTCCGATCCCTGTCATTCAATAAAATACGAGACAGGAGAATCCGCAGCTGTCTTTGATTTTGATTGCGCGTTATAAAAGATCCAATTCTTCTTTGGGAGAAAAGATCTGTTCAGATTGGAACTTTTGTATCCAGATATCAGGGACGAATATTACTATTTGGGGAGGCAGATAAAAATATTTTTATCCTGCAATTATTTTATCCCGCTTTTATTTTTAATTTTCCGTCATCACCGCCGATTGACTGCTTGAATCGGCTGTTTTTTTGACGTTATAACGGAAAATTCATGATGCAATCGGTATAATTGATCGCGATTTCCGCCGGGTAATGGCCGGAGGATCGAAATAAGCGAAACGTGTTGTGTACGAAATTTGATTTTATGGAAGTGAATTTATGGAAGACAAGTATTTAAATTATGAGAATCCGCTGATTTCCCGTTACGCCAGCCGGGAGATGTGCGCTTTGTTTGGCGCCCGAAAAAAGTTTGGTACATGGCGTCGTCTTTGGGTAGCCCTTGCCGAAATAGAGTCGGAACTTGGTCTTCCGATCACGCAAGCGCAGATAGATGAAATGAAAGCCAATGTCGACAACATTGATTTTGACGCGGCGGCTGCTTATGAGAAGAAGCTTCGTCATGATGTGATGGCCCATGTTCACACGTTCGGCGATGTTTGTCCGAATGCCCGTCCGATTATTCATTTGGGAGCGACGAGTTGTTTTGTGACAGACAATACAGATGCCATTCTTCTTAAAGAAGGAATGCAGCTGATCCGCAAACGGTTGGTTACGGTTATTGACCGGTTGGGGGCTTTTGCGCAGAAGTATCGGGCGATGCCCTGTCTCGGGTTTACTCATCTTCAGCCGGCCCAGCCGATCACCGTTGGCAAACGAGCCTGTTTATGGTGTTACGATCTTGTCATGGATCTTGAAGATCTGGAGTATCGAATTTCGACGATTCGAACTTTGGGAAACAAGGGAACGACCGGAACACAGGCCAGTTTTCTTAAGCTTTTTGACGGTGATCATGAAAAAGTTCGACAACTTGAAAAACGATTTTGCGAAAAGATCGGTTTCAGCGATTATTTTGCGGTAACAGGTCAGACATATCCGCGCAAGCTGGATTCTCAGGTTTTGGATGTTCTTTCGTCGATCGCGCAAAGCGCTCATAAATTTGCGACGGATCTTCGGATCCTTGCGCACCGCAAAGAGATGGAGGAACCGTTTGAGGTCAATCAGATCGGTTCGTCCGCGATGGCTTACAAGCGCAATCCGATGCGGAGTGAACGGATTTGTTCGCTGGCCCGATATGTGATCAGTCTTCAGATGAATCCGGCCATGACGCTGGCGACTCAATGGATGGAACGGACGCTTGATGACAGTGCCAATCGGCGGCTGACACTTCCGCAAGCGTTTCTCGCGCTGGACGCTCTTTTGATCATTTATCAGAATATCGCGGAAAATATGGTTGTTTATCCGAAAGTGATCGAACGCAATTTACGTTCGGAACTGCCGTTTATGGCAACGGAAAATATCTTAATGGCCGCGGTGGAAAACGGCGGCGACCGGCAGGATCTTCATGAAAGGATACGTCAGCATAGCGTTGCTGCTGCTGCGGTTGTTAAACAGGAAGGGGGCGAAAACGATCTTCTGGAACGTCTGCAGAAAGATCCGGCTTTTGCGGGCATCAATGTCAAGGCGGAATTGGATCCGATTAAATTTGTCGGACGGGCGCCGGAACAAGTTGATGAATTTCTTGCGGAGCAAGTCGAACCGGTTCGCGCCAAATACGCCGATCAGTTTGCGGACGATGCCGATCTGCGCGTCTGAAAAATAAATAAGATTCTGTAAAATTCGACAACAATCGAAATATTGGAAACATCGTGTAAATCGGTTATGTACTGACATAAGGTTTTCGCTTGATCTGGTATTGTTAAGCGGTAACTTTTGTTTGGACATGACCGATTTTTTTATAAAAAAAGACCGCTGCCTTGAATATACTTGAATTTTTATAATAGTTGTGAATAATAGAGATACAGGGAATGAGTATCAATAAATGAGAGACAGAATTTAAGGCGCGCATGATTATGAACGCATAAACAGATAAAAAGAACAGGGAATCGTTTGGCTCGATTCCAACGGTATCCGATATTTTTGTTCATTATCATTTTGGAACGAGGAAATACCTTTCAGCGCTACTGTTATTTGTAAATACCGTTTTGCAGGACGCTTGTTTAAAGCCGGTAAAAAAATAAAGGTTATATCGATTCCATCATGAATTTTCCGTTATAACGTCAAAAGCCCCGTCGATTCATGCAGTCAATCGGCGGTGATGACGGAAAATTTAAAAGAAAAGCGGTATAACATACATTTTTAACGTGTTCCGGAAAATTTTAACAATGAGTCGCTAAAATTAGCAGTTCCCCGTCGGCGGAATGGTTGACTTTTGGGGGTACCCGAACAAAATAACGGAGGCGGAAATGACTAAAACAGCTAAAAAGGACAAAGGGGGGCCTTGGCCGTCAAGGCATATAAAGAATTACTCAAGAGCCTGATCTTCGGGATTTAGCCGAACGCCGGGAAAATTTTCTTCGTGACAATCAGGCGCGTCTTGAAACGCTTTCCGAAGAAGCTTGGCTTCGAGGCAAAGCGGAAGACAGTATTTGTTCTTTTTTAAGGTTGGTGCAATGGACCTTGGGAGAACCGTCAGAAGAATTGCGGAATCGATTGGAAAAATTACAAGATCCCGATAAAATTCAACATCTTTTTGACAGAACCGCGCAAAGACAATTTGGCTCTTTGGAAGATCTGGAAAAGGCGCTTGATCACTGATCTTCATTTTTCGAGCTTGGTTTGACACGACTTTTTTTTGATGTTATACTGCTCTTATTTTAAATTTTCCGCTATTTTCGCCGATTAACTTCGTGAATCGACTGTTCTTTTGACGTAACAACGGAAAGTTCATCATGGAACCGGTATAGAACGAAAAATCTATAAGGGCACCGGTATAATTGGAGCGAATCAATAATAAAAAATGTTAAGAAGTTCTATTCAGCTTTGTGTAAGATAAAACATATTGAAAACGCGAATAAAAGAAATATGACACAGAAAGCTTTTTAAAAAAGGAAATCATGGAAAATTTTCCTATTAATTATTCTTTCTTATGAATTGATAAGATATTGCAATTTTCTTCAGAAAAAAATTTTTTAAATTGAATAAAAATGCCTTCGAACAGTTTTCATGGAGCGAATTTGCCGGGGGGTTCCTTGTCATAATGATCAGTCATTGCATAATATATGGAGTTTATCGCCGTGTCCGATTCGTTTCCGCAGGTTGTAAGAGCGAAAGGTCGGCTTAACCGTTTGATCTGAAAAATTTAGGGGAAAATCAATGGCTTTGATCGTTCAAAAATTTGGTGGCACAAGTGTTGCCGATACGAAAAAGATCCTCTCCGCGGCTCGCAAGGCGATACGTGAAGTAAAAAATGGTCATCAGGTGGTCATGGTGGTCAGCGCCATGGGTAAAAATACCGATCATTTGATCGAACTGGCCAAACAGATCACAGACCGTCCGAGTTCTCGCGAGATGGACATGCTTCTTTCGACCGGCGAACAGGTTACTATTTCCTTAATGGCAATTGCTCTTCAGACACTTGGTCATGAAGCTGTCAGTTTTACGGCGGCGCAAATAGGGATCTTTACGGATAATTCCTTTAATAAAGCGCGTATTCGCTCAATTTCGACAGAACGGATGCGCAAGGCCCTTGATGACGGCAAGATCATTATTGTTGCGGGCTTTCAGGGAATTGACGACGATTTCAATATAACGACGCTTGGCCGCGGAGGCAGCGATACGACGGCGGTTGCGCTTGCGGCGGCACTTAAAGCGGATCGATGCGATATTTATACCGATGTCGATGGTGTTTATACAACCGATCCCCGCATTGTTCCGGAAGCGCGTCGGGTTGAAAAGATCTCATACGATGAAATGTTGGAAATGGCGAGTCTTGGTGCCGGCGTTATGCATAGCCGATCGATCGAGTTTGCGAAGAAATATGGTGTTAAAGTTCAGGTTCGCAGCAGTTTTAGCGATAATCCGGGCACGATCATCGGACCGGAACCGGAATATAAAAATGTTCCGGTTTGCGGAATTGCGCTTGCCAAAAATGAAGCCCGATTGACGATTCCTGACGTTCCGGACAAGCCGGGCATAGCCATGAGAATTTTCTCTCGAATTGCGGAAGCGAAAATACCGACCGATATGATCGTTCAAAACTCATCGGCCGATGGGAAAACGGGCATTTCGTTTACAGTACTTGGTGAAGATTTTGTTATTGCCGAAGAGATCGTTCGCAAAGTGGCTCAGGAGATCGGAGCGAACAGCGTTGAATGCGGAGACAATGTTTCAAAACTTTCGATTATTGGCGTTGGAATGACTCATCTTTCGGGAGTGGCGCAGAAGATGTTTCATGCGCTTGCCGAAAATGATATCAATATTCAGCTCATTTCGACCAGCGACATTAAAATTTCTGTTTTGGTTGATCGCGAAGACGCTGTTAACGCATTGCGGGTTGTTCATGAGGCTTTTGAGCTTCATCTCGCTCCTCCGGAAAGATCAATGGCCGGAACAATAGAAACCAAAGCTTCCGAAGAGTTCGATTACGAAAAGATCCGCAAGGAAATTTCCGCCGAAGCGGTTTCCAGAATTGCCGGAATGGAAGACATTTTCATTGAAAAAGTCAAGCTGGATGAGACTCAGGCGCGGATCACGCTGGCTGATGTTCCCGATCGGCCCGGTCTTGCCGCCGAAGTGTTTGACCGGGTTGCCGCCGGATCCGTGATCGTCGATATGATCGTTCAAAACGCCGGAAGAAACAACAGAGCGACGATCGGTTTTACTGTTCCGCGCGAAAAATTCGAAGCGGCCAAACAGATCGCCGACAATATCGCATCGGATCATCAATGCGGGATCCGTTTTAATCCGAGCGTAGCCAAACTGAGTGTTTTCGGAACCGGACTTCGCAGTCATACGGAATTGGCCTCTCGAATGTTCAACACGCTTTCGGAAAATGACATTAACGTCAGTATTATCAGCACCAGCGAACATTGTGTCAGTGTTATCGTCGACGACATTGACGGGACACGGAGTAATGATCTTTTGCATAAAGAATTTCAAGCGGAAATTCTTTAGTTTTTTGAATAGTTGGAATTTTTTTAACAGTGGACGGGCGTTTGGAATTTTGAATGCCGGTTCACTGTCCGAACGGTGATTGATTTTCAAAAGAACCTTCAGTATTTCAGGAAGATCCAATGGCGCGGAGAATCGCAATTTATGATACGACGCTTCGGGACGGGGCTCAAACGGAAGGGGTAACGTTTTCCCTTCGCGATAAGCTTCTTCTTGCCGCTAAAATGGACGGACTCGGGTTTGATTACATTGAAGGCGGTTATCCGGCCTCGAATGAAAAGGATGAACAGTTCTTTCACAAGATCCCGGAACGGCGTCTTGCCCGATCTCGAATTTGTGCCTTTGGAATGACCAGAAGAAAGGGGATCCTGCCGGAAGATGATCCCGGACTTCGGTCCTTGATTGATTCCGGTGCGCCGATTTTGACCATTGTCGGCAAGTCGTCTTCCTATCAGGCGGAGGAAGTGCTTAAAACGACCCGGCAGGAAAATCTCGATATGATCGAACAGACCATTGCCTGGTGTCGTCAAAACGGCCGTCGGATCTTTTTCGATGCGGAGCATTTTTTCGATGGCTGGAAACGGGATCCTGAATATTCACTTTTAACGCTTCGGACGGCGATTCAGGCGGGAGCGGAATCGGTTCATCTTTGCGATACCAATGGCGGGAACATGCCGGAAGAGATCTTTGCCGGAGTGAAATCCGTTATGAAGGAGTTTGACGTTCCGATTGGAATACACGCACATAACGATTGCGGACTTGCTGCGGCCAATTCTCTTGCGGCGGTGGATGCGGGCGCGTCGATTGTTCAGGGGACAGTCAACGGACTCGGTGAACGTTGCGGCAATGCGGATTTAGTGGTCATTGCCGCCAATTTACTTCTTAAAAAGAAGGGGGCTTATGAACTTCTTTCGGAAGGATCATTAGCCGGTTTGACCAAGTTTTCCCGATATTTTTATGAGATATTAAATGTCAATCCGTCGAGCCGTCAACCTTACGTAGGCAAGAGCGCGTTTGCTCATAAAGGCGGAATGCATGTAAGCGGCATTCATCGCGATACCGGGGCTTATGAGCATGTTCCGCCGGAAATAGTTGGTAATTCGCGCAGAGTTCTTGTCAGTGAACTTTCCGGTAAAGCCAATATTGTCGAACGAACCGCGAAATTTCATTTTGCTCCGAATGATGGTATTTTGAAAGACATTCTTGAAGTTGTGGTCAAAAAAGAGAACGAAGGTTATCAGTATGAAGCGGCGGAAGGATCGTTTGATATTTTGGTGCGCAAGACAGCCGGTCTTTATAAATCTCATTTTGAAAAGATCAGTTATCAGGCCAATATCGGCGCCAACATGACCGGTGTTTTGGAGACAATAGCGACGGTCAAGCTTCGAGTCGGCGAAGTTATTCGTCATGAAGTGGCCGAAGGAGACGGCCCTGTTGATGCGTTGAACGCGGCCCTTCGAAAAGCACTCTATCCTTTGTTTCCTGAATTGAAGGAAGTTTCGCTGGTCGATTACAAAGTTCGTGTTTTGAATTCGGAAGCGGCAACGGCGGCGGTAACCCGGGTTATTATTGAGAGCAAAGACCGCGACGAAATTTGGGGAACGGTCGGTGTTAATGAAAATATCATTGAAGCGAGCTGGATCGCGTTATGCGACAGTATCGAATATAAGTTGGCCAAATCGCAGGCCAGGAAATAATTTCGATAAAAATTTTTCAAAAATAAAAATTGTACTGATTTCATCGTGAATTTTCCGTTATATCGTCAAAAGAACAGCCGATTTACGGAGTCAATCGGCAAAGATGACGGAAAATTTAAAATAAATGCAGTATAAAAATTTTTTATGAAGAATAATACGTTATTCATATTATAATAGAGGTAGAGGCTGATAGTATTCTTTATATTCAGTTTCGGCATCCTAGGAGCCGCTGATTGATGAAGTCAAAGGTTTAAAATAACAGAAAAATTTTAAAATTGACAATATAAAAGATACTAAAAGAGTTTTTGACGCGGACGTGGTGGAATTGGTAGACACGTCAGATTTAGGATCTGATGCCTAACGGCTTGGAGGTTCGAGTCCTCTCGTCCGTATTTTTTTCTGAAAATTTGTTCAAACAGCCATTTATAAAAGAGAACAAAATAATGTTTTTTCGTTTTCTTTCGATCATTTTCAATACTTGAGTATTATTTTCCGCGAGATCGAAAAATTGTTTTTGTTGGGGCGGCGGATCGTTTTGCCGCTGTTTTATTGACACAGAACCGCAAAAATATTTATAAAAAATCGCCGACAAAAAAATCGGCAAGAGGATAAAAGTGACAGCGACCATATTGGACGGGAAAGCGATGGCGGATCGTATTCGGGAAGAGATCCGACAGGAGACGGAAAGTTTTTCAAAAGAGACGGGGATCAAACCGGCGCTGGCTGTTATTCTAGTCGGTGATAATCCGGCAAGTCAGGTTTATGTCCGCAATAAAGAGTCAGCCTGTCTGAAAGCCGGTTTCGAGAGCATTATGCACCGTCTTCCAAAAGAAACATCGACGGCCGAGCTTCTCCATTTGATTTATACGCTTAACAGCGACGATCAGGTTCACGGAATTCTGGTTCAGCTTCCTCTTCCGGCCGGTATTGATGAGAAACAGATCCTTGACGCGGTTTCCCCGTTGAAAGACGTTGATGCGTTTCATCCGGA
>CAZZEF010000131.1:0-6291 GCA_964652875.1 uncultured Planctomycetaceae bacterium
TAACTTTTTGTCGATTCCTTTTGAGTTTTCTTCCTTTATCCGCAAACGATTCTTTTTTCAAAAAGAAATCATAACAGACCGGCAAAACAAAAAACAAGCCGAAAAGGTGTCTCCGGCCTGTTTTTTATAGATCAGAACAGATAAAGTGATAATCATTTTCAAGGTTTGGACGTGTTCTCAATCGGGATATTGACACGAATTTCTTTTCCAACCTCGAACTCAAGAGAGCCAGCCTGTCCCGCGACAACATTGGCCGTCAAACCGCCTGCCTTGGTGCCAAATTTCTCTTCAATCAGTGAAAACCGTTTTTCTTTATTCTTTGATTTTTTCCATTCTTCAAGAGCTTTGGCCCCTTCATCGTCACTCGCCGGACCGGGCTGCGGTTCCCCTTCGGAAATGATTTTCGAAACAATGACAACATATTTTCCGGCCGGTACGCCTTTATACTGCCCCAAGGTAACCATTTCCGCGATCCCCTGCCCGTCTGTAATACCGGTAACTGTCCATCGTCCTCCTGTCTCGGCCGGATTTTCTGCGACCATCATAATCGTTGCGCCGTCAACCGGTTTTCCTCCCGTATAGGAAATTTTAATCGAAAGAGAGGTCAGTTTCGGCATTCCTTTCGGAAGTTTCTGACCGCAACCGATCATAAAAAAGGAAAAAATCAGCGATAACACAAAAATTCGTCTTAAATTCATTTTCAATTCTTTCTTCTGTCAAAAAAGTTTGGAAACCTTTGTCACGCTGCGTCAAAATCGTTTGGGTTATTTTACAAACTTTTCTTTTATATTTCAATACCCAAATCAATATCGAAGAAAATTTTAATAAAATATTGACATTCCAACCTGATTTTGTTGTCTTGAGGAGCGAGTCCCGCAATTAGAAAATACCCAGCCGGAACCGTTTGTTTTTCAATTGAAAAAACAAGAGATCTTCCTGCTGATTCGTTTTTTACTCTTTTCTGTTCTGACAATACATAAACAGCCGGATCACCAAACGGACCGGCTGTTTATTGAAATAACAAAATTATTGACCTGTAATCCGACCTAACAAATCAGCGCTTAAAAAGAATTCGAACCGGTTTGCCAAGATCAAATTGAAACTTGTTGGGACCTGCTTGAGTTACAGTGATTTCAAGAGGTGTCGACTTTTCGTCGCTGTATTTTTTATCGACTAAATAATATATTTTATTGTCCATTTGCTCGGAAGATTTATCATACATTTTGCGCCATTTGTCAAAACCTTCGGGATCTTCAACGGCATTCGGTTGCGGAGGTATTTCTTTGGCCTGAACAGAGGAGTCCTCATATTTGAGAACAACAACCTTAAACTTCCCTTCAGGCACTCCCTTGTATTGTCCATTGACGAACATTTCAGCAAGCCCCATCGCATCCGTTCCTCCGGAAGAGGCCCACTTGGAGACAGCTCCCGCCGCTTCCGGATCGGATGCGGTCAATGTCACACTCGCTTTTTCCAACGGTTTTCCATCTTGGGTAAGAACAATTTGAGTCGGAAAAAGCTTTGGAAGATCCGAAGGAAGTTTTTGTTTGGAACAACCCGTTGCCAGCAAGGCCAAAACGGCCCAAAAAGCAATACACAATCCTGTAATGCCAAATCGCATAAAATTTTTCCTGTTAAAATTGAATTTATTGTTGTTTATTCAGTAAATCAGTCGGCAGAACAAGTAAACAGACAGAAAACGAAATTTATCATTCATCTCATACCTGTTTCACGACAATTACAATCCCTTGGTTTCACCGCCGTTGATACTTCCCATTGCTCCCCAAACACCATACGGACCACCGCCAACAACTGTTGACTGTCCCCCCGAAAGATTACCGCAGTCAATCGTGTCGGGAATAAAACGAACCGAGGCATCGGCCATACAGACATTGCATCCGCCGGAATGATTGCTTTGTGGCGGCAAAACACCGAAAACTTCATCACTGCAAGTCGTATTAAACGTCTGAGAGGAAGCACACATGATCTGATTCGGAGGGAAAACGGTTGTAAACGCATTATGAACCGTTTTACCGGAAAAAACATAATCGCCTCTTCCATGCCAGGCAAGTGTCCCGGCAGCAAAAAGATTGCGGTTATTACTGTCGGTCATAACCGTCGGACTGCAATACTTCAACGGTCCCCAATCCGGACTCGGACCGTTCGATTTTCCAATAAAGCCCTTAATCGGGTATTGTGCGGTATCGCCTTCCGCAATTTTAACATAGGGAAGCAGTGTTTCTGAAAACGCGACCGTATTGCTTGTTCCGTCAATAATATCTGCGGTACTTTTCCAACTCATCGGAAAAAAGAGTCCACGGTTGTAAGCCCATTTTTTGTTCGCTTCCGTTCCCGACTTAAACGATTCAAAACTCGTAAAATTGGTAAAACCGCGAATGTCATGAATAACATCGCCGCGCGAAACAACATAATTTGTGTGCGCGTTTCTGGAGGAGTGGGACGCGGTCAAATTGCTGGCATTCGGATCGGAAGGACACATGAAAGCCGGAATCGGCTTTGAAAAAGGAGCTAAATCACAAAACCCCCAATGCGGCTGGAACGGGTATTTTTCCGCGGTGTAATAAATTGAGCCGGGAACATACCCATTAATAAAATCATAGGCACTTGAAAGCTCCATAAAAGGAGCAAGGAAGAAATTGGTTCCCCAATTGAAAATACCATTTGACTCGGCAAGTGGCCAAACCGGAACATGGGCAGCGCCCCGGGCGGCTGGAAAAGTTCCATGCACGTCATGATAATTGTGAGCCGCAAGTCCCAATTGTTTGATCTTGTTGGTGCATTCCATCCGCCGGGCCGCTTCCCGAGCCGCCTGAACCGCCGGCAACAGCAGTCCGATTAAAATGCCAATGATCGCAATAACGACCAAAAGTTCTACCAGCGTAAACGCTTTTCTTTTCTTCATATGATACTCCTTTTTACAATAAAAAATAAAATTTCCACTAAATAAGAGGAATCACATTTACATACATCTGTATACACATAGATCCTTTTATATCATAATGTTATGAAAATACACACTATTCTATTCTATTCTAAATTTAAATAAATAACAATAGATTTTTACAAAACAACAAAAAAATACCAGTTTTTTATAAAAAAATTATCAACAATGTAATAGATAAAATCTCTTAAAATTTGGTGATATTTTAAGAGATGATTAGAAGGTTTACTCATTTCAGAACAGAAAATTCTTCTTGAGCCCGAAAGTATATTCAGATATCACTGAAGTCTATTTGACAATAGAAGAACAATATAATCAAAAGAATAGTTTTTCTTCAGGTTCGCCCTCATTCCCAACAGCTGGTCCAAGCAAGAATATTTTTAAGACGATCTCTTCAAAAAAGCTTATAAAAAAACAAAAAGGATCTTCCGTCTGCCCTCAAACAGACCAAAGACCCTTATTTTCTTAAATTTTCCGCTCTCTGCTGCGATTAACTTGGTGAATCAGTATTTTATCGCTAAAATGAAAAATTCATAATGACACAGAGATAAATCAAACAATAAACATCCATTTTAAGAAAATGAACTTAAAATAATGATTCTTGTTGATCATAAATTTCAAACGGCGGGCAACAGTCAGAACGTAACGGTTTCACCTCCGGCAACAGTTCCTAATGCCCCCCAAACCCCGAACTGGCTTTTTCCAATTGGATCGGAGCCGTCCGAATAGGTCGACGCAGGATAAACGGCAAATGATTGATTTCCGCAATCAATTGTTTCTGAAATAAAGCGCACGGCTCCGTCTGTAAATACGGCATTGACTCCACCGGAATGATTGCTCGTTGCGCTAAAATAACCACCGTATCCCGTCCCTGTTGTGCAGCAGGAAGGAGAGTTCGGAGGAAGTATTGTTTGAAATGCAGAACATGAACCATATCCCCGGGCATAACAGAGACCACGATTAAAAATCAAGGTCGTCGTATCTTTATATAAATGAGTGTCAGTTGTACTCATTTCCTGAGTGCAGTGACTTGGCGTCAATGTACTGGTCCCTAAAGAGCCGTCTGTCCAACCATACATGCCGTGCCCGCGTACACTTTTTCCGCTTATGCCTGAAACGGCTTCACTAAGGGCGAGTGTATTGGAGGTCCCGTCAAGGAAATCCGCCATTCTTCGAACTTTTAATTTATCTTTTTTAGCGTTAGCGCTCCAACCGTGCCCCCCTTTGAAAAAACCGCGGTTATAATCGCCGTTCCAATAGGTTCTGCGAACCGCGTCCCCCATGGATCCGGAATAACTCGTTTTTTGACAGTCTGCGGGAGAAGCCCCGGAAGAATTCGTCGCGTTCGCGTCCGAAGGACACATTAAATAATCAATCGGTCCCTTCCATAAATCCCCATTACTGTGTGTTGGCCATGTTCCTGAATGACTTGATACATATTGGGTAACAGCATCCCAGCGCGGCTGTTGTTCCGCAAATGGCAACAGCGCGACATGAAACGAAAGCGCGAAATCCCAATCATTTGAAGAATTGGTCGAACCCATTCGCTGCGGCGGAAAATAGCCGGTCGTGTCATGATAATTATGAAGCGCGATTCCCATCTGCTTCAGATTGTTCGTGCATTGCATGCGCCGGGCCGCCTCCCGCGCCGCCTGAACTGCCGGCAGCAGCAGTCCAATCAAAATACCGATGATCGCAATTACAACCAAAAGCTCTACCAAGGTAAAGGCTTTTGCTTTTAAAATTGAATTTTTCATAAAATTCTCCTGTAAATAACTAAAATTACGATATCAATTAATAACACTTTTATCAGTCTTTACAATCCAAGACCACTGAATATCAATACTCAAACAAAAAGTCACAATAAATAATAATTAATATTTTAATCTGATTTTTAAGCCGTAAGGACATTTCATATTATATAATGGAATTTATTTTACCATAAGGATAAATTATTTTCAAGCGATTCCTTCAAAAATATCAACGAATTCAATAATATTATTTTAATCGACAATTTCATGTTCCATTATTTATAATTGCTACATATATTATTAACAAAACACACTATTCTTAACAACAGCGGTCTTATTAGATACACTGTCTTAATACGATAACAGTTGTGTAATTATATTATTGTTTTTATATTCTTATGTTTAACAGCTAAAAAAATTTTTTAAAATTTCGTTAAAATACGAGTTGATGGAGTAGATTAAAAGAAAAAAATCTGTTAGAATATACAATATTATTATTGGGGAAGGTTTCCTTGAAAAAGGGTGAGTACCTGAAACGGAGCTTTTCAAACGAAAGCGATTCCGCTTTTAATCAGGGAAGAAAGACAGTTTTTATCTTATTCACGATTAAACAGTCTTTATTAATTATAATGAGCGCCCAAGAAAACCGTCCATTTTATAAATTCAAGCAGGAAAAAAGGAGAAAGACGCATGGCAAAAACGATTAATGTTGCGATGATTGGTCAAGGTTTTATGGGCCGGTCCCATTCGAATGCCTGGGGTCAGGTAAAACGTTTTTTCAGACCGGAAATTACGCCGGTGCTTCATACGGTGACCGGACTCGAATTCGAACACCCGGAAAAATTTGCCGCCGTTTGGGATTGGCAAAATGCTTCGACGAACTGGGAAAAAACGATTAATGATCCGGCGATCGGACTTGTTGATATCGTAACCCCGAACTTCATGCATGCCCCGCCGGCCAAAGCGGCTATCGCCGCTGGCAAACCGGTCGCCTGCGAAAAACCGATCTCGGCAACGTTGGACGAAGCCCGCGATATGGCCACCTCCGCAGAAGAAGCCGGAGTTGATTCGTTCGTCTGGTTCTGCTATCGCCGCGCTCCCGCCGTTGCCCTGGCTTATAAAATGGTTCGTGAGGGCAAAATCGGCCAGATCCGTCATGTCCGCGCGACTTACCTTCAGCAATGGGCTGATGATTCCGTTCCGTTTGCCTGGCGTTTCAAAAAAGCTTACGCCGGAAGCGGTGCGCACGGCGACCTGAACGCTCATATCGTCGACATGACCCGTTTCGTTACCGGACTGGATATTACCGAGATCTGCGGCGCCATTACCGAAACATTTGTTAAAGAACGCGTTGTTCCCAATGGACAAATGACCGACGAAGAACTCCGATACAGTAAAGACGCCAAAACCGGTACTCTCAAGGCCGAAGTCGAAGTCGACGACACGACACTCTTCCTTTGCCGATTCAATAACGGCGCTATCGGATCTTACGAAGCCGCACGTCAGGCAACCGGTAATTTCAATCGTAACTCCTTTGAAATCAACTCTTGTTTCGGTGTATCCAAACTCAACTTTCCC
>CAZZEF010000131.1:6301-12822 GCA_964652875.1 uncultured Planctomycetaceae bacterium
TGGAGCGGTAGGTTCTTACGAAGCAGCTCGACAGGCGACCGGTAATTTCAACCGCAACGGCTTTGAAATCAACGGAACCAAAGGCTCGATCAAATTTAATTTCGAAGACATGAATTACCTCCAGTTCTTTGACGCGACACTTCCCCGGGAATATCAGGGCTGGTCCAAAATTCTCTGCACGGATCCGTGTCATCCTTACGTTGCCAACTACTGGCCGGCAGGACATTTGATCGGTTACGAACACGGTTTCACCAGCATGGCTTATGACATTCTGCTCAAACTTAACGGTCAGGAACCGACCATTCCGCTGCCGAGCTTCACCGACGCTTACAATACCCAGCGCGTTCTCGAAGCCGCGTTGAGAAGTGCGGAAAAGAAGGAATGGGTCCTTCTCGACGACGTCAAATAATAATGGTTTTGCCTTAGGGTCATTCATGAGGTGTTCCAAACCGTCATGAATGATCTTTTTCAACGCATCATAAAAATCATGGCCAAACGATCGAAAAAAGAAAAAGGTCTTCAGCGCGGACCAAACGGGACGGTTCACCCGCTGGGATTCACCTTTATGGACGAAACCCGGCCGCTCAAGGCGTCCCCGTTGAGTTCGATCATTCCGGAGATCTTCGCCAAATACGGATTGGGACGACAATTGGCCCTGCAGCGGTTCATGAATGTTTGGCTGGAAATCAAAAATTCCGAACTGGCCGTCAATCTTCCTCAAGAGGCATTGGACCGGATCCGTTTCGTCAACTTGAGCCGCGGAACACTTCTCTTTGAAGTGGAAAATAACGCTCTGTTTCAGGAGCTGACATTTTATAAAGCTAGTATTTTAAGGATATTTCAGCAGAAATTTCCGACAGAAAGAATAAAAGCCGTCAAAATTACGGTTAAAACATCAGGAGAATAAAATTGTCTACCAGTGATCAGGAAAATCCGGAGATCCGGAACAACACGGAAGTAAATCAGGAACACGGTATTAACGAAGCGGTTCACGGCAATGAATCTTATACCGCAAGCGATTTGGAACATCTGAGTGATCTGGAACACGTGCGCAAACGACCGGCCATGTATATTGGTGACACCGCCTCACGGGGTCTTCATCATTTGGTTACCGAAGTGGTCGACAACTCAATTGACGAGGCGCTCGCCGGATTCGCGTCGGCAATCACGGTGACAATCAATTCTGACGGATCCGTTACGGTTGAAGACAATGGCCGCGGTATTCCGGTCGAAATGCATAAGGATCTTCAGATCTCGACTCTTGAAGGGGTTATGACCGTTCTCAAGTTCGGCGGAAAATTCAGTAAGGGAGCTTATCAGACTTCCGGCGGTCTGCACGGCGTCGGGGTTACTGTTGTTAACTTCCTGTCCGAATGGTGCAATGTCGAAGTTCGAAGAGACGGATACAGCTGGCATCAGGAATATGCCCGCGGCATTCCGAACGAACCGGTCAAACGAGGAGGAAAATCCGATAAGACCGGAACGATCACCACCTTTAAGCCCGACCCGGAAATTTTCCCTGATACCAAATACGATTACAACACGATCTATCACCGGCTGCAGGATCTCGCGTTTCTGAATCACGGAATCAAGATCATTTACCGCGATCTGCGTACCGGTCAGGGCGAAACTTTCGAATACAAAAACGGACTGATCGATTTCGTCAATACACTGAATCGAACGACCGAAGCGGTACATCCGGACGTCGTCTACATCGAAGGGGAGCAAGAGGGCGTCGTCGTCGAAATCGCTTTCCAGTATACTTCCGAGTACACCGAGAATGTCCGTTCGTATGTCAATAATATTCATACGATCGAAGGAGGAACCCACCTGTCCGGCTTCCGAACCGCACTGACGCGAACACTGAACAATTACGGAAAAAAAGAAAATCTCTTTAAGGATCAGACACCAATCGGCGAAGACTTTCGCGAAGGACTCACAGCGGTCATTTCCGTCAAGGTCCCGAATCCCCGTTTCGAAGGACAAACGAAAACCAAATTGGGAAACAGCGAAGTCGAAGGGATCGTCAATACGATCTTCGGTGAAAGCCTCGCGAAGTATCTTGAAGAGACCCCGAAGTCGGCGTTGGTCATGATCCGCAAGGCACTCATTGCCGCGGAAGCCCGGGAAAGCGCCCGGAAATCGCGCGAACTCGTTCGGTCCAGAAAGAACGCTCTGACTCATGGCGGAATGCCCGGAAAACTCCGCGACTGCTCCAGTCATGATGTCGATAAATGCGAACTGTTCCTCGTTGAGGGCGATTCCGCCGGCGGAAGCGCCGAAGGTGGTCGTATCCGCGAATATCAGGCCATTCTCCCCTTGCGCGGTAAAGTAATCAATGCTTACAAAGCACGACAGGATCGTGTTCTGGACAACGATGAAGTCCAAAGCATGATCACCGCGGTCGGTATCGGAATCGATCCCGAAGTCGATCTCGCCAAACGGCGTTACGGAAAAATCGTTATCATGACCGATGCCGATGTCGATGGATCCCATATCAGAACACTGCTTCTGACTTTTTTCTATCGTCAGATGTACGAGTTGATCAAGGCAGGTTTCGTTTATATCGCCCAGCCGCCCCTTTATCGTATTCGAAAAGGAACCAACGGAAAAGTCCGCTATATTCAAACCGATGAACAGATGCGCCGTGAAATGCTCGAAAGCGGGATCGCCAATGCTGTCTTTGATCCCCGGGATGGACGTATTATCGAAGGTGAAGAGATCCAGAAACTCTGCCGCATTCTAAGCGCGATGGAAGATTCCATTCTCGCTCTTGAACACCGGGGGATCAGTCTGCGGGAACATGCCCAGCGGCAGGATCCCGTTACCGGACGCCTTCCGATCTATCATGTCGTTTACAAAAAACAGGAACATTGGTTTATGGACCGCAAGGATCTCGACGAATTCCTGGTCAAGGTCGAAGAGGAAACCGGAAAATCGTCTTCCGAACTCATGGTCAGCGACTCCATTTCCGCAAGTCTTCAGCAGGACGAAAGCAAAGTTCTCAACTCCGACGATGATATTTCCGACAATTCGCTGCATCTGCTGGAATTGCTGGAAGTCCGTTCGCTCAACCGTCAGCTTCAGGATCTGCGCAATATGAGTTTCGAAATAGATACTCTTCTTCCGGTTCAGCGAACCGGTCAGGAAGGGCCCCGATACATTCTGCGCCGCGGTGAATCCGAAGTCGGTATTTCCGATCTGCGCGGACTGCTCACCGCAATTCGAAAAGCGGGCGAAAAAGGCCAGATCATTACCCGGTTCAAAGGACTTGGGGAAATGGATCCGGAAGAGCTTCGCGATACAACGCTCAATCCGTCCAACAGAACACTCGTTCAGGTTACCATGGAAGACGCCGCGGCCGCCGACGATCTGTTCCGAATCCTGATGGGCGATAAAGTCGAACCGCGCCGGGAATTCATCGAACAATTTGCGCTCGACGTCAAATATCTTGACGTCTGATTCGTGTTGATCCAAACCCTTTTATATTGTTTTTATTTTAATTTTCCGTCATCTCCGCCAATTGCCCGCGAGAATCGGCTGTTTTTTTGACGTTATAACGGAAAATTCATAATGGGATCGGGATAGAATACCGGGTTAAATTTTCCGCGCTTTCCGACAATTGACTTCATGATCCGGATCGTTGACAAGGTCCGCGCGGAAAATTGTCAAAGGAACCGGTAGATCACCGCAACAGAAAATCGCCCCCTGTCCGCGAAAATTCATGAAAAATACGAACCGATTGAAAAAAATCAATGTCCCGCGGAAATGCTCAACGCTTAAGGCTCTGCGGACCGTTTCGTGTTTTTCTGTTTTTCGCGGTTTTTTATTGATCGTTTTTGGTTTTGCGATCCGATTTCCCTATTTCGCAAGGATGCAGATCCTGCCGCGGATTTTCCATTCCAAGGTTAAAAGAACAGCCAATCAATTGAAATAAGGGAAAATTCAAGGGAGAACAGTATAACACACATGACGAACAATACTGAAAGATAACACGAAAAAAGATCGTTAGGCCCCGTCTGTTTGACGGTAAGGCAATCATCGGTCGATGTTAAACTTGCCCCAGTCCGCTGGCATTTATTATAAAAAATTGAAGAGACAAACGAATGAAAATGAAATCCAGAAGTACAACAATTTTAACGGTCCGTCAAGGCGATATTGTCGCTATCGGCGGCGATGGTCAGGTGACGCTCGGAAGTTCGATTATGAAATCGGACACCGTAAAAATACGTAAAATGCTTGATGGCCGGGTCATAACCGGGTTTGCGGGATCCGCCGCCGATGCGTTCGCCCTGATGGAGCGTTTCGAGATCAAACTGAAAGATTACCCCTCCAATCTGACACGGGCCGCGACAGAACTGGCGAAAGACTGGCGGACAGATCGGGCACTGCGCAAATTGGAAGCGATGATGATCATTGTCGATCAGAAGATCACGCTTCTCCTTTCGGGCAACGGAGATGTCATTCAGCCGACAGACGGGATCCTGGCGATCGGATCGGGAGGCAATTACGCGATGGCCGCCGCGAAGGCACTCGCCAAATTCAGTGATCTCCAGCCGGGCGAAATCGTTCGGGAATCGCTCAAAATCGCTTCAGAAATCGATATTTACACCAATGACAACATCATCGTGGAGGAACTCAAATGCTCGAAATGACCCCGCGCAAAATCGTTTCGGAACTCAACCGGTTCATTATTGGTCAGGATGCCGCGAAACGGGCCGTTGCTATTGCCGTTCGCAACCGATGGCGGCGTCAAAACGTCGATCCTGAAATCAAAAATGAAATCGGCCCCAAAAACATGATGATGATCGGTCCGACCGGAGTCGGCAAAACGGAAATCGCCCGACGGCTGGCCGCACTGACCGGCGCGCCTTTTATTAAAGTTGAGGCAACAAAATACACCGAAGTAGGCTATTACGGACGGGATGTCGAAAGCATGGTCCGCGAATTGGTCGAAAACGCTATCGGAATCGTTCGAACGGAAGAACGTAAAAAAATTGAAGCGAAAGCGGAAGCGGCCGCGGAAGACCGGCTGGTTAATCTGATCGAAGAATCGCTCATTAACAATCATCGCGAAGATCTCGACAAGAAAGTGAAAAAGGGGAAAACGGAAAAAAAGGAAATTCCCGATCCGCAAACGAATCCTTTTGAAAATTCTTTTCTAAAAGGCAATGTGATGCAGATCCTCAACAGCGAGGAACTCAAAAATGTCAAAATTGATCCTAAAACCAATATGCCTGATTTCAATGACCTCATGTCGGCCGTCAATACGCTCATGAGCAAACAAAAAAACAGTGGATCCGGATCGGACTCTTTCACCGATTCCCCCGATTCGGTCAAGGCTCTCGAAGACAACGCCAATTCTTCTTCCGGATCCTCGAATTACGATTCGCGTTACGCCAGCGGTCAGGAAAGCAGCGAAAACGAAGCTGACGATGAATTCAAAACGGATCGGGAGGAAATTCGCGAAAAACTTCGCGCCGGTGAATACGATACACTTCAGGTCGCGCTCGTTCAGGAACAAAAAATGCCGCCGATGATTATGGGCGGAATCGGTATTGACTCAATGGAAAACGATCTGTCGTCCATGTTTGAAAATATCATGCCGAAAAAATCGGCCAAAAGAGATCTCACCGTCCAGGAGGCCCGCAAAGTAATTGTCGAACAGGAATGCGAAAACCTGGTCAATAAGGAAAAACTGCATTCTCAAGCGATTGAACTGGCAGAAAATCTCGGGATTATTTTTATTGATGAAATCGACAAGATCGTTGCCAGCGACCAGCAGCATGGCGCGGACGTTTCCCGTCAGGGGGTTCAGCGCGATCTTCTTCCGATCGTCGAAGGAACAACCATTCATACCAAATACGGGTTCGTTTCAACGGAGCATATTCTTTTTATTGCCGCAGGCGCGTTTCATCGTTCGAAACCGAATGATCTCATGCCGGAACTTCAGGGTCGTTTTCCGATTCGGGTTGAACTGACGGATCTGACACAGGACGATTTCGTCCGCATTTTAAAAGAACCGCATGGATCCCTGACTCGGCAGTATTCCGCCCTGATGAAAACCGAAGGGATCAACCTGACTTTTACTGACGACGCTATTGACGAACTGGCCCGATGCGCTTTTGAAGTCAATCAGACGACGCAGAATATTGGGGCACGCCGTCTTTGCACCATAATGGAACGACTTCTGGAAGAACTCAGTTTCGAAGCCGCTGATATGGGCCGGGGAAATGTCGCCGTCAACGCCGCTTATGTTAAAGAACGGCTCGGCGATGTCGTTCAGGACGAAGATCTCTCCAAATTCATTTTATAAAGAGCTTCAAGTATTTTTCCAAAAACAGCTCCTCCCTTTTTTGCGCCCGAAACATTCTGATTCTGGAAGAAGTTCGGGCATGAGCGGGAAAATACAAAATGCGGCGGGGATCGTTTCCAAAGGCAATCGGCATAGATACCGGTTCCGTAATGAATTTTCCGTTATAACGTCAAAAGAACAGCTGATTCACGCAGTCAATCGGCGG
>CAZZEF010000132.1:0-5453 GCA_964652875.1 uncultured Planctomycetaceae bacterium
TTCATGCGGCCGATATCGACGGAGACGGATTTGAGGAAGTCATTATCGGATCATTCGCGTTCGATCATGACGGATCGGTACTCTGGTCGCTCGGTCTCGGACATCCGGATCATATGTTTGTCGGCGAATTGAATCCGAAACATGACGGGATGGAGATCTATTACGGACTGGAATCGCGCAACGATAAAAACGGTATGTGTATGATTCACGCTAAAAATGGCAAATATATCTGGGCGCATCCCGACAAGACGTATCATATTCACGCTAATGGACTCTGTTCCGATATTGACCCCCGATATCCGGGGTATGAGTGTTTCGGCGGTGAATCGAAGAACGATTATAAAAACGATCGTTTTCTTCATACCGCGGACGGAAAAGTTCTTGCGCATGGTGTTGACGAAAAGGAAGTCGGCGTTCCGGGGCTTGGTGCGACCAGCGTCTGGTGGGACGGTCAGCCGGATCGGGTCATTATGCGCGGCAATACCCAAAACGGCGTCTTTATGCGTCTTCATTTCCCGAAACAGGAATATCTGAAAGATACCGGTTTTATGGGCTCGCCCATTATGACCGGCGATTTTTACGGCGACTGGCGCGAAGAAATTGTCGTTTCACTTCCCGGAGAAGTTCGGATCTATTCGACAACGATTCCCGCAAAAGATCGTCATGTCTCGCTGTTGCAGGACCGTAATTACCGCGCGACAACAATAGAAAATATGTGCGGTTACTCCAGTGTCCCGGTTCCGGGTTACGATCCGATGAAAGAAAATAAAAAATGATTTTTCCGTAAGTCAGGAAGTATTTTTCATCAACAGAATCGGTATCGGCTCTCCTGCCGATTTTTCGATCTGATGTCAAAAAGAACGCCGACTCACCAAAAGTCAGTCGGCGTATAATTGAAATGGCGATAAACTTGAAAATTTTGCCCGGATAATTCTTTCTCCTGCTGAAACGGAGAAATGAAGGCCGTACGAACCGGTATTTTGTCTCTAATAAACGGATTCTTTTCCGAAACCGACGTCCTTGTTTCTGTCGTTCTTTCCGCCGACTGACTGATTAGATCGGCGGGGCTTGGGGGAAGTCAAACGGTAAAGTTCT
Source organism: uncultured Planctomycetaceae bacterium (assembly GCA_964652875.1). Classification (GTDB taxonomy): domain Bacteria; phylum Planctomycetota; class Planctomycetia; order Pirellulales; family Thermoguttaceae; genus JAUNBG01. The sequence goes on from CAZZEF010000132.1 coordinate 1,096, forward strand.
AAAAAATGTTATCCTGTATTTGTCAACGTTTTTTGTCAGGAAGCGGTGATTTGATCCCAACGCATCTTCATCTCTTTTAACTTGCCGATCCGGTCGTTGGGAACATCGGAAATCTCCAGCAGGCACCAGCCGGACCAGTTCACTTTCTTAAAAAAGGCGAATTGTCTTTCATAAAACTTTGCGTCGACGTACTTTTTTTCGAGCAGGTTGTGAATATGGGCTCTTCCGGCAAGATAGTCGGCGGTCAATTGAAGATTCGCTTCCAGTCCATCTCCTTGCGTATCGCGAAAATCGCTGTTGAGCATGATTCGGACCCGTTTGTGACCGACCGCTTCGACGATTGTTCGAAGATTCGAAAGAGTTCCGACATCGCCGTGCGCCTCTAGACAGATCTCCTGCTGAAGATCGTCCGCCGTTTTCGTCAGTTTACGCAGCGATTCAATGATCTGATCGATGGTTTTTTCTTTTGGAACATCCTTATGAAAGCTGTTCGGAAAAACGCGCAGACCGGCCATACCGAGATCGGAACAGAGCTGAAGATATTTTTTTGTCTTTTCAATTGCCTTTTCGACTTTTTGAGGATCGGGGTAATCGAACCGTTCACTTGACGCCAAGCCAATAAAGGCAATAGGCGAATCGCTGAAACGTTTCCGCAGATCTTTTCGCCGGGCCGCATTTACGGTCAATTCGACTCCGTGCGCAAATTTCATATCGGTTCGGAGTTCGACGCCTTCAATACCGATCTCGGTCAGATTTTTAATCAGATCTTCAATGGTCCATTTTCTGCCGATCATATAAGTGGTCAGTCCGAGTTTCGGTCCTGATTTGTCCATCGCGGCCGACAAAAAGGGATTCATTCCCAGCGAGGCGGCCATTGCGGCAGTACCAGCGATAAAGTTTCTTCTGTTTAATGTCATGACAGTCTTCTCCTGTATTCTTTTTTATTTCTATTTGTATCTTTTTGTCAAACTTCATCGGGAATGACAAATTCTTTTCGGCCTTTCGGTTTGAGCAGAAGGTTTGCCTTTTCGGATCCGGCACCAATAAAGTTTTCCCTGTTTGGATCGAACTCAAGAGACGCGCCGAGGATCGGAGGTGTTGTTTTCAGATCAATTCCGTTAGCGTCCAGATGATCGAGCATGCGCTGCCAGAGGAAATTCAAATTTTTATTGTTGGCGATTGTTTTGCCGATTTCCTCAACGGAAGCCGATTGACCGGTCTGATGGGAAATGTTGCCCAAATGGATCAGTCCGGTACAGGGATGAACCCGGTCGATAGCGAATAGGGTATGACGGTCATGGGCCCGAACCGCGCCGAAGAAACCTTGATGATAGCTTGGAATAGAGCCGGTAAAGGTTTTGATTAATTTTCCGTCTTTGTCAAATACTTTATTATCGAGAGTATAACCTCCGTCGCAGACAACGGAGACGCCGTAAGCGAGATCATGAAAACGGTCCATTTCCCGGCTTCCCCAAAGTCCGTTTTTCCAATATTTCCGGTTTCGGGGCAGAGCGCGCATTTCATATAAGATCGGAACAGGCTGACAGTCCCAAAAAATGATCTGCGTATTGGGTGTTTGACCATCGTCATGATATCCGAAACGTCCGCCGATACTGAGAACATGACCGGGAATTTTGGTACAACCGAGCGCTTGAGCCGTTCCGTCAAGCATATGGATCCCCCAATTGCCGAGTTCGCCGTTTCCGTAGTCCCAATCCCAATGCCAGTCATAATGGAGGTTTTTGCGGCGAAGCGGTTTATTGGGAGCCGGTCCGCACCAAAGATCATAATCGACGGTGGCCGGAATCGGGGTTTCCTCTGTTATCTTTCCGATACTGTTCCGAGCCCCGAACCGGACGCAGTGAACGAACTGCGGCTTGCCGAGGTTTCCGGTCAGTGCGTAATTGACGGCTTCCTGAAAACCATTTTTGGATCGCGTCAAGGAGGTTGAGCAGACGACCCGATCATATTTGGCGGACGCCTCAACCATTTTTCGGCCTTCAAAAATAGAGTGACAGGCGGGCTTTTGAACAAAGGCGTCTTTTCCGGCCTGACAAGCCCAAATTACCGCCAGTGCGTGCCAGTGATTTGGAGTTGTCACCCAAACGGCGTCGATATCCTTTCGATCAAGCAGCTTTCGAAGATCGGAAAAGGTTTCCGGTTGATCACCCGCCTTATGACACTGGTCAATAGCGTAACCGAGATTAAGGGAGTCGACATCGCAGATCCCGGCGATACGAACCCCTTTGATTTTACGGCAATGTTTCATGTCATTTCGGCCCATTCCGCCGATAGCGACTTTGGAACCCATTCCGATAATGCCGAGCCTGATCTGGTCATTAACATTTCTGGCGCTGATTACCGCCGGACTGAAAAAAACGGACGAAACCGCCGCGGCCGTTGCGGTTTTGACCGAGTTTGTTAAAAATTTTCGTCGGTTGATCATGTGTTCTCCTTTATGATATTATTTACCGCAACAGTTTGTTGATGGTCGGACGATTGATCGCGGTTATCTCAGATCCGAACCAAACGCGTCAAGGTAATCTCATCAGATGAGATCGTCATTAATTATTTAAGAAATTGTTCCGCTCTTGGGATGATCAAGTTTTCGGCAGATGAAAACAGCGTAACCGGCAATGATTATAAAGGCGATCATCGGGACGGAATAGGCATAACAGATCTGACCGGTTGCGTCGGAAATGGCGCCTTGGATCATGGTTAAAATGGCGCCTCCGCAAAGAACGGCGACCAGTCCGGCTCCGCCCATTTTTGTATCGTCGCCAAGATCTCTTGTTCCGTAACTGAAGATCGTCGGAAACATAAGTGAAAGACAGCCGGAGACGCCGATCAAGGCGTAAACGCCGACAAGATTCGGGCAAAGAGTAGTTGTCAGACAGCAGGCCGCGGCCAAACAGGCCAGTATTATCAATAAATTCGACGGTTTAAAGACCCCCATTAATCCGGTACAAGCGAACCGGCAGGCGATAAACAGGATCTGGGAGAGGACATAAAAAGTAGCGCCCGCCTGTTCCGCCGTCTTCGGAATGAAACCTGTAAAGCCGATCCAGTCACAGATCCGGTAAAAGGCGGCTCCGACCGGTTCGACCGATCGGAGAAGATCCGGCGCTGTTGACGCGACGGTGTCAAGATCGAGCGCGGACATGCAGTACCGGACTGTAAATGACCAGCAGCCGATTGAAGCGCCGACGCAGCAGAATTGAGCAATCACCGCGCAGACATAATTGCGGTTGGTCAAAAGTCTTTTCCAGCTTTGAAAGAACCAGTGAACGCCGCAGGTTTTATTCTCTTCCCGAAGATCGGGCATTTTGGAAAAGAAGATCAGCAGCCAGGTCGCCAGCAGAATAACGCCGATCAACGCGTAAACCAGCGAGATAGCGGACAGTTCCCGATGCTGAATAGCGGCCAGTTCCTGAACGGGAAGTGCCGATCTTTGCTCCGCGGACAGAGGGGAAAGCTGCGAAAGAATAAAGACTTGACTGACGGTTATTCCGACCAGAGATCCGAATGGATTGAACGATTGCGCCAAATTCAGCCGACGCACTGCCGAACGGGAATCGCCCATTGCGCAGACGTAAGGATTGCAGGCCGTTTCCAAAATGGCCAATCCGCCGAACGTGATCAGAATGGCGCCGAGATAAAACAGATAACAAAGCGAAGGCATGCCGGAAGAAAATTTGGCGGGAAAGAAAAGCAGCGTTCCCGCGATGAACATTCCCAAGCCGAGCAGAACTCCTGATTTATAGGAGAATCGCTTCATAAAAATCGCTCCCGGAATCGCGAATCCCCCGTAACCGAGCATGTAACAGACAAACTGGATCCAGGCGGTCATTCGATCGTCAAAACTCATGATCCGTTTGAACGCGGGCAGAAGTGTATCGGTCATGTTATTGGCCAACCCCCACCAGGCGAAAAGTGAGGTTAAAAGAATAAACGGCCAAAGAATGGACGGTGTTAAAATCGGTACCGGAGCTTCCGACCGGTTGTCCGCAAGATACGGTTCCAGCCGGACCAGATCTGTTTCAGGATTGAGTTTCGTTGCGTCTGGTGCGTTAAGGACCGGTTCCGGTCGGACAGATCCCGTTTCAGATGTTTTCATCGGAAGATCTGTTGAAGGCTCATGTAAATTTTCCGTTGAATTTGAATTTGTTTTAGCGCGGTTCATTTTCTTTTTTTGATATACAATGTCAGGTTAATGGAGGATTGTTTCGTGTCGGTTTGAAGTCGTTGTTTTCTGTTGATCAGATCCCAGTTCGATCCGGGACAAATTCGATCCGGTCAGGAGGATCTTTTGGTGAGCAGGAATCCGTCCATGATCGCGGTAAACGGAGCGACCAGAA
>CAZZEF010000132.1:5553-12571 GCA_964652875.1 uncultured Planctomycetaceae bacterium
CGATCCGGGACAAATTCGATCCGGTCAGGAAGATCTTTTGGTGAGCAGGAATCCGTCCATGATCGCGGTAAACGGAGCGACCAGAACCAGTCCGAAGCTTCCGACGATCGTTTTAACGATTTCAGAGGCGACATGCGGGTTGTTGATCAGATCCCAGTTCGATCCGGGACAAATTCGATCCGGTCAGGAAGATCTTTTGGTGAGCAGGAATCCGCCCATGATCGCGGTAAACGGAGCGACCAAAACCAGTCCGAAGCTTCCGACGATCGTTTTTACGATTTCAGAGGCGACATGCGGGTTGTTGATCAGATCCCAGGGAGAGGTTCCTTGGGCCATAAAAGTCATCATTAAAGTAAGGTAACCGCCGGAGTAGGCCAGAAGGAGAGTTGTTGTCATTGTTCCGACAACGCTTCTTCCGATTCTAATGCCGGACATGATCAGATCGCGTCGGGAGATCTTTTCATTTTGATCAGCGACTTCGGACATTCCGGCGGCAACGTCCATTCCGAGGTCCATAACGGCTCCGGAAGATCCGATAAAAACGGCGCCAATATAAATATCGGCCAGATTTAAATTTTCATAACCGGAATAAAGGAGCGCTTGCGCATAAGGCTGCGAGGCGCCATTAATATGAAACAGCCAGGTACAAATCCAACCCATCAGGCAGCTGGTCAGGACGCCGAGAATTGCGCCGCAGAAAGCAGTTGTTCCTTTTCGATTGAATCCGGCGACCAGATAAATAATAATGGCAGTTAAAATGGTGACGGTAATCGTCGAGATCAAAATGGGATTCATTCCGCGCAGACATAACGGGACCATTAGTTTCCAAACGACCAGACAACTCAAAATGAACGTCATGAACGATTTGAATCCCGTAATACCGGCGAAGAGGATCAGCAGAACGGCGAAAAGTCCGAACAGCAGAAAAGTCAGATCGATTCGGTAATGATCCTGCGCGTTCAGAGTAGCGGTGGCCGGTTCCGCTCCCTGATATAATGCGACCAGTGCGGTATCGCCCGGCTTGAACATCTTGTCGAGATCCATTTGAGCCCGGAGCTGGTTCATGGCCGTGAACACTTCTCCTTTGTGTTCGCCGGTCAGAATTTTGACTTTCAGCGCCTGGGTTCCCTGCGTAACCAGGCCGATCGTTTGAACGGAAGAATTATCGACTTCAAGTACACGAGCCTTTACTTTGGCTCCGCCGGGATTTTCCGTTGCCGGTTCCAAACGCAGCGTTAAAAGAACAGCGCAGGCGATAAACGTGAAGAGAACAGCGAGTAAATTATGGAGCGTTTCTTTTTTCATAAAATAATAACTCGGCTTAACCGGTTTTTAGAAGGATCGGAAGCGAAACGGAACGATCTTTTCGTTTCGGTTTATGCCGATTCGAAATTGATCTTTTTCGTTTCGCTGTTGGAAAATCCCGATTCGAATTACCAAAGTTATTTGACCAGTTCTTTGAGCTTTTTCGAAATATCGGTGTTGTCGATCAGTCCGGTGAAAACAGAAGCGTTTTTACCGAGTGCGGACGTATTAACAGGCAAAGCCGTGTGAGCATGAGAGGTCCAGGCCAGTCCGCTCTTATTGTTGAGAACGAGAACGGCGGCCATACTTAAATGCTGCGGTGAGAATTTGCCCTGAACATTTTTTTGCGTTTTTTCAAAAGCGTTTTTCAGTGTTTGAACCTCATTTTCGGTCAGATCCATTGGATCTTTGGATCCGAGGGTGAACTGAAATCCGAAGCATTCGGTCAGAAGTGGTTTTACATCACTGAAAGCAAGTTCGGTCTCTTTTTCTTTGGCGAAGGCGGCTAATTTTTTGGAGAATCCCTCATGAGAACAGGTTTGATATTTCAGCCGCTCAATATAAGATTTATAACCGGTACCGGCAAAACCGAGTGTCAAACCGCCTGTTTCATGATCGCCGGTAACGACGATCAGAGTATCATCTTTATGTTTTTGAGCGAAGTCGAAGGCGACTTTTATGGCGTTGTCGAACGCGATGATTTCATGCAAGGTCGCCGCCGCGTCGTTGGCATGACACATCCAGTCGATTTTGCCTCCTTCGGTCATCATGAAGAAACCGTTGGGATTGTCGAGCATTTCGATTCCTTTTTTCACAAGCTGGTCAAGATGAACGAAATCGGTGCTGTCGATCATGTAAGGGAGCGCTTCTTCCATTTGGCAGGCGATTACTTTGCCGTCGGCAGGGGCCAGCTTATCGAATTCTTCGGGATCGTGAATGACTTTATAGCCGGCCTTTTTGGCAAGCTCGTAAATGTCACCCTTGTAATTTCTGTTTTTGACGTCATTGTGTTTGTCAATTGCGCCGCCGCCGAAATAGTCGAATTTCGAAGCGATCAGATCCAAACCGAGATCATAATAATTGCCCCGATTGACGTTGTGTCCGTAAAAAGCGGCCGGGGTTGCGTGATTCAGGGTGACGGTAGTAATAATACCGACTTTTTTACCGGAGTCCCGGGCGACTTCCGCGGTCGAGACAAGACGCCGTGTTCCTGTAACATCCATTCCGATCGTTCCCGTTTTCGTCTTTTCTCCGCAGGCAATCGCCGTTCCGCTGGCCGCGGAGTCGGTGATGAATGAATCACTGCATCGGGTGGTCGTCAGAACCTGATTGGGAAATGAGTTGAGAAGAAGACCGGGCTTGCCCTGGGTCTTTTGGTATTCTTCCGCCATCATGCGTTGCGGTATCGAAAAACCATCTCCGATAAACAGAAAAACATATTTAACCGGCTTGACGTCCTGAGCTGGAAGCGCAAGCTGGAGACAAAGAAAAAATACCGCCGCTAAAAGAACTTTTACTGCTCTCATTGAAATTTCCTGTTCTGTCATTCGTTTTGAATTTGTCCTGTTGCCGTTATTGAAATTTTTCTCTGTTAACGCGGAAAATTTTCCTAAACCGGGTTCGTTTCCGGTTCGTCGGCAAGATAATTCAAATTTCCTTTTTGCCTTAAAGTTTTCTTTATTCGAAATATCCGTTCCGGTTGATTGTTTTGGTCCTTGGAGAAATTTTGGCCAGAATGTCTCATCGTCCGCGTGAACAAAACCGTTCAAGTTTTGGAAAACGGAAAGATCTCTCATTATTTTAATAAAAATTTATACCGCAAAGAAAAGAGTTTCCGCTGTTCAATGGGAATTTATTTCTTTGCGGTATCAATCCGGTTCGACTGACGGCGACAGCGTTAAAATTATGAGTAACGTCTGACGTTTGCGGGATCCGTCCATCGGAAACGGAAGAACGTAAATTATTTACCGAGTCCGGAAATATCGATAACGTGCATTGTACTGGGCGCGTCGATCTTGGTATTGGTCAGACCGGGGAACGGATAATCGAAGGAGGTAATGATCAGTTTTCCATCGACAACAACGCATTCGCAAGGCTGATCCAGCGAACCGTCGGCTCCGTCGGTGTCACCGTTGATCCAAAGAACTTTAACATCGGCTTTTTGACCTTTGGCAACCGGAGAAATATAACGAATCGCGTTGGCCATTGAGTCGTCGATGAAGATCTTGTTGCTGGTCTTGTCATAGAAAATACCGTCGCAGCATTGGAACGGAGGATATCCGTCGTTGATCTTGTCGGCCACGGGATCGTAAATACACTGAACGTCATCTTTCTTATAAGATCCATCTGCCTGCGGATAAATGGCATACATTTGCCCGTTGCCGAAATTGCCGAAATAAAGAACGCCGGTATTGCTGTCGGCGGTCAGACCATCGCATCCGCCGTTGTCGCCGCGTCCGAGTTTTCTGACGCGAACGGAAGCCAGACAGTGAGAATCTTCGGCGACCGCGTTGACTTTAATTGTCGGATTACCGTCGCGGCCTGCCTTGAGTACTTCATCTTTACCGAACATGAAAACACCGCCCTGGCCGAAAAATTCATCGTTGAGATCTTTCGGATCAAGATAAGAGTCGGTATAAAACATTTTGTCCTTGAGCCACATAATCGCGTTGGCAAGTTTAAGACCCTCAAGAGCGACTTGAACTTCGCCGGTCGGTTTTCCGTCTTTCATAATAACGCGCAAAATACGGGACTGGGCGTTTTTATCAAAGAAATACTGATTGTCGCAAACATAGATATTTCCATCCGGACCGAAATCAAGACCCATCGGACCTGTTTGACCGGTTTTGGCGAGAACAGGGAACTCCAGCAGGATCTTGCAGGATCCGTCGAGTCCAAGTTCGCAAAGATATCCTCCCTGGGCGCTGTTTTCTTTCTTGCCATCTTTGACCTTACTGAAATTCGGAACGTTCAGATAGATCTTGCCGGTCTTTTCATCGACGGTCAAACCGTCCGGATTATAAAGTTTTTCTTCCAGCTTGCAAAGAAGTTTCGGCTTGAATTTCTGGTCCGGAGCCGGTTGGGCGGCTTCTTTCTTCTGATCCGCGGCGGGGGCTTTTGTTTCCGCTTTGGGGGCGGCCGTCGGTTGTGCCTCCGATTTATCCTGCTGACCGCAAGGACAGCATCCGCTTAAAGCAATCAGTGCGCAGATCGCGGCGCCGAATAACGTCTTTTTCATTTATTATTCTCCTTTAAAAATGATCGGATCCGATTCCGTCCGGCTCAACCGGCGAGAAGTCAAATCCTGACAGGTTGTGCCGAAAAAGAAAAAGTTATCTGTTATTTTTCTTTTTCGGCAAATAAAAATATTGTTTTCTTGTCGTAATTTATAACGATTCATCATGAATTTTCCGTTATAACGTCAAAAGAACAGCTGATTCAGACAGTCTGTCGGCGGAAATAACGGAAAATTTAAAATCAAAACGGTATATCAATAGCGTCTTGGCGTAAAACGGATGATTTTCCCGATTTTCTCTGACAGTTTTCAATATTTTTTGAACTTTCAGGAACAGGCAACGGGAGCGGGCCTGACAGGGGCTTAATTTGCTAATAACGATTCATCATGAATTTTCCGTTATAACGTCAAAAGAACAGCCGATTCAGGCAGTTTGTCGGCGGAAATAACGGAAATTTTAAAATCAAAACGGTATAAAACGGTTGTTGGGACATCTGGAGAGATTTCTGTCTCTCGATAACTGATTATTGCAGGGAAGGAGGAACAGAGGTTCCGGCCCGTTGAGCTTCGAGAGTGTCGAATTCATAATTCCCGTAAAAATCAGCGTTATTATCCAGCCAAATGGCCAGTGCGCGATATTCGTTTGCTGAAAGTTTAACGTCGTAATGACCTTTTTTCAGGAGGTGCCAAAGGGCGGACGCCTGGGAACCGAACTGTCCGGGGAACGTTCGTGCGTCCAGAAATTCATCGTAAGCTCCGCCGCTGTTGGGCAGATTTTTAATGGGAGGATCCATTCGTTTATTGTGATTGGAAGAATAAACGAAAACGAAGGGACGCAGATTTTTATAAGAGGAGAAGAAATGTTCTCCGGCGGGGCCCCGATCGAGCGTAAATGTTTTACCCGATTTTGCCTCTTGGGCATGACAGTCGACGCAATGTTTATCGAGAGTCTTTTGAACAAGGGTCGGATAATTCATCGGTTTTGAGCCGGGAAGATCCGGTTTGATCTCCGATGGTTTTCGACGGAACGCGGCGGGAAAGCCGCCCGGTCTGTTGCCCGAAGTATTGTAACGTCCTTCATGACAGCCCTGACAGGTCAGTGTTTCGCCCGGCTTGATATAAGTGGCACTTCTCATCGATTGAACGGCAACACCGTTTTCGTCCAGAGCCTGAAAATAGACGGGAATATCAACCGGCATATTGAATCGGGCCGATCCATCGCTTTCGACGGGAACGGTTCCCAAAACGGTTCGGGCTCCTTTTTCCGCGCCGTATCCAATCCAGGGATCATTGCAGTTCCAAGTAGTTTTCGGCAGAATTTGAACGATACGAAGTTCTTTTATTTTGGATCCTTCCGGGAAAGGTCGGACTGTATTGTAAACATTGGTTACTCCGACGGTCGCGGTTTTCGGAAGGGGATCTTTTCGAACATAGGACGGGGATCCGTTCCGTTGCGATTTGGGAATTCCGACGAGTGTTTGATGCGGAATAACCGGAGGAACTTCTCGGACACGAACGGGCCAGGGACTTTGACAGCCGATGAGCGGGTCGCGGTAAAGAAGGATCTTGTTGCCGAAAACGTCCAGCAGGTAGATCCCATGATTATTGTAAATTCCCTTTCCGGTTCCGCTGAACTGATCATAAACGGCCAGATAGAATTCTTCGCTTAACGGAAACGGCTGTCCGTAATGAGCCGGCGGGGCACCGTGAACGCCCATTTCCGCTTCCGGCAATCGTTGATCGGGAGTAATCCTCTTGAGCGGGGCCATTGGATCCGATCCGGTATCGTCGTCTTCAACGTTAGGATCCAAAAGGATCACCGATCCGAAATTTTGGGTATGATGTCCGCAAGCGATTCCGACCAGACAATTTGAGTCGGGAACCTGTTTGAACGACGTTTCGAAATGCGGTCTTCCGCGCTGATCTTCGGAATAATTTCCCTGAACGGCTCTTGGATCCCGTCCGTCGGGGGATGTGATCCAGGGATGATGCGCCTGACTGAATCCGCGGTCGACATAATCCCAACGGGTATAAATGATCATTCCGTTTTTATCAACGGTCGGCGCCCATTCGTTGGTTTCGTGAGGGCTCAGGCAGGCTATGTCGCTTCCGTCCGTTTCCATTGAATGAAGGGTGTAACTCGGACAGGGGCGCGCATGACAGCGGCCGTATCCTCCGCGACGTTCGGAAATGAACATAAGACGTCCGTTCGGCATCAGGCAGGGATCGATATCGTTGAACGCGCCATCGGTCAGTTGTGTCAGACTGCGATTTTTCAAATTAAATTTGAAAAGGTGATAGCAATTGTCGTCTGTCCAGAGATAGGAATGGCGCGGGGAAGTTGCGTCGGTTGCGGAAAAGAAGATCTCTTGGCCGTCATAAGAAAGAGTCGGAGCCAGAAACCCCCAGGCTTTATCGAGTTTTTTACCTTGAAGCCGTCCGTTGGCGATTGGTGATTCTGCCAGCAGATCAATTGTT
>CAZZEF010000133.1:0-12519 GCA_964652875.1 uncultured Planctomycetaceae bacterium
GGGCAAAAGCCCGGAATGGGTTGGTTCTGGTCAGTTTTTCGATCATGCTGGCCGGAACAAAAGGATCGGTAAGCTGCCGGACAAAACTTTCTTTGGCATCGCGCAGAAAACCGTAACCGTTCGGGTGCATTTCCAAAACGCCGGACAACGGGTAAAAAGATTCAGGATCGCCGGGATCCATGTTTTCATAAGGGGCGGCGTCACTGCGCGGCTTTCTCGGTGCCAGCGGACTGTTACGACGCATTGGATGATGCGGATTACGATGATATCCGTCCGATCCGTTTCCATTATTATAGCCGCCATCATTATTACGGTTGTTATAGTGATTGTGTCCCCGATTGTTCGAAGATCCGTAACGATTGTTGTTTCGTTGATTATATACCATTATATCTCGTCACAAAAAAAGTAATTTAAAGATTTTTCTCTGCAGCTGAAAGTCCTTTTTCACGCAATCAAGAAATATTAGGATGTCAAAACAAAAACTGATACTGAATGGTTTTCATTCTTTGAAAAAGGTCTGTAAACGAACTTCAAAAACAAAAAACAATACCTTGATTCGGGCAGTTCAACAGCGGGCTTTTTTTGAAGAATACAAACGTTCTTATGAAAGAAAACAATAACAGGGAATGATATCCCTTTAAGAAACGCACTCGCAAAATCGGAAAGAGTGCTCCGATTTTGAAAGAAAAAGGATCGGCGGCTCTAACTCCGTCACCTTTGCCGTCGACATTTTCATAATACCTTCTTTTTAAGCTTTGTCAAGGGCGTTTTTCCTTTTTTCCCTTTATCGCGCCAAAAGGACATGATTTTTGAAATATTTTCTTTCTGCCCTGACTTCTTTTCCGCGATTGAATGATCCTATAAACAGAATTAATGTTTATTCGACAGGTGTGACTCCAAATTTAATCAGATCTTCGTTAAGTCGGCCAAGTTCCTCCGAACAATTGGCGGCTTTTAATATTTTTACTGATTCGATCAGAGCGGCCCGCGCCGTCTCTTTTTGTTGCGGATAAAGAAGCGGTATTTTTAACAAATAACTCAGGGCGTTCTTCGGATCTTTCGACTTGGCCTGAAAACGTCCGATCAGATAAAGAGTGCCGAACCGCAGCATTTCCGGCATAAGATCCGCCTGACGCTGTCGATTGGCAAGTTCCTGTTCCGAAAGATCCTTATGAAGATCCTGACGCCAAAGTTGAGCGGAAGCCAGTCGGGAAAGTGTTGCGATACGTTCCTGAAGCGCCGGGTTTTCTTCCGGAGGAAGAGCGGCCAGTTTTTTCATGATCTCTATTGCGGCCGGTCGAAATTGGGCGGAACCGAGAAGAAGAACAGACGCGGCCAGAAGTGACGCTGACGGATTCTTTTGGATATCATTCTTACTGTTTTCAAGCCAGGGAAGCGCCGTCTGCTCCAGCTGAAAAAAGACCGGATCATTGAACCCCCCTGTTGAATCGGTCCATTGAAGCGGAATCGAGTCGATCCAGGGAGTATAAGGATCCGTTTGACAAAGGAGAAAAAATTCCCGAATGGCACCGGCCCGGTCCATTAACGCGGTATGACACTGAACGATCCGCGCGGTCAGCCATAACCGCAGCCAGGTTCGTTTTTCTGTTTTATTGCGCGCGGTCAAATACTGCCGAAGCGCTTGCCGAAAATAATCCGCATCCGTCTTGTTGTCAGATCCCGCTGACCCGAACGGCTCCGAACCCCGGTCACTTTCGACGGAAAGATCGTTTCGGCCAGATCCACCGCTCTGAACAAATCCGGGATCGGTCAACTGCCCGGTCGAAGAAGAAAACACCGTTGCCGAACCGCTCAGCAAAAAAAGACCTTGTTCAAAAGCTTCGTTTCCCTGCCGATGTTCCGGACTGAGAACCGTTTCGATCCTGTAAACTTTACCAAGCGGAATAAAAACAGGATTGGTTTTGCCCCGGATCAAAAAGGTTATTCCTTCTTTCCCGGTTATATTCAAGATCGTTCCTTCCAAAACGATATTATGTCCCCGTCGATTTTCTGCCCTCCCTGTTTCGCCTGACGCAATGCTCGAAATTGTGTCAGACGGACTGTTCGAAGCACCGGTGACCGCAGTCTTGCCAGCGGTACCGTCGTCTTCCGTTAAATAAAGACGGTCCGATCCGGATGTCTTTTCAAGAGCCTCTGTATTTTCAAGTGCGGAAGAATTTTCCTGCGCAAATACAAGCGGGATCCAATCATTCAAATATAAAAATGATCCGTCTAAAAAAACGAATCCCGCCGTCAGCAGAAATACCCCCAAAAAAATTAACGCGGCTTGTTTCATCTTATACAAAATTATATTTCCTGGAAAAACTGCAATCGGACGGGATCTGAATTGGACCGTTTTTTATACGGTCATCGTTTTATACTGCGCTCATTTTTAATTTTCCGCCGAATAACAAAGTGTGCCGACTGTTCTTTCGATCAAGATCGGCAAATCGGGAATAAAACAGAGAGCGCGAAGTCGAGCGGTTGAGTTCGAATAAACCATTTCTGCGTATCCCCAAACAACATTATCGGACCGGCGGTATTTCCGGATTGACCGCCGTTCGGGCAGGATCAAACGAACTTCCCGGGGGAGCGTTTCCGGATAATGTATTTCTCTGTTCGTTCGGAATCGGAACGGCTTGCGCGGCTGATTTTCCGTTGGATCCGGAGACGGGAACGGCGGCGGTTTTCATATCAGGCTTTGATTCGGAAACGGCGGTATTTTGTTTTTTATCCTTTTGATCAGTTCGCCGCGTGTACCGATAGGACCCTTCCTTGCGGATCTCTTCCAGCCGTTCCAATGATTTCTGATCGACTTCGCGATAAACGGCTTCCGTCTTAACCGATGGCCGTTCGTTGCCGGCAACAATTTCGCCGAATTTACTGTTCTTGACTTTGACTTCGTCGCCGCTGACAATGATCTTGTTATTAAAAGAACTTTTCGTAATCGGCCCAATCCCCAATATCCAGCGATTACGGATATAGGCTGTTTTTGTTTTGCGACCGGATTGCCAAATAATCGCTCCGCTCTTTTTATTATATGCCCAAAGCATCAGCTTGACTTCCGCTTTCTGGTCCGTTCTTTTGACGAAAGAGACTTCGGGAATCGAAGTGGCCACTCCGCCTGTCAGAACGGAAGGAACATTCGTTGAGGAGATCCCGTAGATCAAATCGTAACGGTCCGTTCCAACCGCGCCCGGCGCCACTTCCAAAACATATTCCGCTTCCTCTTCCTTGTCGCGAACAAAAACACCGTTGGCGGCAAGCTGCTGACGCAACACGGAAAAAAGATAAACACTGTCAGAACAGTTAATTCCTTCTTTTTTAATAAAGACTTTTCGTCCGGAAAGAGGATAAAAATCAATTTCGTCAACAACATCGTCAATCGCCGAAGTAATCAGAAGCTGTTCTGTTCCGGTTCGGGAAGTATCGGTCCATTTCGTTGTTCCGCAGCCTGCGCTGATCAAGAATAATACCGGCAGCAGTAAAACAAGAAATCGAAAAAAGCGAAAATCAAGCCCGATTTTTCTTGTATCAATTTTTAAACAGGTCTTTTCGCCGAACTCGTCAGGCCGATCCGCATTATTGTTTTCGGCATTGGGGGAGTATTTTTGACAGATCAGATCTTTTTCCGCGTTAAACTTTTTGTCTAACCGGACAAAATCAGGAAAGATCGAACCGGAGGTCGAAGCCGCCGCTTCCCGGTCACTTCCTTTTGTCTTTCTGTTCAAAAATTTTTTCATTATTTATTCTTCCAAAGTTGAATTTTCAGTAAAATACGGTCGGTTTTACTGAAAAATAAAGTTCCGAAAGGAGTATAGTTTTTTTTGATTCGGGCCGAAAGATCAAATTTTAAAAATTTTTATTCTTTTTTTAAAATCAAAACCTTCTGTTTTTTGCATCTTTCCAAGTCTGCCATGTCAATCCGTTTTATTTTTTTGTTTTGCCGCCAAAAATATTTTCCCGTTTCTGAAAATAATCGAAAACAATACAAGATCAACGTCCTGTTGACCGTTATGACAAATTCTCTTTAACTTTTCCTGTTTGAACATCAAAAAACAGTTTGTTCACAAAAACAATCAATGAATATTTTCAAGCGAAAAAGCAGCCGATAAAAAATATTAAATATTTTTACGAAACTTTTTATTTTTTTTATTGTTTTATACCTCTGTGACCCGGTCACCAATTCAGCAATAAAACGAGTCCAATTCCCCAATGTTTCTTTATTTCAGAAACACCGCCATTTGAAATTCGTTGTTATTTCAGTCAAGGTGTCTTGTTTTCTGTCAGAAAACCAATCGGTATTTTGACGCGTAACGAGAATAGCCTGAAAACATTTTTATTACATAATTACAAAAACAGTCCAAACGTTCAGTTTCAACCTTTCATTATTTAAATGGAGTATCCAAAAATGAAAAAAGTTATCATCAGTTCGCTGCTTGCGTTCGGTTTAATGACCGGTTACAGTTTCGCTCAATCCGACAAGCCGACCCCTCCGTCTAAAGACAACCAGCCGGCTAAAGTCGCCGCTGACAAAGCTCCGGCCGCTGCCGATGCCGCCGCCAAAAACCAAAAAACCGATTTCAAAAAAGGTCCTAAAGATTTCCAAAAGAATCCGAATTTCCAGCCTGGTCAACACGGACAGCGGCACAAAAATTTCGACAAGTCACGGAATCCAAACAACGATTGGGGAAAGCGCGGCGGACGAAATGACCGCGGACCGGCTCCGTTCGGTCCGAATAGCTGCCCTTGCTGCAAAGGTCAACAGCAACAACAGTTCGCCTGCCCTTGTCATAACGGTGCCTCATTCAAAGGACACCAGGGACCGCAGCAAGGTTTTCATCGCGGCCCACAATTCAACGGACCAAAAGATTTTCATCGCGGCCCGCAATTCAACGGACCAAAAGATTCTCATCGCGGCCCCCGTCCCGACGGTATGCAGAACTTCCGTCAGGCTCCCCGTCCAATGTTTTTCTTTAATGAATGCGTTAACGATAAAAAAGAAATCGAAATCGATAAGGTCGTCAAGTTTCTGAAAGAAATCGATAAAGACGCCAACGGATCCCTTTCCAAAGAAGAATTCGAAGCGTTCGGAAAAAAGAAAATGGAAGAGCGAAAGAAGATGATGGAAGAAAAACGAGCGAAAAATTCCGCCGAAAAAACCAAGGCCGCTCCCCAAGCTCCGGCTCCCAAAGCCGAAAAAAAATAGTTCCGCCAACTAGATCTGAACAGTAAAATTTTGAGAAGTTTGATACGGCGAGTGAACGGCGTTCGCTGTATCGACAGACGCCCGGAAGATCAGAAATCCTCCGGGCGTTTTTTATATTGATCTTGATCGGACGTTTTTTAGTTTCGTCCAATTGCCGTTGAAAATCAAGCTTTTTTGATTACGGCCCGACTCTTTATAACATCTTTGGCCGCGTTTCTTGTATCAATGATCAAATTGGAATTGGCGGCGATAAAATCATAATCATAATCGGAATGATCGGTCGCGATTAATACGCAGTCTTGTTCTCTTAAAAATTTTCGGGTCAGTTTATGACTTTTCATCGGGGGAAGATCGGGCCAGTTCCGCATTTTGGGCAAAACGGTAATGCGCGGATCGTTATAAGTCAGATCAGCCCCCAATCTCTTCAAAAGTGAAAGCAGTTCAAACGATGGACTTTCTCGCGGATCATCAACGTCTTTTTTATAGGCAACCCCCAAAACGCAGATCTTCGATCCTTTAACCGGTTTACCCTGTTCGTTCAGTCCTTCGATCAGTTTATCGACAACATAGGCGGGCATTTTGGCATTGATCTGACCGGCCAACTCAATAAATTGCGTTGAAATGCCGAACTTTCTGGCAACCCAGCTCAAATAAAACGGATCGATCGGAATGCAATGTCCGCCGAGTCCCGGCCCGGGATAAAATGCCTGAAATCCAAACGGTTTCGTTTTAGCGGCGTTAATGACTTCCCAAACATCAATACCCATTTTATCGAAAATGACTTTCAGTTCGTTAACCATTGCGATATTGACGGACCGATAAGTATTTTCAACGACTTTGGCCGCTTCCGCCACTTCGCAGCTGGAAACGGGAATTACTTTGACAATCGCCTGAGAATAAAGAGCGGCGGCGGTTTCGGAACTGTCGGAATCAACGCCTCCGACTAGTTTGGGAATACCGGCAGCGGTATAATTTTGATTGCCCGGATCTTCACGTTCAGGACTGTAAGCAAGATAAAAATCTTTTCCAACGGACAAACCGGAAGTTTCCAAAATTGGTTTCATGACCTCTCTTGTCGTTCCCGGATAGGTCGTACTTTCCAAAACGACGAGTTGTCCTTTACGGAGCGCGTCCGCAATGAATCGGGTTGAATCGACAACGTATTTCAGATCGGGATCCCTGCTTTCCGAAAGAGGTGTCGGAACACAAATCAAAACCGCGTCAGGCTCATTAAGCCGTTTGAAATCGGACGTTGCTTCAAAAACACCCTTTTTCAGCCAATCAGCAACCCATTCGGAAGGAACATGCCCGATATAACTTTTACCCGAATTAAGAGATTGAACTTTTTTGTCGTCAATATCGAATCCCATTACTTGAAAACCGGCATTGATAAAAGCCCGTATCAGCGGCAAACCGACGTAACCGAGCCCCAAAATCCCGACTTTCAAAGATCTGTTTTGGATCTTTTCCAAAAATTTTTGCTTCATAACAACCTCCGTTATTATTAATGGATCGCATTTTTATCAATTCGTATGTCTGAAAACCTGAACACACCGATTCCAAAAATTTTTTGCGTTTTCCCGAGTAAAAAACAATTTATTCCCAAACATCTTGGAAAACAATTCGAAAAACTTTCCCTGACTATTCAGATCTGTTCCATTATACATTTTCCGTTTTAATGTCAAAAAAACAGTCAATTCCCTAAGAGAAACAGCGGAATTACGGAAAATTTTAAATTAAGGGGGAGTCTAAATAATCCGAAACGGCAAAAAAATCAAAAAACCTGATCGGAATCTGCGCGAACGGCTTGTATTTTTACATCTTATATATTATATTGATAAACAGAAAAAGAAAAAGTCCTAAAAACTGAATTCTTTGCCGATTCGTAAGAGTTAATCCCGCCTTAATCGATCGAAAAAGCCGCTTGATCTTTTCATGCGATCTTTTCGACCGTTCATTTTATTTATTTTGGTGCTTTAATGAATTCTGTTCCGATCCTATGTTGGCCGCGGCAAAAAAATCTTTTGACTGCCGGATTGACCGCGTTCCTGATCTTCTTTATTCTGATCTCTTTCTCCGTCAACGCCTTTTCAGCGGAAACAAAAAAGAGAGCCAAACCAAAAATAAAACCGATGACCGCGGCCCGTTTCGAAAAGATCAAATCGAATCCGCTTGCTTTTCAACGATTAAAAAAAGCAACGAAACCGGATGTTTTCGCCCGTTGGGAAACCGGTGACTTTACAACCGACCTTCCGGCTGAATCGCTCGCCAAACTGGCGGATCATAAAAAAACCGATAACGAACAGGATCCCCTCGAAAATCCTGAAATCGAACTCTCCGAAGAAGAAATATCCGAACTCATCGCCAAAATGATTCAAACCGGATCCGTTCCCGACTTTTCAAAATTTCATCCCCAAGGAAATCATTCGATCGAAAAAGAAAATGAGTTTTATTATAATTCAATGGAAAACAAGGAGCCGGATCTTTCGCCGACCGCTCCGCTCAAACTTCGTAAATATGCGGACTACCTAATCAAAAAATACGATAAAAACGAAGACGGACTCCTTCAGGAAAACGAATGGAAACCAATGCCGCAGGCGCAGGCAGTCGATCTCGACGGTAATTTTCAGCTCAACAGTGAAGAACTTGTTTTTTATCTCGCCCGATTCGCCAAAAACAGATCCCTTCTGAAGCCTGAACCGCTTCTGATCCAACCCAATAAAGTTACCGTTCCTTCGACGGAAGGAATTAAAATTCATCCACTTTCCGGAAAACCTTCCCCAAAATCCAAAGGGGAAATTAAAAAACAGAAAAACGGACTCTCCGATCTGACGGAATCCGAATTCAAGGC
The DNA here is from genome assembly GCA_964652875.1 of uncultured Planctomycetaceae bacterium. GTDB lineage: Bacteria > Planctomycetota > Planctomycetia > Pirellulales > Thermoguttaceae > JAUNBG01. The sequence goes on from CAZZEF010000133.1 coordinate 8,061, forward strand.
GATGCTCGTCAAGCCCGCCGATTCCGAGATCGACAGCGAAGCAAAACTCGAAATTCTTTTGGAAGAAATGGATGAATCGCCCCAGCGTGAATACACCGTCAGCGCCGCGCAGATGAAAGGCGTTCCCCGCTGGTTCATTCTTCGGGATCGGGACGGCGACGGTCAACTCTCCCTGCGTGAATATTCACCGTCCCTGTCAACAGGATCTATCGCCTTTTTCGGAAGACTCGACACCAACGGCGACGGTTTTATTACTCCCGATGAAATTCGCGCCGCGTTAAAAAGCGTTCCGAACAACAGAAAAAAATAATGGGAATTTCAACATCGTCATTCGGACAGCAGTAAACCGGACAACAGAAAACAAATTAACGTTCCTAATCAATGAACGGAAAAACCGCGGCGGCGGACATTCTCCCCGCGCGGATTACTTTGACCGGCATAAATAAAAATCGTCATATTTCACTAATACAAAAATTATTTAACGGAGAAAACATGACCCCCTCTCAAAAGAACAATGAAAAGAACAATCAGACCCGGCGCGATGCCTTAAAACAGCTTGTTTTGGGCGGAGTCGGCGCCGCCGCAACGGTTCCCGTTATTCGAAGTTTGGAAGAAACCTGTCTGGCTGAACAGAAAAACAGCGCCGCGGTTAAAGTCGACGTCAAGCCAGCCGCGGATCCCAAAGCAGCGGAAGCGGCCAAAACAACCGCTCAAGCAGCGAAAACGGACGCCGTTTCCGGAGCCACCCGAACTTCATTCAATATGCCGGCCCGCGCAAAACTCAATGAAAAAATGCAGCTCTCCAAGATCGGCAATGTAACAATCAGCCGAATGTTTCTCGGCGGTAATCTCATCGGCGGCTGGGCGCATGCACGCGATCTGATTTATGTCTCCGATCTGGTCAAGGCCTATCATACAAAAAATAAAGTCTTCGAAACTTTTTATATCGCCGAACAGTGCGGAATCAATGCCTTTCTCGGTCATTACAGTCTGTTCGACATGGTTACCGATTACTGGAAATGGACCGACGGAAAGATCCAGTATATCGCCGATTGCGCCGCCGGACCTCAAAATATCGCCGCGTTGCCCGATATCATTAAACGAACAGTCGATAAGGGAGCCGTCGGATGTTATCTTCAGGGCGAGACAACGGATCGGCTCGTTCGGGAAAACCAGTTCGATCTTCTCGAAAAATGTTTTAACGCGATTCGGGACAATAAAGTCATCGCCGGAATCGGCGCGCATCGGATCGAAACACTCAAAGCCGTCGTCGATCACGGAATCGTTCCCGATTTCTGGATGAAGACATTTCATAATCATAATTACTGGTCCGTTAAAAATCCAAGTGAACACGACAACGTTTTCTGCCGAAAACCGGACGAAACCGCTGAATTCATGAAAAATCGAAAAGAACCCTGGATCGCATTCAAAGTTCTGGCCGCCGGCGCTATTCGTCCGAAAGAAGGGTTCCGCTTCGCTTTTGAAGGAGGCGCCGATTTCCTTTGCGTCGGAATGTATGATTTTCAGGTCGTCGATGATGTCAATATCTGCGTTGATGTTCTCAAATCAAAGATCAATCGCCAGCGTCCCTGGATCACTCAAAACGTTGATCGAAAGGCTTACGAAGACGCTCTTCAAAAAGCGCAGGAAGAAGCGGAAGAAAAAGAAGACGCCTGATCCCGGCGGAACTGGATCTAAATTTTAACGGGAAGATTTGGGTTGCGCCGATGCCGGATTTCAATTATAAGGCTAAAAATAAAACAGGAAAAGAATTTCAAGGGGTCCTGACCGCCAACACGAAAAAGGATGCCTTGGATCTTTTGTCCCGACAGGGACTTTATCCCTTTTTCCTGGAAGATTCCAAAAAAGGGGATATCGACATCAGTAAATGGCTGGCCCGGCGTCCGCCCGAACCGGTGATTGCCTCGTTCCTTGAACAGCTGGCCGATCTGTTGGAAAACGGCGTTCCCGTTCTCACCGCTTTTGAAGTTCTGGCCAAACAGGCGGACAATCCGATCCTGCGCGAAGTCGTCGAAGACATTCGCGACAAGATCTCCGAAGGAGAAGACATCGCTTCCGCCTTTGAAGCACATTCCCGCGTTTTTAACGATCTGACCATCAGTATTATCCGGGCCGGATCCGAAGGCGCCTTTCTCGAAGACTCCTTAAAACGAACTTCCCGATTCATGCGGCAGCAGGCCGAAGTCCGCGGTAAAATCGTCAGCGCCATGATCTACCCGATCATTCTGGGCGTTGTCGGTGTTATCGTCGTTACCGTTCTGCTGATCTTCTTCGTTCCAAAATTCGAACCGATGTTTGAAACCCTGATCGACAATGGAAAACAACTCCCGTCGGTTACCGTTTGGCTGCTCGCCTTTAAAGCGTTCGTCGGCAAATTCGGTCTTTATGTCCTCTTCGGTCTCATCGGAGGCTTTATCTGGTTTCGTATTCAACTGGCGACGAAATGGGGACGGACTCTCGTCGATACCTGGAAACTGAAAATTCCTGTTGTCGGCGAAGTTATTCTCGGATCTGCCGTCTCCCGACTCTGCCGCGTACTCGGAACTCTCCTTGAAAACGGCGTTCCGATCCTGCATGCCTTGGAGATCAGCAGCCGGTCTACCGGAAATATGCTCCTGACCGACGCGGTTGAAAAATCGGTCGAAAGTGTCGCGTCCGGCGAACCCCTCTCCAAACCGCTGGCCAAAGCCGATATTCTCCCTCCAGCGGTCATGACGATGATTACAATCGCCGAAGAATCAAATACCCTTGAAAAAGTTCTCCTCAACGTCGCCGATAGTATCGAACGGGACATGTCCCGTAAACTGGACGTCTTGGTCCGTCTGCTCGAACCACTCATGCTCCTGTTTATGGCCGGCGCTGTTTTTTATATCATTATCGCGCTCCTTCTCCCCGTCTTCCAAATGACCGAATCATTTTAAGAGAAATCGTTTTCTTTTAGACCGGTTCCATTATAAATTTTTCGTTATAACGCCAAAAGAACCGCCTGTTCATCCAGGCAGCCGACAAAAATGACGAAAAATTTAAAATAAAAACAGTATAAAATACGTTTGAAAACTTTCGGTTTATCCAAGCGGAAAAGGTTGTGTATCCATTTGTGTATCCAATACGACAGCACTGCCCAATTTTATCCATCGAAAAAATGATGCCCTTAATACGTTTCAATACATTCCGTTATTTTCGTTTGATCTGTTTACCGCTGATCATGTTCTCGGTTTTGCCCCTCATTCCAACAAAAGCGGACGAACCGGATGCCTCGTCTTCCAACGGCTCTTTCGCAATCGACACAACCGTTCGGGAACAGATCGATCGTCTTGTCAACGACTCGATAAACAAGGGGGACATTCCAGGCGCGGTCGTTGCATTCGGAAACAAAGACGGAATTCTTTATCAAAAAGCATTCGGCGACCGCCAGATCTTTCCGACACGGGAAAAAATGACCGTCGATTCCATTTTCGATCTTGCTTCTTTGACGAAAGTCGTCTGCACTACCGTTTGCGTTCATCTTCTCGCCGACCGCGGATTGATCAATCTGAATCAAAAAGCGGCGTTTTACTTGCCTGAATTCGGACTCAACGGGAAAGATCAACTCACCGTGCGCCAATGCCTGACTCATACCGCCGGGTTCGTTCCCGACAATCCGATCAGCGAATATCAAGGATCGCCCGACCGGATTTGGAATAATATCTGCCAAATGAAACTCGCGTATTCGCCCGGTCAAAAATTCGTCTATTCCGATCTGGGTTTTATCGTTCTTGGTAAAATCGTCGAACGGATCTCCGGAATGCCGCTCGACCGGTTCGCTGAAAAAAACATCTATTCAATCTTAAACATGAACGACACGTCTTTCAATCCCCCGCAAAGCAAACGGGTAAGGATCGTTCCGACAGAAAAAAGAGACGGACATTATATTCGGGGACAAGTTCACGATCCGCGAAGTTTCGCGCTCAAGGGGGTCGCCGGTCACGCCGGACTCTTTTCGACCGCCAATGATTTGTCCGTCCTCTGTTCCGTTCTTCTCAACAAAGGAAAAATTTCAGACCACCGCGCCGGTCAGCCCGATTTACAAAAAAGAAACGTCTCCTCAACAATCGAAAATACTTCAAAAGATCGCGGCAGCGCCTTGGTCTTCTCAAATGATCACCATCTTTTTACTGAAAAGACTTTTGAGAAAATGACAGAAGATCAATCCGTTCCAGGTCTGGCCAAACTGTATCCGGGCAACAATATTCGCTCGCTCGGCTGGGATAAAAAATCCGTTTTTTCGCGCAATCGAAGTTCGCTCCTGTCCAATTCCGCGTTCGGTCATTCCGGTTTCACCGGAACCGTTCTTTGGATCGATCCGGATAATAATTTCTATCTCGTTTTCCTTTCCAGCCGTCTGCATCCCGACGGAAAAGGATCCGTTGCCGATCTTGCCCGAAAAATCGGCGATAGC
>CAZZEF010000134.1:0-12475 GCA_964652875.1 uncultured Planctomycetaceae bacterium
ATCCGGAAAATGTCGGTTTGATCTCGCAAGGGCGGCCCCGTTTTCTTCCTTGTACTCCTTACGGAATACAGCAGCTTTTAGTCCGAAGCAATATAGAAACGGCGGGAAAGCATGTCGTTATTCTCGGTCGAAGTGATATTGTCGGAAAACCGATGGCTTTGCTGCTTGTTCAAAAAGGATCTGGCGGAAATGCGACAGTTACGATCTGTCATAGCCGGACCGCGGATCTTCCGGCGATAACCCGTCAGGCGGATATTCTGATCGTTGCGATCGGACAGGCGGAGTTCGTAACGGCGGAAATGGTTAAACCGGGCGCGGTCGTTATTGATGTCGGCATGAATCGGGTTGAACGATACGGAATTGATAAAGACGGAAATCCCGGCAATGTCAAAAAACTTGTCGGCGATGTCGCTTACGATTCTGTTAAAGAGATTGCGTCCGCGATAACACCTGTTCCCGGCGGTGTCGGACCTTTAACGGTGACAATGCTGCTTCATAATACGCTTCGAAGCGCTAAAGCGTTCGCTTTGAAAAATGCGAAAAACCAATAATGATTGTTTGGGTAATACCGGTATTGTAAATTTTTTATTTTCTGACGCCGGTTGTTTGTGTAAACCAACAATTCTTTTGATAGATGAACTGAAAAAATAACCGGATTTTATCGCAAGTCAAAATATTTTATGTGTATTCCGAGTTTCTTAAAAAAAGAGGAATCGTTTTGGCAAGCTGCGGAAAATTTATGCGGAAATGATATCTTAGTTGAATAATTGGGGTTTTTTATGATTCGAAAAATTATTCTTTCCGCTCTTTTTTTGATCCTTGGAGGAGTGCCCTTGTCAAGAGCCGCAGATTCGGGGATTTCGAATCATGAATTTTCTGTCGCTCCTGTTTGGAATTCCGCGGTTACCCAAACGATCTCCAATATTCCGTTAAGAGAATTTTTATTAAAGGCCCTGCCGAAAGGGACTTCTTTTTTTCTGGACCGCAGAATTGATCCGTCGATTTCAATTTCTGTTTCATTTGACAATATTTCTTTTTTAAAAGGTTTTGATTCTGTTTTGCGGGAAAAGGGACTTGAGATCTTTGTACTCGACAAGGTTTTGTATATTGGTCCTGAAGACAGTGCCGGTACGCTTGCGCTTTTGAGAGATCTTAATCGGGCTCAGCTTATAAATGCCGATAAAGGCTTGAAGTTCGCTTTGCAGAAAAAAAGTTCTTTGGATGTTCCTTTCGCGGCCTCTTCCCGGGACATTCTTACCCGATTGGCTGAAAAGGGAAATTTTGAATGGGTTGATCTAAACCGTTTTCCATTTGACTGCTGGAACGAAATGAAATTAACTTCGTTGCCGTTGATTGATCAGGTCACTTTGATATTGGTTGGTTTTGACTGTCGAATGGAAGCGGATCAGGAAAAAGGAAAATTCAGGTTCGTTCGCAACAAACCTTCCGATTCGGTCAAGCTTGTTCTGAGCAAAAACAAAGCTCAAAATATTGATCCTGATCTGCTTTTAAAATTTCTGCGGAAAGAAACGCAAAAATCGGCCGGCGAAGTTGAAATGTCGGGAACGTTCACGGATCTTGTCCGACTGATGTCAAAACTGATCCGCACTCAAAAAGAGATCTATTTTAATTCTTCCAAAGCGATTGCCCGGGATTTCGATTCGTCAAAAAATAAAAAAATATTCGGGAAAACCAAAGTTGTTTCCGGTGAAATAAAAAATGTGTCGCTTGAACAGCTTTTTTCTCATCTGCAAAAAAGTCTGGACGTTGTTTTTCTTTTGGATCCCGTTCTTTCGCAAAAAGGAATTACCGTCCAAACACGAATCACTTGTTTCTTTGATAAAGCGGATTCCGATACTGCCGCTGAAATTATTTCAAAAAAACTCAAGATCCAATATCGACAGGAAAACGGGTCTGTTTTGTTCTATTGATTCAAAAAATTCTTTTCGGACATGATTTATTTCTATAATCCCTCTTTTAATATTATTCTGTCATAATTTATTTTAAAAGGAAGTTTTAAGATCGTTCAGATATATTTTCTTGGTCGTTTGCGCATTGGTGAATATTTTTTATATCATCGATTAATTTTCGTAATTCAAGTCGATTGAATTTGTGATCTTGGTGTTCCTTTAATACGGAAAAAATGTATTTGTAATGGACATTTAGGCAAATCAAAAAAGAAAACGAAAGTGACAGACGCGCAATAAGTATCGGTTATGACGGTTTTGTGGGTTGTAGCGCAAGTGTTAAATATTTTACTTGTAATACTTTAATAAATTTTTAATATTTTTGCAAAGTTTGTGTATAAACTGATTAGAATAATGATTAAAAGGATTAAAGGATTTAATCTGTTTCTTTGTTGTCGGAAATTTGTTTTTCTTCATCTGATCTCTTATGAAATTTAGTTTGAGAACAGAACAAGTGAAATTAAAAGTCCGCATATTAAGAATATTTTTAAGGAGGAAAGTCCGGTAAAAACGTTCAGGGAGGTGAATGTTAAGGACAAACCAGGATCAGGGAAGGCTCGGTGTAAATGACAAAATGGCCAAGGATCAGGTCTTTTAAGGAGATCAAGTCAAGGATTAAAGCCGGATCAGGGAGGATTCGCGGACCAATGGATTTGGAATACGGATTGGAGATTTCAGAAGGATTCTGACAGGGAGGAGAAACAGGGAAGAGGAGCGAGCAGGAGGATCCCGATTCTGAAAGGAAGGGCCTGTAAACGGATTTTTTAATAGGATTGGCATTATGGATAAAAATTTTTACCGATTTAATCAGAATTTTTTGACGGAAAGATCGACGGCAAACCGGTGTTTAAGTGCGTTCTTTTGGAAAAATTCTGCCGTAAAAGGATTGAAAATTTTTATTGTCCTGTTTTGTTTGAGCATTTTCGGATGTCAAAGCCGCGTGTTTGACAATTCCGGACAATGCCTTTTTTCAAGCAAAAGTCAGGAGAAAGCCAAAACGATCGGGAACAGCAAGGAAGGGGAACTTGTGCGCAATACAACAAGTTCAACCGGGGGCAAAACGGACAGTCCCTGGGCGCCGACAAAGGCAGAGGAAGGGCGGAAGGAACCGAAAATCGACACCCGGGACGCGGCGGCCTATTATACCGCCCAACGTCCCAACGGTGCCGTTCTTTTTCCGAATAAATTGGACCGGCATGGCCCTTGCGTCGTCCTTGAACCGGGAACACTTGTTGCTCCGGTCGGGGAAGAAGTCGTTCTTGTGGCCAGTTATGTTGGTCCGAATGATGAATATTTGCGAACGGGTGAAAAACTTAAATGGACTCTTGACGGTGTCGGTAAATTTCAAACGAATAATCCGGGCGGACTCTTAAATGGCGGATGCGCCGACGGAAGTTCTGTTCAAAAATGTAAATTAATGCCCGGATCCAAAAAGGAATACGGAGATCTTCTGGAAACGACAACCAGCGCGAAACTTTGGCGAATTCATCGCGGAACACCAACTCCTTTGGATGACATAAGTATTCTAAGAGGACAATCCTGGGTATCAATTCAATCCGCGCAGGAGGGGACCAGCGCCGTCACCGTTCTTGCCGATAATATCGATAACTGGAACAACAGAACGGCAATCGCCAACGTCTGCTGGCTGGATGCCTATTTTCTTTTTCCCAAGTCGGGAACGGCACCGGCCGGACAAGCCCAGCAGCTGACAACGTCGGTTGTTCGAAAAAGCAATCCGTCCGAACCGCGGTCCGGCTGGCTGGTTCGATACGAAGTCATTTCCGGACCTGACGCCGGATTCGGTCCAAATTTCGCCAAAGAGATTGAAGTGGCCACCAATGCCGACGGACAGGCCAATGCCGTTTTAACGCAGCGTGTCCCGTCCAACGGAACCAATCAGGTTTTGGTAAAGATCATAAAACCAGCCGCCGATATCTCCGACCGTGTCATTGCCGCTGAAAAACAAATTACTCAGGCCTGGACCGGCGGATCTTTTTTTAGTTTGCAGATCCTTGGAGCGTCTTCGGTCAAACGAAATGTTCCGGCCGCGTATAAAATTCAGGTTACCAATCTGACGTCCGCTCCGTTGTCGGCGATTTTGGTTTTACCGATTGGTCCGAACGTCTCCTTGGTCAACAGTGTTCCGAACGCTTTTATTGAACGGGGATCCGCGGTTTGGAATCTCGATAATATTCCGGCTCGAAAAGCAATTGAAGTCAGTTTTTCTCTCCTGTCCAAGGACGGCGGAGTCATTGATCTTGTTCCGCGAATTCGGCGAAAAGATCGGGGATCCGCGCTCAGTGCCGATTCCGGATCAAATCCGGGGGTTCGGCCGCCTGCCGCTTCGGTTGTTCCTTCCATTTCCGGTTCAACTTCCAATCCCGCAGCGCTTCCTCCGTCGCTTCCGAATAATCCGGCGTCGGTTCCAGGAACGGGAATCGGCGGAAAACTCAAATTTAATATTAAAAAACCCGCACCGGCAACAGTCCGGATCAATGAAGAGTTCTCTTTCGTTTTGGTTCTGACCAATCCGGAAAACATCAAATTGCAAAACGTTTTGATCGATACTTATGTCCCGGACGGTTCCGCTTATGTTTCTGACGGAAAACGTTTTACGGATCGGGTCGTTTCGTTTGGAAATCTTCCTTTTTCGAGTGTTGCCAATAAAACGCTGCCCTTTATTTATGTCGGAACAACGCCTGGCGAAAAAAACATCTCGGTCAAGGTAACCGATCCGGCAACGAAGGCCCTTTTGGCGGAATTTAACACAAAAGTCGTTGTTTCCGGTCAGAAATCGCCTGAAAATCAGCCCAAACGGTCCGTTTCCGTTGATATTATTCCGCGGGACAGTTCCGCCCCCAATTTTACGATTGGATCCATTGTTTCCTTCTTGATTCGTGTTAAAAACAATGAAAGCTACACTCTTTCAAAATTGAAATTATTTTGTATTCCGGAAGAAGACAGAAGTTTGAGACCTTGGAATTTCGTTCAATCGGAACCGGTTGGCGCGGTTAAAAATCCTGCTTCGGAATCCTGGACTTATAATTTACCTGATATTCCGGCTGGCGGCGAGTCCGGTCTGTCGATCTCTTTTTCGCCTCAAAAAACGATCCAAAACGGTAAATTTATCGTTGAAATCCAGTCTCCGGATATTGAAAAACCGGTCGGAGCCAAAGTTTATCGGTATTCCATTATTCAAAAAGTCAATCGTCCAACCGGCTCGGACGAATTTCCGCAAAAATCTTCTTCCGATCCCGACAAAACAGAAAACAATGCTGATACAATAGATCGCGGTCAGGGTAAATTGGAAGAAAAATTTGAAAAGTCTTCCAGTTCGGCCGATGGTGAATTTTCCAAAGAGACCGGCAGTGAAAAGATCATTCCTTTATCGGAAAAGGATCAGAAGAGCGGTTCGAAATCTTCTCCTGATGGAAAAACGACGAAAACAAGTACTGCTTTGAAATATCAAAATATTTCCATCCGTCCTTTTTCCGTAAACGGAACCGCGGAGCCGATTGTTAATTTGAACAAGGACGGAAAAAAGTTTTCTGTCTATAACTCAAAAGGTCAAACAGTGGTCGGACAGAATTTTATTTATAAAATTGTTTTAACCAATAAGGAAAGTGATTCTGTTCCTTCCGAAACAATTGATCTGTTAATAGAATACGACAGAGACAAATTAATAAGTGATCAAAAAAACATTGTTGCTCCTGATTTTAAAAGTGAAGACGATGTAAAGAAAAATCTTTTGTTGAAACAAATAAAAGAAATTAAAGCTGGTGAAGCGGTCAATATAGATTTGGCGTTCCGTTCGATCAAAGCAGGCGAAACGATGTTGAATATAAGTTTGATGACAAGTTCTGACGGCAAAGTTTGCGGAATCTATAAACTTCCGTTAATAGTTAATTCTGATAAATAACGCAAATTTTTACTGGGAACGATAGAAATATTTTAAAAAAAGGATACAATATATTTAGAAAATGTCAGGTGGAAAGATCGTAAATACGATCAGTCTCTGAACAGCGGCCGGAATTTCTTTGGACAAAAATTCCGGCTTGTTCCATTTTTGTGTTTCGTATTTCGCGGATCCTTGATTTAAAGGATGAAAATACACATAATCGGTAATAGGCCGGTTTCATGATGAATTTTACGTAACGTCATAAGAACGTTTGATACTGGAAATCAATCGGCGGAATAACGAAAAATTTAAAATGAGGGCTTACCGTCTGACGAAATATTTTTGCCGTCGTATGATTCAATTGCTTTCCGATGAAATGGAAAACAGCCGGTTTTCTTAAAAGTAAGCGTTGAATTTTCTTTTTTTCCGAAAAAAACTGGACGAAAAAGTTAAGATGGATAAAATAGTTGTGTTGACAAGAATAAAAAGGTCATTTGACTGAAACGAATTTTTTTTATTTAAAAAATTTTTCGTGAGTGGGGCAGTATATTAAATGTCGTTTGTTTAAATGTCCGATTCGAAATAGTATAAACGAAAAGAGTTCGGTCTTTATTGAAAAAACTTTGATTGCTATTAAACAAAACGATATATTAATAAAATATGAAAATGAGATGAGTATGGAAGAAAAAACGATCTCCGTCTTGGATTCAAGAGTTCTTCGCAACGTTTTTGGGGCCAGCGATGAACACTTGCGGACGATTCGAAAGCTTCTTGGCATTCAGGTTACCGTTGATGGCTCTCGAATTATCATTAAATCGGATAATACAGATTCTGTCCGGCGGGGTTCTTATCTGTTGGAACAACTTCAATATCAAGCTCATCGGGAAGGGGGGATTCTTTCTTCAGACGATGTGAGTCGGGCCATTTCAGAAGTTCTTCATGATTTTAATGTTTCGCAGATTCGTCCGTTGGAAGTTTACAGCGGCCGTCAAATCAGACCCAAAACAGCCGGTCAGGTTCAATACGTTGAAATGCTTCGCAAAAAAGAAGTTGTTTTTTGTGTTGGACCGGCGGGAACAGGCAAAACCTATTTGGCTGTTGCCCGGGCCGTTGAATCGTTGCGAACGGAGGGGATCCGCAAAATTGTGCTGGTTCGTCCCGCGGTAGAGGCTGGCGAAAGTTTGGGGTTTCTTCCCGGCGATTTGGAAGAAAAAATCAATCCTTATTTGCGCCCTCTGTTTGACGCGCTGGCCGATATGGTCGATCATGACGTTCTTCAGCGTTACATGACCGAAAACAGAATCGAAGTTATTCCGCTGGCTTATATGCGCGGACGGACGATCAATCGAGCCTGTATTATTCTTGACGAAGCGCAGAATACGACAGTAGCCCAAATGAAAATGTTTTTGACCCGAATGGGTGAAGGCTCAAAAATAGTTGTCTGCGGCGATCCGACGCAAATCGATTTGCCTCCGCATAAAAAGAGCGGTTTGGCCGATGCGCTTCATCGGCTTTGCAATATCGAAGGGATTGGGCATATTGAACTTGGAGGAGAAGATATTGTCCGTCATGATCTTGTTCAAAGAATCGTTCGGGCCTACGAACAGACCGAAAATGGAAGAATATCCGTTTTTGCCGGAATGGAGGAGCGGGCCGGGTCGTCGGCCGGCAAAGAAAATGAGATGAATAAACAGGCGGGCGATCGACTTTTGAGCGGGAATCATGTCAAAGAAATGCCGATACCGGAAAAACCGGTGCGTGAAATGCAGGCTTCGCCAATGACCGGATCAGGGTCGTCCGCGTTTGCGAACGCGCTAAGGGAGGATTGATTCATGTCAACTCCAAGCCGACCAAGAACACGGGAAGAACGAGTCGCGCAATTTTTCGGACGTGCCAGTTTATGGGGACGTTTGAAAGATCTGTTCTTTGTAAAAAAAGGATTGCTTCGGTTCGGCTTTATTCTCTTGATTGCAGTGGTCTTATCCGCGATTATAGAGGCTTGGAATCCACCTTTTGTCTTTCAGCTTATGCAAAAACTGGATCGGGATGTTGTCTGTTCCGTTCCTTTTTCTTTATTGAGTGTCTCTCGAACACAGGAGGCGCGCATAAATGCCCGTCTTGAGACTCCGCATGTTTACGAACATGATAAAACGAGATTAAAACAGTTCAAAGCCCGATTAACCAATACGGTTCAGTCGCTTTTGTCTTTTGAAAATTACACCGCGATGAAAGCGGAGGATCGGCAGAAATGGCATTTGTTCCTTCCTCCGAACAGTACTCCGGAAGAAGCGGAAGCCGCGTTTGTCCTTTTGCAGAAAGCATTGGAAAAAGATATTGAGGCCAAAAGATTTGAATTGGCGATCGACCGTGTTTTCCAGCCTTATGAAACCAACGGTATTTTGATCCGCCTTCATAGTTCCAGCGATGGAAATCAGGAAAAGATCTCTGTTTATGATTTGGAAGATTTCGAAAAAGCGGTTCGATCGGTTCCGGTGCGCGATGTTTTACTTGGAAATGCTTATCTGGTCAAAGACAGGCTGAATCAGGAATTTGACAGACGAATTGCCGAAATGCTCTTTCTTTGGATTCGTCCAACCATTCCGGAAACACTTGTCGAAAATAAAGAAATGACCGCCAGGGCTCAAAATTTGAGTGTCTTGGAAGTCGCTGATGTTTATACAAAATTTGAAACCGGACAGGTCTTGGTTAAAGGAGGAACCAATATCAATCCGGAAGATTATCAGATCCTAAAAAACGAATATCAGAGTGTCTTGAAAAACAGATCTCATCAGCAGAGAACGCTGCGCTGGCTCGGTATGTTTCTGCTGCTTTCGATTCTGCTTATGTTTTCGTTTTATTCGATTCATACACGTTTTATCGATTACGGACACGCCTGCAGAAACCGGATCTGCTGTAATCCGCAAGTCTTGATCTGGTTCCTTGTTCTGACCGTCGCGATTGGACGTTATTTGCAGATCTATTTGCATAATCAGGGCGTCGGTCCTGAAATCGTTCCCTTGATCTTTTTCGCCCAAGTGGCGACCTTGGTCTATTCTTGGGAAATCGCGTTTTTATTCGCATTCATCGCCAACCTGATCCTGATTCTGGCCGGTCTGGCCGATATCGGAACGTTTTTGATGATGGTCGGCGCCATCTCAATGGTCGTCTATTTGTCCCGGGACGTTCGGCGCAGAAGCCGTTTGGTCATCGCGACTTTTTGGGGCGGCATTACCATTTTTTGTCTTTCCTTCTCGATCGGTCTGTTGAAAGAACAGGAAATTCATCATTTGCTCGTCGAATCTTCCATCCGAATGATTTGGGTAGTGATCGCCGGAATTCTCGTTACCGGACTTCTTCCCTGTCTGGAAAAGTTTCTCGGAATTCTCACCCCGATGCGTCTGCTGGAATTGGGAAATCTTTCTCATCCGCTTTTGCAGGAACTGGCCGGACGAGCTCCCGCTACTTACAATCATTCGATTCAAACAGCGGTCATCGCTGAAGCCGCCGCCGATGCCATCGGCGCCAAAAGCGCTCTGGTTCGGGTCGGTGCCTATTTTCATGATATCGGAAAAATGATCTCGCCAAAACATTTTACCGAAAATCAAGCTCCCAAAGAAGCGAATATTCATGATTCTCTTGAGCCCCGAATCAGTACTCTGATTATTGTCGCTCATGTTAAAGACGGTATTAAATTCGGCCGTCAATATCATCTTCCTGAAGAGATCATCGACTTGATTGAACAGCATCACGGAACGATGCTCGTCAGTTTTTTTTACGCCAAAGCCAATAAAGCCAATTTGGAAAAATACGGTCAGGAACTCGACGAATCGGAATTTCGTTATCCTGGACCCGCCCCTCAAACAAAAGAGGCCGGTATTCTCATGATCGCCGACGCGACCGAAAGCGCTTCCCGATCTATTGAAGATCCGACTCCGACCCGAATTGAAAACCTGGTCCGAAAAATTATCGATCAACGTGTCGAAGACGGTCAGTTCGACGAATCGGGCCTTACTTTCGGTGAACTGCGTGTGATCGAAAAAAGTGTTATCAACTCCCTTCTGGCCAGTCGGCATAGCAGAATCGCTTACCCTGATAAATTCCGTGCGGAAAATGGCGAACGTCAAAAATATGAAAATACGGAATCCGCCAAAACGGAATCGGGTAAACTGGAAAGTATTAAACAGGATTCTTCCTCCGAATCGTCCCGCGATTGATGGCTGATCGGCGTCGGACCGCTTTGTTTACGCGCCAAACAAAATTATCTTGTTTTCCTTCATCCGTTCCGAGATCCTGTCGGTTTTCAAAAAAGGAGCAGGAAAAAGCTGAATTTCAGCCTGCCTTAAAATAAAAATTTGCGTTGACCGATTGACATTTAAAAAGATTTTTTGTAAATTTGATTATAAAGGAAGAGAAAATTTTTTTCGTTAAAATTCTATATATTTCGAAAAATAAAATGGTGCAACTGTCCTAATACATGTTGTTCAAAAGATATACCGAAAAAGTGCCCGTAATGGAGCGGGATTGTAGAGACGTTGCGCCCAATGTCTCCGTTTGATATTTTAAAGATTGGTCAAATTTTTATTCTTTCCCCCTGCATTTCCGCGCGAGAAATATTTTGATCTCACGAAAAACTCACAGAGAATATTTTTTGATCTCAAAGGATCAAATTGACATTGACCGGTTCGCTCCATTCATGTTTTAGACCGATTCAAAAGTCAAAAGAAAGAGACGGTGTCTTAATGGAGACAGTGTTCTATTTGCGGGTCAACGGTCACGTCAGCGGACCTTATTCCCTTAAACAGACGAAAGATCTGCTGACGCGGTATGAGAACGCCGAACTGTCCGCCGATTCGGTCCGCTGGTTTAAAACAGACGATCTGCTGCTCCTGATTCCGCGGGAAAAAACAATTGGTCCGATTGCGCCTGTTTCCGATCCGGCGAAAATTTCCTGCCGAAGCAGAACCGTTTATTTGCTCCTGGCCGGAACGCTGGGAATTTTCGGATCTCATAATTTTTATATCGGACGAATAGCCAAAGGATCGGTTCAATGTCTTTTGACCTTTCCTTTTTTGATCGGACTTGTTGTTGTTCCGTTTTGGGTACTGTTTGAAATGTTTTTGGAAAAAACCGACGCGGACGGAAATTTTCTTCAGTAATCGGTGAATAAAGTAAAAATTTTAATGATAACCGTAAATACTTTTAGGGAGAAAAAATGATCGAATGTCCTGCTTGCAAAACGATTCTTACCGATAATTCCAGATACTGTTCCGCTTGCGGCTTTTGTTTGGAACCTTTGGAGAACGGTGCTGGTCCTTCTTGTGTTCCATCAGGGCCGAATTATGTCGCGATTGGATATCATGATATCCCGGACTATCTTGTTTGGAGTATTCTTGAACTCTGTTTATGCTGTTTGCCGCTTGGTATTGTCGGACTGATCTATTCGATCGACGCGAACAATCGTAAAGAACGGGGCGATTATGTTCGAGCGATGGAAAAAGCGAAAGCCGCTAAAAAGTATCTGATTTGGGGAATCGCTCTTTGGGGCATTGCGATTATCTGCTATATTGCTTTTTACGTTATAATGTTAGGATTCATGTTCACAGCGACAGTTACCAGTCAAGGCGGAATTCATTAGTCGATTTTGTCAGTGTTATGCCGATTCTGTTATTACTTTTTCGTTCCAATGTAAAAATGGAAGGATCGGAAAGAATTATGGATGTTCGGTCAAGATCCCAAGATTGCTTTTCGTTTCAAGATTAAATGAGCAGCCAATTCATGACAGTCGTCCGGCGAAAAGTGCGGAGAGATTAAAAGAAGTACCGTATAAAAAGAAATTTGCTCGTTTAAGACAAGCCGGTTTGTCGAAGCTGAAAAACAAAATGAACTTGAGCAATTTAACGGGCCTGTTTTCAGGTTAATAAAAAAGTCCTTTGCCGAAAAAGGAAGATTCGGCAAAGGACGCGGAAATTATACCGGTTTCATTTTATTTTTCCAATCCAACGGTTCAATGGAACGACGGTTCACTAAGTTTGTCGTCGGGCAAGACGGAAAATTAAAAAACGGGGACAGTATAAAAATTTGAAGCAGATGATTTCGTCATTATTTTTTCTGTTCAGGATATTTTTCCCGCAGTTTTTTGAGCATTTCGCTTTTCTGAAGATCCGCATTCTTCTTCTGTTCGGCGACGGTGACAAGAGCTTGATTTTCCGGATCGTATTCATCCGCGGCGAGCATTCTTTTAACGACCAGCTCTCCAACTTTTTCTTTGGCGCCTTCGGTCTTTTTTTCCGAAGTTTTGCCATCTTGTCCGACAAAAACAGGCGTTTGATATTTTGTCAGGGTCGTTTGAATATTGGCGGTATTGGAGTTCATTAAATTGGAATACCCGACAACAAGAGTCGAATAGATCAGTGTTCCGATTGCGATGGCCAGAATACTCTTGGTAAATCGGCTGGATCCTTTCCATTCTTTCAGCGCGATTCCCCAAAGTGAACTGAAAATGATAATACTGGCCATGTGGAGCGTCCAGCTCGAAAACTTGAACGTTCCCATCTGCGTTTCGCCCATCGAGTAGAAGAAAAACTGCATATACCATGTCAAACCGGCCAGC
>CAZZEF010000135.1:0-12373 GCA_964652875.1 uncultured Planctomycetaceae bacterium
AATCAACTGGCTCCGGGTCGTTTTCTGTCTGTCCGCTTAATATTTATTAAAAACAACGGTTTTGCTCTTTTTGTTTGACATGAAAACTTGTATACTTTGAGTATTCTTAAATTATTTTGCAAAATGGAAAGGACAGTTAAGATGCACTATCTTTGGAGAGCGATGAAGCTCACCTTTAAATATAAGTTTACAATCATTTCTTCGATTATATGCGCGCTTGTACTCGCGTTTTTTTGGGGAACCAATATCGCGACGGTTTATCCTCTTGTTCAGATCTCTTTTCAAGGCCAAACGGTTTCCGATTGGTATCAGATCAAACTGACGGAAAAACAGAAAGGACTTGACGAAATTGTCATAAAATTGAACGAGACTGTTCCCGCGGCCATTCCGGACAAGAATAAGATCCAATGGGATTCGATCCTTCCAAAACTGAAAAATTCTCAAGCGAAAAATTATTGCGAGTCCTTGATTTATCAAGGCAAAGCCTTGGAAGAAGGAATTAAATATCTTTATAAAATAAAGCCTTATATTGATCGTTATGCACCCAAAGATCCATTTATGACGGTTGTCTATTTAATGCTCTTTGTAATTATCGGGACATATTTGAAGTCTGTTTTTACTTTCGCTCACGGTTATCTGTCCGGGAGAATAGCCAATCTGGAGACGCTTGAGCTTCGCAATGTTTT
Organism: uncultured Planctomycetaceae bacterium; assembly: GCA_964652875.1. Classification (GTDB taxonomy): domain Bacteria; phylum Planctomycetota; class Planctomycetia; order Pirellulales; family Thermoguttaceae; genus JAUNBG01. The sequence continues at coordinate 687 of CAZZEF010000135.1, forward strand.
TTTTACGAAGCTGCTGGGATACGAAGCGAATCATTTTAATCAGCGCGGAGTCTCCGACACGATGAGCCGATTTACAGGCGACTTGGGAAATCTGTCGAACGGAGTTACGCTGATTTACGGTAAGTTTGTCCGCGAGCCTTTTAAAATGGTCGTTTGCGTTATCGGAGCGATTTGGGTTAGCTGGCGTCTTTTTTTACTTACCTGTATCTTTTTCCCGCTTGCTGTTTTTTTAATTTCCTGGCTGGGTAAGTCTCTTAAACGCGTCGTTAAAAATTCGATGATCGAAATGGTGTCGATGTATAGTCGGCTTTCGGAAACCTTTCAATCGATACGGGTCGTTAAATCATTTAACCGCGAAGATTACGAACTTGAAAAATTCAAAAAAGTTAACGATGCCTGTTATCGCCGGGGAATGAAATGCACTAAATACGGTTCTCTCAGCAATCCGATTACGGAATGTCTTGGAATGTCGATTCTAATTTTCGCCATTCTCATTGGTGCCTGGCTGGTGATCAATCAGCAGACGACGATTTGGGGCGTTAAAATGTCCGCTCAGCCTCTTGATCTCGGCCAGCTTATTCTTTTTTATGGATTTTTACTCGGCGCGGCGGATCCGGCCCGGCGTCTGTCCGACTTCTTTCTGCAGATCCAGGGAGCTTTGGCGGCTGCGGAACGGGTTTTTGAAATGATCGATCGAAAAGTGGTTCTTGTCGATCCGGAACATCCGAAAGAAATGAAGCCGTTTAAGGATAAAATCGTTTTTAAAAACATTTGCTACTATTACCCGAAATTTGAAGATCTGTTGCCCGCTTCTGTTGCTCCCTCGAAAAAGAATCCTTTGAAATTTTGGAAGAAAAAAGAGTCCGCTTCTGTTCCTGACAGCGCAAAGGCCAAAAGTACGCAAAAGACGGATCTTAATCGAATGGACGATCATCGAATTGTTTTGAATGATGTTTCTTTAGAAATAGCGTTCGGCGAAACGGTTGCCATTGTCGGTCCGAGCGGATGCGGAAAAAGTACCCTGCTCGGTTTGATTCCGCGTTTTTATGATCCGACGTCAGGTTCGGTTTCAATCGATTCAATTCCCTATTCTGAACTGCGCATGCATGATATTCGGGAGCAAATCGGAATGGTTACGCAGGAACCGGTACTGTTTCAGGATACTGTTTTTGAAAATATTCGATACGGAGTGCCGCAGGCGACGGAAGAGCAGGTGATCGACGCGGCGAAAAAGGCTTACGCGCATGATTTTATTATCAAAGAGCTGGACCAAGGATATCAGACCAATGTCGGACCCGGCGGCGGCCGTTTGTCCGGCGGTCAGCGTCAGAGAATCGCATTGGCCCGGGCCATTCTTAAAAATCCGCGAATAATGCTTCTTGATGAAGCAACCAGTCAGATCGATATAAAAAGCGAAGAATATATTCATGACGCGCTGGCCAAATTTGTCGGCAACAGAACGACCATTATTGTTACGCACCGATTGACGGCCATTCGGCTGGCGGATCGTATTATTGTTATGCAGGACGGCAGGATCGACAATATCGGAACACATCGGGAACTAATGGAGACTTGTCCGTTTTATAACGGACTTTGGAAAACGGAGAATTTGATCCAAAATCAAAAAGAGGAAAAATCTTGAATGGATCACACAAGCACTCTTGGGCAATTTTGGTAACTTTCGCCGAAAGTCTTTTTATTCACAAGGCGATAGGATAAAAAATCATCGATGAACGGCGTTAATACCGATGTCATTATGCGTTTTCTGTCAAAAGATCCGTCGTTCCAAACGTTTCCCGGCAGTATTGCAAAAAATATAAATAGTTGACAGTCTGACAGGATCCGGAAAATATATCCAACGTCAAAAATGAAAAGCCCGCGGACAAATGTTCGAGGGCCTTGCGATAGATCAAAAGATCCGAATAAAAAGTAAAACAGAAACTTTTATTTCGGATGAAAAAATACTTTTATTTGTTTTGAAAATTTCAAAGTCATCCGCGGTTAACGCGTAACAGAAGGTGAAACTTATTTGTCTTTTTTCTTGGCGACAGGCTGTTTCTGGATCTGATCCAACATTTTTTTACCTGCTTTAAAAGTAATGACGTTTCGATCCTGAACCCAAACTTCATCGCCGGTTTTAGGATTTCGGGCAGGTCGGGCAATTCTTTTTTTAACTTTAAAAACACCGAAATTGCGAAGCTCAATGCAGCCTTCTTCAACAAGAGTCTCTATAATGGCGTCGAAAGTTTTTTGAACGATCTCTTTTACTTTTTGCTGGGGAATATCCATTTGATCAGAGATATTTCGAACAATATCTTTTTTCGTCATTGTCATTTTTATAGATCCTTTGTATTGGGGGCGCTCCGATTTTCAAGGAAAGGAAATTTCAAACGCCTTTTTATATAAATGTTTATCTCCAAGAAATGGAGACAGAAAACGAACAGATCCCTGCCGGACAATATGTCCGGTTCCGATGCGTTCCTATAACTATAAATGTTCTGCTAAATTACATAACACAGAATTCATTTTATTCCCTTTTTCGGGAGTCGTCAAGCAGTGCGGAAAAATAAATATGTAAAAACTTCGTTTTTATAACCCTTTTGGTATCATCACTTTTATAAATAATGTCCATCTTGCTTGAAAAAAAGATAATTTAAAAAACAAAAAAATAAAAAATTTGAAATAATGATAATATCAAATAGTGTTTTATTAATCGAAACATTGAAATGAAAAATGAAAAAAATTCAAAAGTGTGTCTCTTTCTTCTCATTTAACAAAAATTTTAAAATTTATAAAAAACTCATTTTTGGCCCTTGACGGATCCAAAATTTATGCAATACTATACGTGTCATTTGAAAGAAATGACTTCTTCGGGCGGCTAGCTCAGTTTGGTTAGAGCACTAGCTCGACAAGCTAGGGGTCACAAGTTCAATTCTTGTGTCGCCCACTTAAAAGGGGTTAAAGGTAATACTTTTAACCTCTTTTTTTATAATTATAATCGTTTCGCGGTTTGCCGACGCTGTCTTATAAAAATAAAAGTTTTTAAAATTCCATTCTTGTTCATCTGTTGAAGAACAGATCAATAATTCCCAGTTCCTTGTTGGTAAAAAAACGGTGTCCGCATTCTTGACGCTGCCTGCATCATTGTTTTTCAACTGTTCCGACGTTAGACTTTATAAATCGATTGTTCTTTTAATGTTGGAACGAAATATCTATAATGGCCCTTGTATATTATTGGGGGAACTGATCTTGCTTTTTCCGCGTCCTGTTTAATAAACTTGTCGAATTTAATAAACTTGTCGAACATTAATTGAAGATATTTCGGTTTATCTTTCGAACGTCAGACGTTCGAACCCATCGGCGGTTCGTTTTTTAAATGGTTCGGTCTGACATAAGATGGTTCGTTGCTCAATTCGAAAGCGATGATGTTTGAATAATCGCTAAGACGCTTGTCGGAAAAAGCGTTTTGTTGCGCAAGCAATCCGGGCAAATAATTTTCCTGACAGTCAACAGCCTGCGTATGCCAAACAATAGCGTCCTCGGCGAAAAAATTACTGAGCCCGAAATTTGGAAATTGCGTCAGATCCCCAGTAGGCGTAACCTCCCTGCTTTCGAACTTCGTTTTCCGAGGGGGCCACCAAACCGTTCCGGTCAGCATTAAAAAAATACCTTCCCGATATACTTTGTAGACAAGATAGTCAAACGCTTTCAGATGTTCGTTTTCAATCCGATCGCCCCGCGTACCGGAGATTTCCCGGTCATAAAGATGAACGCGGATAAAATCGTTATTCGTTAATTTATACCGGTTTCATGATGAATTTTCCGTTATATCCTCAAAAGAAAAGCCGATTCACGCAGTCAATCGGCGGAAATGACGAAAAATTTAAAATAAAAGCAGTATAAAATGTTCGAATAAGATCTTAATCAATGCAGAAATGAGATCAATTCCGGACAGCTTGATATTGATGAAATTATGATTGAAAGAGGTCGGATAGTTGATCTCCAAAAGCTTATTTTTTTTCTTTTTTGGTTCAATATAACCGAATTCTCAAGAAGAAATGGCGCGTCATAAGGGAATTTTCTCTCTTCTCCGGTTATTTGAACGGACAGGCAAATAAATAAAACCGCCGTCAAAATTATACGAGACTGTTTTGTGCCGTCTTTGTTTTGATTTTTTTGTTTCGCTGTTGAAAAAATTTTTTTCGCGAAAACAAAGCGATTGCGTTAAGGTATCATCTTTTAATTTACTGTATAAAAATTCGCTAAAAAAAATTTTTTGTGAATGCGATTTTCGACTTTTAAAAATCGAAAGATCCTTGGGCTGTTCGGGGATAATTTTTGATCAGAATCGAAAAAAACAGATAATAAACTTGCGTATAATTTTGTCTCGGCAGAAAATGGTCATAATGTAACGGCGAAAAAAGGAGGATACCGATTTCGTTTAATGGATTTTTCGTTCTGACGAGCTGATTTATGTAGCCAAACGGCGGCAAGATCGAAAAATTTAAAAGGAGATCAGTATAAAATTTATCATAATTTTTATAAAAACAGATCCGCCGCTTCTTCAGGAGAAATGAAACGGCATTCAGGCAACGATCGGAACCAGGTTCCTTGCGATTTCGCGAAATTTCGACTGTGTTGCTTGATCAAATCGACCGCTTCGTCAAAAGTGGATTTGCCTTCGAAATAGTCGAATAGTTCGCGATAACCGACCGCCTGACGAGCTGTTTTTCCAGGAAAAGGATCCGATTCAAAAAGATCTCGCGCCTCTTTTTCGAGTCCTTGCTCAAGCATGAGATCGACTCGTCGGTTAATTCGGTCATAAAGATCTTCTCTTGGCCGGTCGATGACGTAAACTTCGGCCTCTTCCGGGGAGGCGGGCCGTTCATGCTGCTGCTGAAAAAAGGAGATCGGCTTACCGGTTTTTTCAAAAACTTCAAGAGCGCGGATAATTCGCCGTTTATCGTTCGGATGTAAGCGCAGTGCGGTCTTCGGATCGACTTCTTCCAAACGGAGATGCAGATATCCGATGCCGTTTTCCTGTTCTTCAAGTTCGAGATCCTGACGCAATTTTTGATCGGCAGGGGGGCCGTCGAAAAGACCGCGCAAGACCCCCTTGAGATAAAGAGGGGTTCCCCCGGCGAAAAGAACCTTATGCCCGCGCTCCTTGATCTCCGAGACGATTCGAGCCGCTTCCGTAACATAAGCGGCCAACGAATATTCTTCCGACGGGTCAATAATGTCAATCATGTAATGCGGAATGCCGCCGCGTTCGTCAAGAGTTGGCTTGGCGGTTCCAATATCCATTTTTCGGTAAATTGCCATTGAATCAAGCGAAATAATTTCCGCGTTGATTCGTTGGGCGATTTCAACACTCAATGCCGTTTTGCCGGATGCGGTCGGACCGGTCAGAAATAAACATCCGGTAATTCTCGGAATGATCGGGAAATTTTCCAAAGGAATTATTCCTCATCTTCGTTTTCGACTTTTTTGATCAAGGACAGAAAGTCTTTCATGGACGGACAGCGGTCGCGTACTTCCGCCTTGAGACACCAATGAATCGCTTTGGCCAGCGTTTTGTTAATGTTGGGACGATGCTCTTCGATCGGTGTCGGCGGCTGCGCGTGTCCCATCGCCGCCAAACCGCCGCTTTGCGTTGTCGGCCAGGGAAGCGTTTTGGTACACATCTCGTAAATGGTAATCCCGAACGAAAAGATATCAAGTCGTTCATCAGTGTTCTTTCGGCGAACCAGTTCCGGAGCCATATAATTGGCGGTCCCGGTTCGGTTGCCCGGATCGGTGAACGGCGGACGGTTCGGAACAGTAAGTCCGAAATCGATCAGCTTGAGAAATTTTCCATCGTCGGAAAACATAAGATTTCGCGGGCAGTAATCGCGGTGAATGTATCCCTTTTTATGAACCGCCAGCAAACCTTCGGCGCATTGACGGATAAAATAAAGACGCATACCGGCCAAAAGATCCTGTTTCGGACGCAGAACGCTGTCCAAACCGGTCCCCCCCATGTACTCCATTAGAATATACTGCTCGTTGGCGGTCGTGTATCCGTATTCATAAGTCTTGACGATGTAAGGGCTGTCAAACTCCATTGCAATGGCCCCTTCAACAGGTTTCTTGGCGTTTTTACCCAGTTTGGCGATTCGCTCGTCCGCCGCCTTCGTCTTTTCCTTATCGAGTATTTTCAAACCGAACGTCTCGCCCGTCTCTTTGTCTTTGGCCATGTAAAATTTCGACATTGTTCCGGAAATTCCTTTTTTATCGAGAAGGAATCTTTTATCGACGTCAAGTTTTTTCTTTCCAAACAGTCCCATAATGTCAATGTCCTTTTTTTATTAAATGTTTGAAAACTCTTTTGATCCGTCCGACGAAAAATTTTTTCGCTAATAATTTTCGTGTCCGGTCGAAAAATCGTTTTCTGCTAATGCGGTGAAACAAAAGATCGGTAAACTTTTTGAGTTATAAGGATTTTTAGCTGTTTTTCAGGAATCGGTTGACCGTTGCCGCTGGCCCGTTTCGTTTATTTTCCGCAATGCGACCGAAAATTTTCATCGAAAACGTAAAACAGACGTTTTTGTAAAGTCTTCCTGAAATCAGAACTGATTATACTGCCTTTATTTTAAAATTTCTGTCATCTCCGCCGATTGACTTCGTGAATCGGTTGTTCTTTTGACGTTGAAATGGAAAATTCATATTGGAACCGGTATAAATCGTTTTATACTGTCGGTATTGTTCCAACTATTTCATCGATAGACTTTGTGAATCGGCGAAATAGTTGGAATGGAAAATTACATCATAAAACCCGCATATACTGCAACCCTTTGACTTTTTCGCAAATCCTGTCGAATGTTGCGGTCTGCCATGTTATTTAACGAAACAATGAAAAACACAAATCAAGCCGTTTAAATATTAAACTATCACCAACTTGTTATGATCCTTAAGATCATTCCCTGTCTCTTTATACGCATTCACCAACGCGTCTCAAGATTTCATTGATCGGAAACGCTCGGTCCGCCGCCCGCATCGCCCTGAACATCTTCGGTATGATAGGACGAACAATGTTTCTTTCGACGGCTTGCCCGCTCTTGATCGGTTGCCTGTTTGACCTGGAATTTGATCTGCGCCTCTTTCGGAAGTTTTCCTTCGGTCCGAAGCTTTCGACCGATCTTCATGATTTTTTCGAGAACGGACGGACTCAATTCATAATTGGGGAGTGTCGGCATTCCTTCCCAAACGACACCTCCGTAAATGGGTTCGAGAAGAAGCGCGTGCGGAATTCCCTTGACATGAAGAATATTGGCCAAACGGCGTCCTGTATCAATGGCAACACAGAATTTCATGTCTTTCAGTTTGACCGCACCGGTGATCTTTTGAATCGCTTCTTCTTCCATTTCGCAAAGGGCAACGACAACGAGTTCCTCTTTATAATGTTCCGCCAAATAATTCAAATAATGAAGTGATCGGCGGCAGGGAGGACACCAAGTCGCCCAAAATTCGACAAGAATATATTTTCCGGCAAGATCCTTCGGAAGCGGTGTAAGCCATTTCTCAACCGGAATGGCCGGAACAATATCATTTATACTGGTCCAGAGAATCGAATCGGCCCAAATGATCCGGTCACGAATCAACGCCGGATGATTGACCGGAAGATTGGCGCTTTCGATCAGCCAAGGTTCCTTTTGAATATCGATCTTTCTCAGCGCGGTGTTATTGACCGCCGGATTCTCCTTTTCAATTGTTCGGGGAGGAATATTTTGCCCCTTTGACACGGGCACTTTATCCAAAGAAATTGATTTCCCCGGCGCTTGCTTTGGTTTTCCTGTTCCCGAATCAATAATGCAAGGACCGGGACCATCGCAAATCACTCCCGCGGGAAGCTCCGATCCCAAGCCTGTTTTTCGCGAGGATCCGTTTTTCGAAACAACGTCCGCGCCAAAAAGAAACGACCCGGATAAAATAAGTCCCCCCGTTAAAAACAATAACGGTATGTATTGACCTGATGCCAGGGATCTGATACATTTCATCATAGCAGTGTTCCTTTGAGGAAAAATGTCAGGAAAAGTCCTCCGACCGCCAATGTCATACGGATCTGTTTTCAATCCGCATATCGCGCTTGCCAAAGGACCGCGGCAGAAAATGATTCCAAACCGTCAAGCGGCTCTTTTTCTGAATCTGTACCAAAATTTCTGCCGCTCTGTTTTGATTTCAATTATATTATATTGTAATGCAGAGAACATAAACTCGTCAAGTCCAAGCGAAAAAAAGACTCGAAAAAAATTTTTTATGAACGGTATTTTTTTATGAATAATAGAGCAAAGGGATATTTAACGTTAAAATTAAATAATAATGTGCGTTCGTTGTTTTGGTTTGCCGATTCAAAAAAGAAAATTGTCAATCGAAAAGGTTCCAATAAAAAAACGTTTTCCAGTGATCCGGTTTCAAAAGATCTTGGAAAGAATTTGTTTTCGGCGTCGTTATCGAAAAAAAAACGGAACCGCCTGACGGTTATTGTGTTCGCGCTGGTTGTTCTTTTGACCATTTATTTTTACTGCCAGGATCTGACAATTGGAAAGGAAAGCGTTCAGCGCTGGTTCCTTTTAGTATTGGCGGCGGTATCGCCGGGATCTTATACCGGCCTTTTAAATACGCTGCCCGATTATTTTCAAACACCGCAAATATCGCGTTTGTCTGTTCTTGTCTGGAAATGGATCTGTCTTTTATCCGCTTTCGGAATCGGATCCCTTTTTCTTAAAACGATTCAGTTTGAATTTTTCAGCGGCTCTGTCAGAAACGAGACAGGGGCGCAAAACCATCCAGCCGGAATTGCGGAAAGATTTAAAAAACGACTGGTTAAAACAGGACAGATTTTTACCGTTAAAAATTTTTCAGGTTCTCGAAACAGATCGGAACGTTTCTTTTTCGCGTTCTTTTCAGGATTGGTTCTTTGGTCCGTTTATTTTCAATACGCGGCGCTTTTCGGAAAGGCCCGGACACCGTTTTGGATTACGGCTTTAACGGTGCTTTCCGCGCTTTACGGGCTGGGGATCCTGTTGGCCGAATTCAGGACAAGCCGGTTAAAGCCGAAAGAAAAAGCGCGAATCACCGGAAGAAAAAAATTGCTTTGGTCCTTTTTGGTCCTTTTTTTATTTGCTTACATTACTCTTTATTCAATGGGCGCGATGATTCCGGTTGCCGAATACGATATGCTTGAATATCATCTTCAAGGAGTCCGGGAAATATTCGATCAGGGAAAAATCGACTTTTCTTCCTGCAATGTGTACAAGAACATGCCGTTCGGCGCAGAGATGCTTCTTCTTTGGGGACGCAGTCTTTCCGGAAACGAGATGACCGGGATACTGATCGGAAAAGAACTGATCGCCGCGTCTGCCCTGATCGCCGCTCTTGGAATTTATGCTTTCTGCGTTCGGTTTTTCCGTTCGAAAACAGGCGGTTTTTTGTCGGCGGTTTTCTTTCTTTCGTTTGCTTATAATTATCAAGTTTTTTCGATCGGTCTGAACGACGGAATTCTTGGACTGGCGGTGTTCGCGTCGATTTACTCATTGCTTCTTTATTGGCGTTGTTCCCAGCGGATCCGTTTGCGCGTTGGTCAACACGAAAAAGGATCCGCCGCCGTGTCGATGAAAAGCGGACTTTGTCTGACGGCTCTTTCCGTTGCGTTTGCCGTTTCCTGCAAATACACCGCCGTTGTGTTTTTGCTCATTCCGGTCGTTGGCGTTATGTTTTATATTGAGATTTTTTTATTTTCACTTTCGAAAAAACGGGAACAGATCAGAGCCGTCAGTTTATGTTCGGACAAACAAAAGATCAATGACGGCCGTTTGAAAACAGGCTTGAAAAACATGACCGTATTCGCTCTTGTGATCTTGATCTTCGGCGGGGGCTGGTATGTCAAAAATCTTGTTTATACCGGCAATCCGTTTTATCCGCTCGCTTGGAGTGTTTTTGGTGATTCGACCGGATCCTGGAACGCTGAAAAAAATATTCGTTGGAAAAATGCTCACTCGCCATCCGGTTACGGATTAAAGCCTTTCGCGGAACGTGTCAGCGCGTTTGTTTGTTCCGATCATTTCGCGTCGCCGTTTTATCTTCTTCTGCTGCCGATCGCGGCCGGTGTTTCGATTCTCTATTTCAAGGTCGGAAAGAGTGATCCAATTCCGCTTGGAACGGAAAAAAAGATTTGGTTCTTTTTGTTGGCGTATCTGATATTTTTTATTTTCGGATGGGGATTCTTAACGCATCGTCTTTTGCGTTTTCTCGTTCCGGTTCTTCCGACAGTGTCTGTTCTTGCCGGGATCGGATTCAGTAAACTCTTTTTTGAAAAGAATAATGCCTCCGGGCGAACGGATAAAAAAACGATCCCGTTGTTTATGTTCGGATCCGTCTGTTTGATACTCGCTCTTGGCTTTGTTTATTCGTTTTTGAATTCATGGCTGTGTCAACAGGATTATTGCGCATCGCCGGAAGCCGTTCAACGGGATCCCATGCGATTCGGACAATGGACGGTTGAATTAAATGACGCGTATAATCCGGGCCAAGACGGTATTCTTCTTTTGATCGGCGACGCTCGGGGGTTCGCTTGGAAATGGCCGATTCTTTATAACACCTGTTGGGATAATTCCTCTCTTGTTCCGATCCTTGAAGAGGCTTGTACTCGAAATGGCCCAAACAGTAAGGTCACCCCAATAGATAATCATTATCCAAAGAACCAAAATATTAATGATTCCGACGGTAAAAAAATCGGTCTCTCCAAAGGCGGCGAAACTTTTTCCGGGATTCTTGATCCCGCGTTGATAAAAAGCCGACTTCATGAAAAAAATATTTCTTTGATACTGGTCGATTACAATGAACTGAATCGTTTCAGGAGTCCCGGCAATTACGGTTATTCTGATCCTGAGATCAATGAAGACCTTTTTAATCAACTGGAAAAGGCCGGTGTACTCGCGCCGCTTCCCGATAAAAAAGAAGCGCCCGGCATACGTGTCTATCGGGTCAAATAATACGCACTGAATGTAAGGCGTATTTGTTGATATTCTTCTTCCTTTTCATCACCGGATAAATTTCTGTTTTTGACAACAGACAAAATATTATCCGGAATGATGGAGAACAATCTTTTTATTGAATCGCTTCAGAATTGGTTGTCCGGAATTCAATCAGCCCCCTGATTTTATTCAATAAACGCTTTCTTGGAAGTGCCGTCGAATAGATGAAAAGGTGATGATTTTTGCGTTGTTGAAAAAATTTTTATCGACGGTGCTCGCGTAATTGATCTGCTCCTTATTAATTTCCGAATGAACGTCAAGATCTGATTTATGCACTCAATCGGCGGAAATGACCGATATTATAAAATAAGAACAGTATAATGCCCGTTTATTTTATTATACCGGTTCATTATGAGTTTTCCGAAACGAAGCCGAAAAAGCTCCCGATTTACGAAGGCAATCGGGAGAGAGGACGGTAAATTTCATATGTTGGCAGTATAAATTGATTTCAGGAGAGGCACTTAAGATTTTTACCAAGAGGAATTCAAACCGGCTGACATGAAATGTCCGTTGGATCGGTCGCCGTAAAGGCCGTTATATCCAAGTATAACAGCGGTGTTGGCCCCCAGCGCACGGGTCTGCTGGTCGTCGAACAGCATCTCGGTGCGCGTG
>CAZZEF010000136.1:0-12234 GCA_964652875.1 uncultured Planctomycetaceae bacterium
TTTGGCAAACACTGGCTCTCTTTTGGCCGGGTCAGTGTCAACGCGCGGAATCAGGAGTTCTTCTTTCGTTCGCAAAAAGAGGGTGAACATTGGTTTGCTTTGCGTACCTGGTACAAGAGCGGCCGACAGACGATCAGTCCCGCTCAAAAGCTGATGATCCGGCAAGCTCCTTCCGATTTGCAGACAACACCGAATTTCGGCGTCTCCCAAAATTCAATCGCTCCCTCCCTTTCGAAAAATACCGATCCCAATCCGATAAAAGAGAGTCTCTCCGCTTCCAAACCGATTGATTCTGGCAAATTGACCGGCAACGACAAGTCCGCGAAAAAAGACGCTCCCCTCAAAGCGAATAATAATTCAGTCAGACCTTCGTTCGGATCGGATCGGCAAGATCCGCGAAAATCTGCCGTGACCCGAATCGATAACGAAAAAACAGTCCCCAACGAACTGAACTCGTCCAAGCCGAATTCGAATCATGCCGCTGATCCTGCCAAAACGGATCAGGCTGCGAAAAAGACTCCAAAATCGGCGGAACCGTCATCGACTGAAGATCAAGACGATCTTAAATTTCAGGCGATTAATCTTCCTCCGCTTCCCGGAGGGGCCCTTGCTGATAAAAAAGCCGGGGATCCCGATAAAAGATCCGCTCAAACGAAAGCGCCGACAGACCAGAAAAAGACGGAACTTAACGCGAAAAACGTCTCCGGATCCTCCCTTGCGTCCGCTTCCAGCGAAACGGCTCAAATAACAGCGAAATCGAAACCGCAGTCAGGATCCGTTACGGATAAGTCGACGGAAAACAAGAAGAGTTCTTTGATGGCCGATGATAAAAAGAAGCCAACTTTGAACGAGGACCTGCCCGCCGATCTTTCGTTAAAAATACCGGGAAAGAATGTTTCCGATTCAGCCAGGAGTCCCGTTGTTCAAAAGAAAAACACCGATCGTCTTCTTTCTGAAAAACCGGTACCGGCCCCGGGACCGATTCCTAAAATTGATCCCAAAAATCTGGTCAAGCCCGCTCCGCTTCCGAAATTGGATCCTGAAAAAATAGCGTCCGGGGGCGAACAGATCCCCGCGCCGATGAATAAGGAATTGGAAAAAACACAGGCCGGCATCAGCGGTTCCGCCGGTTCAGACAATTCAGGATCAAAAACGCCGCTTGTACTTCCTCCGTTGAGTTCAAGACCGTCTTCCAGCGCATCGGAGGTTAATTCATCCAATGACCGGTCCAAACAGCTTATGGACTTGGCCAATGCCGAGAATAAAAGCGGTTCGACCGGAACCAAAGAATCCGTCTCCGAAGAGAAGATCTTTCCCGGAAAGATCAAAAATTTATCAATCGGTCAAACATCATCAGGCGAGCCGACAATTATGATCCGATGGTTTCGCCCGGAAGAGGCCGGATTGCCGGACAAGACCCCCGGATCCCTTTCGCTTGAACGGGCCGATTCGCCTGACGGTCCTTGGACTCTTATTGCCGGACAACTTAATATTAATGAAAAAGGTTATTGGTGGAAAGCGTCTGGCAAGGATTACATTCCGTTTTATTTGAGAGCGGTCAGTACCGACAGTCAGGGCCGTCAATCAATCGACGCGATTGGACAGCGGCTTGAATTGGCTTCGCAGTTAAAAGGCAAAACAGCCGCAGGTATTGACGATGCCAATAAAATTGCGGCGGCCTCCCAAACGCCAGCTCCGGCCCCGTCAACTTCCAATACCGCGCCCCTTGATAAAAAAACGGCCGCTCACGAATCGATCCGCGCTTGGAAAAACGATTCCGACAATCGAAATACGCCGTTCCAAAACGCCGGATTCGAGAAGTCTGATGGATCATCGGAATCAATGGTCAATAAAACATCATCCGTCCAAAAGAACACGTTGAATTCCAATTATCAGGATTTGAAATCCTATCAGCCGTCACCATCTCCGAACCGGAATAATCAACAAACGATTTCTCCTCCGCGTCCGCCGGTGAATCCTCCGACCGATCCGAACGAATATTCGCTTAATCCTATTTTTACCAATGGATTCGGCGTTCTCTTTCAATCAGCCCGGTCACAGGATGGAAATTCAGGGGAACGGCGCTCAATTTTTACATCTCCGAGAACATATCGGAATCAAAACGCCGCTCAAAATGGATCTCAAAACGGTTACGGTAATAATGCGTCCCCTTATAACGATCCGCAAAATGTTTACAATAACGTCGGTTACGATCCCAACACCCAGTATCAGAACCAGCCGTATCAAGGTCAGCCGCCGTATCCGCAGGATCAATTCAACGGTCCGGGCGGATCAGATCCACAAAATCCTGGAGAAGTGATCTATCTTGACGAAAAAGGAAATCGGATCGCCAATCCGTTCACCAGCGGCTTGACCGGTCCGAACGGTCAGCAATATGTCCCTCAAAACGGCGTTTTCGTCGATCCGCAAGCGATGCAGGGAATGCAGGGAAATAATTTCGGCGGTTATGATCAGGGAATGCCGATCGGAATGAATCAGGACGGGTCAATGCTGCCGGACGGATCAATGATGCAGTCCTCAAACGGATCAATGAATGTTCAAAACGGCATGTATTCGCCGGACGGACTTCCGCAAAATTCCTATCCGCCTCAAACGGGAAGAAGTTATTTCGGATCGGGATCGGCTAACAGCGCGATGCCTGTTGATCGTAATCAAGTCCCAAATCCGAAGGAAGAGTTTCCCGCCCGGGATTACAGTAATCCGAAGTATTGATAAGGGATCGGATCTCCTGTTTTTATTTATCGAACATTGAGGGGGCCGCATTGGTCGGCGCAAAAGTGTTTAAACGGAAATTCGTTCCCGTTGTTCCTGCTCCTTTTATGAGTGAACAGCGGGAATGAACCAGATCGGATCATTAACATTTCATCTGTTTTTTCATATCTGGCCGAAGGCCGAGATCTTGCGGCTATTTGGATTTATAAAAGTGTTTGATTAGAATACCGACGACCGGAATAATAACCGCCGAAACAGCCGGGATGATCTTTTTCAATTTTGTTTGTTTGGAGCCTGTGTCTTTGGCGTTTGAATCGGTATCTTGATCTGTTTCAGAATTAAGAGCGATATTGGTCTGATTCGTTTGATTTTGTCCCGGTTCATTCTGTTTTTCTGATTCCCGATATCGGGTCAATTCATCGGACAAACGTTTTTCAGCGTCTTGAAGCTGACGACGGAGAAGTTCCTGCTGATGTTCATTTTCGATCAGCCGGTCACGGATCTCTTCAATGGACTCTTCTGTTTTGGTTTTTTTTAAATAAAAATTATAAAGTCGAACGGCGCTTAAAACGACACCGATAAAACCGGTCGCAAAGGAAAAAGCATAGATCCATTCGCGATGATCCCGCAAGAAAGCGATCCATTCGGAAGAAAGAGCCAAAGGAATATAATCGATTAAATACGTCATGTTCAAGGATCCGTAAAGTAAGTCTGTTTCACTGACCTGTTAAATGATGAAGATTCTCTCATAGGGCGCGAAGGAATCAGGGAAAGAAGATCTACCCATAAAAATAATGAAAAACGCGAAAGGACAGCCGACCTAGCCAAGTCGAATCCAATTCTCCTTTTTATGATTGACTGTCCGTTGGCGACCCTTTTCTGTATCCTTCTTTCCGCATTGGAGCGAAAGAAATATTTTCGAATTTCCAAGAGCGAACTGCGGAGACGAACAAGAAAGGGGCATGAACATTTCCGTTACATTTCCCTTTCATATTCAGTCGGAATACAGCAGAGGGTAAATTATTTTTTGGGACGGGAGACGATGTTAGTCGAACCGCCGCCGCGCAGGGAGAGATCGACCGGTTTATTGGTCTTCCAGGTTCCTCCGGTAAAATCAGGAAATTCGATCGGCAGTGATCCATGAGTAACGGACCAAAGGCTCAACGGAGTCACGGCACTCCAGGCGGCGCCATCGTAAACGGAGATATCGAGCGGAATACCGTTATGAAGCGAGTCGATCAGACGGTAATCACAAATGAAATCCATTCCGCCGTGTCCGCCGAACTTTTTTGCGTTTTCCGCAAGAAAACGGACCAATTCGGGCGTGTATTTTTCTTCCAGTTTTTTCATTTCGTCTTCGGAGACAGGAACATTATGAGTCAAATAGATCCGGGCGGGCAAGGGATATTTCTGAACAAAACCCTTTAAGCCGCTCAAGAGATGATGTCGGGTATACGGACGGGGAGTCGTTGTGTCGTACTGGATCTGAATGACTTTGCCGTTTTCTGTTTTGATCAGGGATGTATTGATATTACCGGAAAAATCTTTTCCTTTGAACTGCTGATGATAGGGCGAGCCTTTTTTGAGAATTTCTTCGAATGCTGGAGCGCGGCTGAAATCGGCGGTTTCAACGGAGGTCAAAAAGAGAGGACGATCACCGGCATTGATCCGCATTGCCTGACAGATCGGTCCAAATCCGTGAGTCGGATAACGGTTTCCTTTGGCGCTGGATCCGACGGCCCCGCGGTACATACCCCCTTTTTTATTCAAGGGGGGCATCGGTTCCTTAAAAACGGTTGCTGCCGGGAAGTAATGAATGTAAGCGCCTTCTCCGTAAACAAGTTCGCCGAAAACACCTTGCAGGGCCATATTGGTTGTCATGGACTCAAAAAAATCGTAACAGCAGTTTTCGAGAATGGCGCAATATTTTTTGGTCTTTTCTGATGTTTTGACCAGCTGCCAGCAGTCGGCGAGCGTATAGGCCAGCGGAACTTCGCAGGCGGCATGTTTACCCGATTCCATAACCGCGCAAGCCATTTCCGCGTGCCAGTATTGCGGTGTTGTGACATAGATCAAATCAAGATCGTCCCGGGCAACGAGATCCCGCCAGGACTGTTCATCCCGGAAATATTCGGCTGGTGCCGGATAGTTAATACTCTTTAAATACTGACGCGCCTGATCGACCGGATATTCGTAACTGTCCGCAATGGCCCGAATCTCAACCCCGTCAAACTGGCTCAGACGCTTCATGGACGCAAGCCCCCGATTGCCCATTCCAATATATCCGACCCGTATATTGGACAAAGCGGGAGGCGCAAACGTCGTCATATTGAACGATGACCGATGCTCCTTCATAATGAGTTTGGTTTCTTCAATATCGTCGGTCAAATGACTTTCGTCGCCGTAAGCGGCCGCCGTCATCGCAAGGATCGGAAGACCTGCCGCCAGTTTCATGAAATCCCTTCTTGATTTTGTCATAAGAGTCCCTTTCCGGTTGAAATTGATATCGTTTGACTTGATTTTTGAATTCGGGTCCGATTCGGATCGGCTTCAAATTTTTATCAGCTTGTATTGATCGGATCCGAGTCCGATTTTAACGCCGTGTTCGATTGCCCCGCGCCAGTTCGTTGTCGGATGAATCGCGTGAAAATAATCAGATCCTTTCGGAGTATCGCCGAGCAGACTGTCTTTGATCGGCGTTTGTTCGTTAAGCATTTCAGCGCAGGCCAGATCAATGGCGACCGGATCGAACGATGCGAACATGCCAACATTGGCAATGATCGGCCGATCATTGGCCGGATGACAATCGCAATAAGGAGAGACGTCCATCATAAGGGTAATATGAAATTGCGGCCGGTCCTGAACAACAGCTTTGGTGTATTCGACAATTTTTTTATTCAGAAGATCATTGGAATTACAAAACGTCGATTCAATAGCGTCGACCGGACAGACCCCGATACAACGGCTGCATCCAGCGCATTTGTTGTAATCGACGACCGCTTTCTTTTTGGGGAAGGAAATGGCGTCCTGACCGCAGGATCGCGCGCAGGCTTTGCATCCGATACAGATCTTGGCGTTGAAAACCGGTTTGCCGTCTGAATGCATGTCCATTTTGCCCGCTCGAGATCCGCAGCCCATTCCGATATTTTTCATTGTTCCGCCCAAGCCGGCGCATTCATGAAATTTGAAATGGGTCAATGAGATCAGAATATCGGCGTCCATAATTGCCCGACCGATCATTGCCTGATGAACGCATTCGCCATCGACCGGAACGAGAACATCGTCCGTTCCCTTGAGCCCATCGGCGATAATGATCGGGCAACCGGTCGAAAAGGGACTGAAGCCGTTTTCGTAAGCGGCTTCAATATGATCAAGCGCGTTTTTTCTGCGTCCGACATAAAGGGTATTGGCATCGGTAAGAAACGGTTTGCCCCCTCGTTTTTTTACTTCGTCGACAACAACTTTTGCAAAGTTCGGTCGAAGATAGGAGGTATTGCCCGGTTCGCCGAAATGAATTTTTATCGCGGCGAATTTATTGTTGAAATCAATATTGTCCATCCCGGCTTTTTTGAGCAGACGGGCCATCTTTGCAAGAACACTTTCATTATCGCCGGCTTTGAAATCGGCGAAATAAACGTTCGAAGTCTTCATGAAATCACTCCAATTTCTAATTCTGAATCGATTGTTTTTCCCATTCGGATCAACCGGTCGGAAACACTATCGGCAAGATCCGTCCTCTGCTGTTTTTTTGAGCGGTCATTTAAAAATTTCCGCTTCCCATTTTCGTCAGTCCGACCGAAGATCTCGTCCCTTTCTCACTTCTCATTTTAAAGCCAAAAGAATGTTTTTTCAATATCAAATACAATATTTAGAGCAATTTATACTGTCAACATTATAAATTTTCCAATTGTTCCGTCGATCGACTTTGTAAATCGGCTCTCTTTTTGATGCAAAATGAAATATTTATAATCAAACCGGTGTTTGAGAAAGAAACCCCGTTTGGATCTGCCGGTAAGAAATTTCAAAAATTTTCCCGTCAGCAAACAGATTCAAAATTATCCCGTCAGCAAGCAAGCTCAAAAGGGGGCGGAATCCCGCCGGAACAGACGACAGCGCATAAAAAACAGAAAAGACAGATTGAGATTGCGGGATCGAACATTAATATTATCTTTTCTGTCTTAAAAAACTTCTTTAAATTTCCGGGGGCCTTTCGATTTCGAATGAAAAATATTTTATATTGTACTTTAAAAGAAGAAGAAAACTGATATCATTGATGTCAAAGATATTAATACAAATTCAAAGATATTAATACAAGTTCAAAATTTTTACCGGCGGTCCCAGCGAAAAAGGATATTATTATGAAACAAAAGATCGTAATTGCTGCGCTTGCGTTTATTATGGCTTGGGGATCTTTCAGTTCGTCCGCTTTTGGAGAATACATTACCCCTAAAGAAGCAGGGTTCCGGAACTGCGCGCTGATCTATTACAATAAAAATTACAACGCCGAAAGTTTTAAACCGCTTCTGGTGAAATATGTTGACGGTAAGCCGACCGCGCAAACCGGATACGATGCCTTTCTTTTTTTGGTTTTTAACGTCAACGGCAAAATGACCCTGATTGATCCAACCGATCTGAATGACTGGCGTGAACAGCTTGAGATCTTTTTTCATCGCGGGATCAATGTTCCCGCTCTTGCGGATGCCTGCCGGGAACTGCGTCAGAACGGACTTCTTAAAGAACGCGTCAAGATCATCTTCTCCATTCCCTGGCCGCATCCTGACATGCACAAGTTCGGCGATCTTGACGGAGACGGTCGTTCGGAAGATCTTGCCAATAAAAAAGATCTCGATAAAGTACTCGACTGGTATATTCAAACCATAGCCAGTGAAATGAAAAAATATCCCGAACTTGATCTTTGGGGGTTTTATATGATGAATGAGGGACTGGCTGAAAAATATTGGGGAATGGTTCGTCAGTTCTGCGGGAATATACACAAAAACGGATACAAAGCGTTCTGGATCCCTTATTATAATGCGCCGGGAGCCGAACAGGCTTACGAACTCGGGTTCGATGTTTCCGTCATGCAAAGTAACTGGACGTTCAATACGCGGAACGATGGGAACGGAACACGGCGCAACAGGCTCGTCAATACTGCCCAATGGACAAAAAATCATCATCAGGGAATCGAACTGGAGATCAATCCACCTGAAGATCCTTACTGGCAGGAGATCTTCGCGCGGACGCTTGAAACCGGAACGAAAACAGGATTTCAGCAGGGGGCCAGCGCAACCTATTTCGGAAGCGATTTTTATTGGCCTTACAGTGAAAGCAAAGAAACGCGGGCCCTTTATTCTCTTTGGATGGATTATTTGGCCGGCAAACCGATCAAACTTCCTGTTCCCGGAAAATGGACTCAAAAAAAACTTGCCGACGGTAAGGATCAAATTATTTACCGCTTTAATCAACCATCATCCGTTCAGCTCGTCGATCTCTATTATGAGGATCTGCCAGACGAATATTTTGCCGCCCTTGTTTCTGTCGAAGGTAAAGAAAACGAAACGTCCGACTGGAAACCGCTCGGATGGAAAATCGGACGCGTTACTCAAAATCCGACCTTTCCTTTGCGAAATATGACCGTTGTATTTACAAAGTCCACCGTTAAAGAATTGAAGATCACCGTCAGTCCGGTTCGTAATAATCGAATCGGTCGGCTTGCCAAGGTCGAACCGGAAATGGCCAGCGTAAATATTTTTATGACAAAAAGTTTTCATAAGCCGTATGAAACAAGTTTACCGAGAGCTATTCCGAAATATCCCGACGAGTCGGGCCGCGATCTGCTTGACGGCGTCTCGGAGGGAAGCTGGACCAATTATGTCGGCTGGGCATTTAACCGGTTGGCCGAAGTTCATCTTGATTTGGGCGATGAAATTGAATACGACGAAGTCCGTCTGCATCTCCTTGATCAAAAATCGGCGGCGATCTACTGGCCCGATGAAATTGAAATGGTCGCTTCCCGAACGGCGGGCGTTCAGGCAGACAAAGGTTTCGGTGCGGTCCCCGGCGGATTTGAATACAATTGCGATTTTCAGGGAAAACCGGAATCGAACGTCTCAACGCTCAAACTTTCTGCTCCGCAAAAAGCCCGGGCCGTGACCCTGCGCTTTAATCGGAAAGGATGGCTCTTTTTATCTGAAATCGAATTGTTCTTAAAAGGAAAACGTCTGCCAACGGACCGGTTTTCTTATAAACTTTCTCCGCTGGATCTTGATTCGGATAAAGTTCATGTCAAATACGCTGACGATGGAATTATGCTGACCGATGGTTATATCAGCGGATGTTTCAACATTGGAAACGTCGGTATTAATAACGGAAAACCGCTCGTTGTTTCGGTTGATCTTCAAAAAAAGGTTCCGATTCGCAAGATCACCTGTTATCTTGTTGACGGTCATGGCGCGGGAGTAAGAATGCCCAAAAAAGGATTCGCCCGCTTTTCTTCCGACGGTAAAAATTGGAGCAAGCCTTTACCGTTCGACATACCCGTCAGTAAAAAAATGAAAACCAATCGGACGATTCCGGTCTCCGTAGACTGTCGATGGAACGCGAGATATATTCAAGTTGAATTTTCCTCCAGCGCCTGGACTTTTCTTTCGGAAATTCTTGTTGAATAATTTGAAAAAATGTTCAAAGGGGGTCTCGAGGCGGTTCGAACGCGCCGACGGGATCCTTGCCCAGAACAGGAGCGGGAATTGTCAGCTTCGGTTTTTTCGGGGATTGAAAACGAATAAAATCAATTTCGACGTGAACATTTTTCCGGGAAATCGGATTGAACCAAATTTCATTTATTTTTCCTTTCCAGAATTTGGATTCCGCAAGCGGAAAGACATATTCATGAAAAGTATTGTCGGCGATCACCGGCAGGGAGATCATTTTATTTTGATCGACGGTTAATTTGGCGTTGAACAGAGGACTTTGTGTTGATCCCCAGCGGATCCAGGTCTGTTCGGTTCCGTCGGTTACTGTGAATCTTTTGTCGATCTTCATTCGAACGACAATGGACGCATATTTTCGAGCGTCAAAAGGAACAAGCCGGTTGCGCATGGCGCTTCGGTCATTACGGGTCGTTGTCAGGGACAGAACCCCGTTACGGATTTTAAGTACAGACGCCCCGTAAGGCTGCCGGTACCAACCCCCCAAAGATTCATCGAATTCCCAAGTCCTTTCGGGATCGAATTTCATCGGAGGATAGTCGTAAGGTCCGAGTCCGATCTCGTTCGGTTCAATGTTTTTCGGCCAGCCTTCTTTCGGCTTTTCGCAGAAGACATCCCGAATCGCGTCATAAAACCCAAATCCAAATTCCTTGTTCGGTTCAAGATAACTTCCCTCCTGCCATTCGTTCAAAGGACCGAGAAGAATTTGACGAATGTTATTCTCCTCGCAAAAGGCTTTCGCATCGGCGCAAATGGCCTTGAGATCGGCAGGGGTTCGACCGGAAATAACTTTGGCCTTCTCAAAAGACCGCGGCTGATCGTTCCATCCGGCGGAAATAATCGGGAAAAACGGAAGTTTCGTGTATTCAAGGTATTCCCGCCAGATCTTCGGATTTTGTTCCCGAATATATTTAAACGGAAAATTCATTTTCGTTTCGTCAGGACGTCTGTTTTTCGTTCGCCAATAAGCGTCGGTGAAGTTATAAAGAAAAGTGGCGTCGAAACCGGCGCTTTCAATCATCTTCAACTGATCCTTACATTTATCAACATAAATATTGGGTTTCTTGTTGTCAGGGTAGGGGGGATGACTGTATTGCGCAAAGCAGTAAAGTCCGGGAAAACCAGCCTCTTTAACGAGTTTGGTCATGAATTCAACCGCGCGGCGGAGTCCTTCTCCTTTTTGAAGTTTTTGACCCTTTTTAGCGGCTTCGCGGATATAGCCGGCATCGACCGCTTCAACATCCCAAAACATTAAAACCGGCTTGCCGTCGATTTTATAATATTCTGGCGTATGAAAATAGCGGTCAATATAGATCTTCATAAAGTATCGGGTACTGCTGCTGTCGGATCCGCATCCGCCCATAATGGCCCATTTAAGATACGATTTGTATTTCGCTTTGTAAAAACCTTCGATCCAATGCTGAAGCCGGTCAGGATACCAGTTGGCAAAGAAAACCGAGATACCGTGTTCGACCGCCCATTTGATTTGCCAGTCGATTACTTCCGGGTTTCCTTCGTCGTACCAGCCGAGCAGAGGTTTGATCTCCGGACGGGTTTGAGCAATCATGTCCCATTCCGCCATCTGTTCTGTTCCCGGATAATAAAACGCGGCTATTTCGTATTTGCTTTTAACCGGTTTGGGTACCGGTACATAAGGCCTTTGAGTCCCTTTTCCCCAAAGAACTGACGCGGACGCGATGAAAACACAAAGAATGATAAATCGTCGAACAGTCAAGAGATGATTCATGATACCGGTTCCCTTTTGATCTGAACGATTTTTTCCAAAAGGAAAGAATCGTTAAAAATTTATAATCGAATTCTGATCTTATTTATAACGCTGTCTGTATTTTTGGCCCTCTTTTTTTCTGCCGATTGATTTTTCGGTGTTGGAACAGAAAAATCAGAACGCATTAATATCATGATATCTTTTTTTTATAAAAAATCAACAAAAATGAAGAGCGCGTCGAAAATAATACTTATATATATGCGACATGTGTTAAATGCAAAACAAAGGAGTAAAATGAACGATAAAATGAAAGAAACAATTAATAAATGTAAAAAACAACCTGAAAAACAGTAAAAATATCGCAGCATAATTTATGTTCTTGTAAAATATCAGTTGATACTGGATGCGGTGTCAGAATATTACTTATGTATTTGCGACATAATACAAAAGTAATAATAAAAAGATGGTCAACGAATGAAAAAGGGTCATATTGATTTTTTAAAACATTCAGATTAAAATCATACCGATTCTTGACTGGATTTTTCATTCGAACACTAAAAGAACAAACAAATCATGCCGTCAATTGGCGAAAGTGACGGAACGGAAAATTTAAAATGCAATCAGTGTAAATTTATTGGAACAAGAAATCTTTTGTCATCATTAAAACGATATCATTTTCTGAAGGAATCCCATGAAAAACAGATCAAAGATAAAAAGCGTGAATGTTTATATTGTTGCCGCTTTAACGGTATTGGTGTTTGTAACGGCTGCTTTTTTGGACGACGGGAATATTTTGGCCGCGCAAACGGGATCTGATTCGCGGGAATCTTCCGAATCAGAAATTGCCGTCAAAACAGTTAACGTGTCCAAATTGGCGCTCAAAGAACTCGGAGATGGAACGGTCGGGTTATTTGACGGTCAAGTTCCGGTTTGGAATTTTGTGTATCAGCAAAAAATACATCCGGGTATTGATCCGAACGACAAGCGGTCAATTGCCGGCTGTTATTTTCATCCGCTTTATGGACTCGACGGCGAAATTTTAACGATCAATGCGTCGAATTGGGACAA
>CAZZEF010000137.1:0-12182 GCA_964652875.1 uncultured Planctomycetaceae bacterium
CAGCCTGTTCCTGATTGATTTCTGACGTTCGAACGATCTGTTCCCGAGTTGCTTCCCGAGTTCCAATTTCCTTGAGTTTTTGTGCGTTGGCCACTTGAATCGCTTTAAGCTGTTCCGCTTCGGCAACCCGGGTTTCTCCCATTCGCTCGTTGTCGGCGACATCACCGCGCGCTTTTTGAATCGCTTCTGAGGCCGCTTTTTGTCCAATCGCCTCAATATACCCCGATTCGTCGGTAATATCCGTAACGTTGACATTGATCAGGATAAGACCAATTTTTCGAAGTTCCGGTTCCAAGGAAGTTTGAATGTTCGATAAAAACGATTCTCGATCGCGGTTGATCTCTTCAATATGCATGGACGCAATGACTTGACGCAACTGACCAAAAATAATATCTTCCGCCTGTTTGGAGATCTCCTGTTTGGAAAGACCAAGTAAACGAATGGCCGCGTTCTGCATCAGTTCAGGGGTCGTTCCAATCGCAATAGAGAAAACACTCGGAACGTTGACGCGGATGTTTTCCATCGAAAGAGCGCCGCGCAGAGGAATTTCGATCTGCATCGGTTCGAGACTCAAATAATCGTAATCCTGCAAAAGAGGAACAACAAACCGCGCTCCGCCATGTATACACTCGGCGCTTTGATTCTTGGTTCGGCTTCCGTAAATAACAAGAATTCTGTTACTCGGACACCGCATGTAGCGATTGCTCATGAAAACAAGAAACATCAGCAGAATCAAAACAAGTAAAACAGCTCCGGCCGCCGCGTAAACCTGCCAGCCCAAACCGAAAAGCGCGCTGTCCAACATTGAAAATAACATTTCGTGCCTCCTTTTGTGAAATGAAAAATAGCCTTCATAAAAACGGCCGTCGATCCGGTTTCTGTCAATGTTCCGTCAGACGGATTAAAAAGATTAAAATTGAATCACCGGTTTTCACAAATCATAAAACCTGATTATAGATCAATCTTTTTGTTTTTGTTAATTTCTACTTAATTATTTGTATTTTACCAAAAATTTTCTGTTTATTCCCATTATTATGTTAAAATATGTAAAAAAAACAAAAAATTCCAAAAAAACAGGTCGGATAATGCTAAATTTACCTGATAAAGGGGGTTTCTTGCTCTTCTGTTCACAAAATTTTATAGACAGAAACAATAAGACGATTATAATATAATAATAAGAACATATTGGAGAAAGGACCGGCCGCGAACTATGAAAAATTTATTTTATTTACGACAAAGACAACCGGCGGCTTGACAGAAAATTTTTATCAAGATAAAAGGCAATTTATTAATTATACCGATTGTTCACAAAGTCAACGGACGGAAAATGAACCAGGTTGGCGGTATAAAAAGCCGGTAATTTTAGAAAATGCGGCGAGCGGTCCCCAACAAAGATCTTCGCCGCGATACAAAAAAGGCTGAGAAGGAATTTTAGATCTTTTTTACTCTCGATTTTAAGGAGCCTGTTATGTTGAATTTTTTTGATTCCAATCCAATGTATGTGTTTTGCGCTGTTTTTGGTTTTATCTTTGTTATTGTTCAGTTTTTAATGATGTGTTTTTCCGGAATTGGGGGCGATTCCGATATTGACGGCGGTTCCGGTGATTTTGACAGCGGCGATGGCGGAGGGCTAGACGGAGACAGCGGTGACGGATCCGGCGCGACTGAATCCGGAGAACATGAAATCGGACACGGATCCGTTCTCGGGTTCTTAAAAATTCTGTCGATAAAAACCTGTTCTGCGGGACTGGCCTTTTTCGGGTTGGCCGGATTGGGCTGCGAATCGGCTGGACTTTCACCCATTGTTACTTTCGCGATCTCCGCATTCTTTGGTTTTTTCGGAATTTTACTGGTCTATTTTCTGTTCAAACTTCTTTATTCGCTCCGATATTCCGGATCGATTCAGGAAGGTTCGCAGCTCGGCTGTAAGGGAATTGTTCATGTCCGAATACCTCCGCAAAGGAGCGGATCGGGTAAAATTATTGTAACGCAGCAGGAAAGGTCTATGGAATACGAAGCGGTCTCGGATTATGAGGAAATACTGACCTCGGGAACGCCGATCGTTATCGCGGAGATTCTTTCGAGTACGCTGGTTCGAGTCAAAAAAGTCGATTGATCTTTTGGTTTCGAAACTGTTTTGACTTTTGGAGGGATTAAACAAAGGATTGCTGAAAGAAGGGATATTAATGCCGGAATTGTGCGGAATTTATCAAAAAAAGATCGAGGTGAAAGAAAATGATATTGATGTGAACCGTCATGTCAATAACATTTCTTATGTAAAATGGATGCAAGAGATCGCGATGGAACATTCAGCCGCGCTGGGATGGCCGGGCGACCGTTATTTTCAATTTAATGTTGTCTGGGTCGTGCGTCGGCATACGATTGATTACCGTCATCAGGCTTGGCTTCATGACACCATTTTGGCGGAAACCTGGGTTTCGGAAATGAAAAGGGTCAGCAGTGTCCGCAAATACCGGTTTACCCGAATGTCTGATGGCGCGCTTTTAGCGGAAGCGGAAACGCTTTGGGGTTTCATTTCGACTGAAACTGGTCACCCAGTGCGTATTTTACCGGAAGTGGACAACGTCTTTCGAAAGATCCAAATTGATGACGCACCTAAATATCAGCCGCCGGAGATCTCTTGATGTCCCGTCTCTTTCAGATCCTTTTATTCGGTGAAAAACAGAGAACCGTTTGGGCCCGTCTTCTGATGGTTGCCCTTCTGGCTGTTCTTTGCCGATTTATTTGGAGTTCGCATCAATCCGATATTGTCAACCAACAGAATTATATTCTGACAGCAAACAATGTCAAAATTGAATCGATCCCCGAATGGATCTCCCCTGATTTTAAAGATTATGTTTTTTACTTGCGGATCCGAACCGACAAGAAACCGTTTAATATTCTTGACGCGGATATCGCCGATCAAATCGGCCGGACGTTTGAACGGCATCCCTGGGTAGAGCAGGTCGAGTCAGTTAAAATCGCTTATCCGGCACGAGCCGTTTTAAATATTCATTTCCGCGATCCGGTCGCTTTTATTGAAACGCCCGGAAAGGATAAAAAGAAATCAGGCTTTCTTGTCGATTCGGAAGGGATCGTTCTTCCTTCCGAGTATTTCATCATTAAACAGGAACTGCTTCAAAAATTCTTTTATATTGAAGGAGTGAACACGAAACCGTTTTTAAAGGATTACGGGGAAAATTGGGGTGATCACAACGTCGCGGAGGTCGCGCTTTTGGCATCGTTTCTCGTTCAGGACAAAGAATTTTTCGATCTGGACAGAATAAGGGTGAAAATTTCGGAGGACAGCCGGGATCTGAATCAATACAGGATCTATACTAAGAAAGGACTGGAGATCATTTGGGGCTCGTTTCCCATTCCCGGCAATCTTCAGGGTGAAAACGACATCGGCAGCAGAGAACGAAAAGAAAATCTTAAACGGAATCTGTTTGAAAAGCAGTTGCCGAAACTGGACCGACTTCGGTCACTTCGCGGCAGTCATGATAAATCGCTCGACAATATTCCGGCGAAAGAACGGCCTGTCGATGTTTCCAAAGAAGTCGAATAATATTGAGAATTCTGTTTCGTCTGTAACGCCAAACTGTCTAAATCATAAAATCGTGAATAACAAAAACAGATCCGCCCAGACAAACATATACCGATGCTATTACAGATTTTCCGATCTAACGTTAAAAGAACAAACGTTAAAAGAACAAACGGGATCATAAAGCCAACCGGCGGATTGATCGGAAAATTTAAAGAGAGAGCAGTATAAAAAGCGCTGAAGAAAACAAGGCGTAAAGAAACATGACGGATTGGGATTTTGGGAGAATTTGATTCCGTTATGTCAATCCGTCACCGAATTTTCCGTTCAAACGTCAAAAAGAACCGGGGCACAAAGCCAACCGGCAAAAAAACGGAAATTTCAAAGGGCGGCAACTCGAAATTTTTTTTGAATTGAACTGAAAACAAACAGGGAGAGAGAACACAATGGATCCGACAACAATGGGGCATTCCGCAGACGGTCTCATTTATATTCTTTGCATTATTCCGCCGATGCTGCTGGCGATGTTTGCGCAGGGATTGGTGCAAGCGCGTTATCGGGCCGGTCTGAAGCGACGTTCGTCGATGACCGGAGCGCAAGCGGCCCGAATGATTCTGGACAGTGCCGGGCTTCAGGATGTTCCGATTGAACCGATTCGCGGAACACTGACCGATCATTATGATCCCCGGGCCAAAGTACTCCGGCTTAGTGAAGATGTCTATTATCAGCCAACGCTGGCCTCCGTCGGTATTGCCGCGCATGAAGCCGGACACGCTATTCAGGATGCCGTGAGTTACAGTCCGCTGGTCATTAGAAACATTGCGGTTCCGCTGGCCAATATCGGAAGTCAGGCGGGGATCTGGTTGACGATTCTCGGATTTTTTCTTAATATGTTCGGTCTGATCCTGCTTGGTATCGTCCTGTTTTCCGGAACCGTCTTCTTTCAGTTGATCAATCTTCCGGTCGAATTCAACGCAAGCAGCCGCGCCAAAGAACAGCTCGTTCGGCTCGGTATTGTCAATTCGGACGAGATCAACTGCGTTCGAGGTGTTTTGAGCGCCGCCGCTCTTACTTATGTTGCCGCGACTCTCGTCTCGATCATGCAGCTGATCTATTTCATCTTGAGAGCGCTTTCGTCAAGACGGCAATAGACACCGAGCCTGTTCTGCTTGATCCGAAAAGCTGTTCTGTCAGAAAATTTTGATCGAACGGGGGTATTTTCAAATCAACTTCGGATCGGAAAGAGAGATCCCAATTGGACGGACTTTCGTTAATTAAGCTGACCGCACTTTACTTTTCCGCTCCAACGTCGATTCAGAATGTCTATCGATTGAAAACGCAGAAAACTTAAAATGCTGTTCGTATAAATAATGCTGTTCGTATAAATACAGCGTGTTACGCAAGAAAATCGAACTGACCAACAATGAATGCTTGAAAGGATTTCAAATGAAAAAAACGATTACCTGGCTGGGACACGGCTGCTGGCTTGTTAAAATCGGAAATACAGCGATCCTGTTCGATCCTTATCTTCAAACGAAAGCCGCGCCTTGTCGGCCGGAGCAGATCCAGACTAATTACGTTGTTTTGACTCACGGACACGGCGATCATGTTTCCGACGCACTTGGAATCGCAAAAAGAAACAACTCAACGGTTGCGGCCATCGCGGAAATCGCCAGCTGGTTCAGTCAGAACGGCATCAAAAAAACGGAGTCAATGAATATTGGCGGATCAATTCGAATTCCGATTGAAGAGAACGTTCAAAACGGTTACGTGCTTTTAACAATGACGCCCGCGCTTCATAGTTCGACAATGCCCGACGGGCAGAGCGGGGGATCTTCCTGCGGTTATCTTCTTTCCATTTTCGAAAAAGAAGAAAAGGATCTTCGACCGATGAGCGAAATGATGAAAGATGCTTTTGTGATCTATTTCGCGGGCGATACCGGTTTCTTTCCCGGCATGAAAGTTTTCGGCGATTACGGAATCGATACGGCAATTCTTCCGATTGGCGACCGGTACACGATGGGACCCGCTCTTTCATTGGACGCGATCAATCTTCTTCGTCCGAAAAAAGTATTTCCTTCGCATTTTGGAACTTGGCCGCCTATTGATCAGGATCCATTGCGTTGGGCCGTTGCGGTCAAAAAGTTCACTCGATCTGAACCGGTTGTTTTGACTCCCGGCATCGAACGGGAACTCTGACGACTGCTTTCGTCAGATCCTGTTCTGACTTTTTATTCAGCGCTCAACCGGCCTCTCGGCGAAAGCAGAAAAATTTATACCGCTTTTATTTTAAATTTTCCGTCATCTCCGCCGATTGACTGCGTGACCCGGCTGTTCTTTTGACGTTATAACGGAAATTTATGATGGGTTCGGTATATTATTGCAAAATTTCTGCCAGCCGACGGATCAATGAAAGATTCAAATTAAAAGCGTATCAAAAATTTTCAGAA
The DNA here is from genome assembly GCA_964652875.1 of uncultured Planctomycetaceae bacterium. Classification (GTDB taxonomy): domain Bacteria; phylum Planctomycetota; class Planctomycetia; order Pirellulales; family Thermoguttaceae; genus JAUNBG01. The sequence goes on from CAZZEF010000137.1 coordinate 5,995, forward strand.
CGCGGGCCTTGCCCCAAAGGATTCAAACAAAGATGACGAACTCAAAACGCAAATGGATCGTTACCGGAGCTTCCGGGGGGATCGGCCGGTCGGTCGCCGGCCTTCTGGCCGATGAGAATTCCTGTCTTTTCCTGCAAGGCTGTCAACGAAAAAAGGAACTGGAGGAGACAGCCGCCGAACTTCGCAGCAAGGGCGCGGAGGTTCATCTTTTTACCGCTGATTTCGCTTCGGCTGACGATCGGAGCCGTTTTTGTCAGGATGTATTGGAAGCGGCGGACGGCGATCTTGCGAATGGATCCTTTATTGGTGCTGCCGGACTCGATCTGATGTCTTCCGCGTCCAAAATGTTGACTTTTGACGGCAAACTGGAAAAAATATTCGCCGTTGACATTACCGCCAACGTTCAGCTGGCCCGGTTTTTCGGACGAAAATTTTATGAAGCCAATTCGGCGGAATTTTCAAGAACGGCGATATCAACAGATTCGGTACTCTCCGCGAATACGCCTGATGCGGGCATTACCGCAAAAAAAGCGAATCTGTCAAACGAAAACTATTTAAAAATATTTTCGCAAAGTTCGATTGTTCTTTTCGGCTGGGACGGAGCGGCCCGCGGAATGGAAGGAGAGACCGCGCAACTTTATTCACTGGCCAAAGGGGCGATCATCGCTTTTGTCAAATCACTGGCTCAAGATCTCGCGCCGCGGGTTCGGGTCTGTTCCGTTTCACCCGGCTGGATCCAAACAACCTGGGGATCCGCACCATCCGAAAAATTCAAAAAGCGCGGTGAAAGGGAATCTTTGGCCGGACGCTGGGGGACTCCGGAAGAAATTGCCCGGGCCGTTCGGTTTCTTGTTTCAAAGGAGGCCTCTTTTGTCAACGGACAGGATCTGACCGTCAACGGAGGTTTTAACTGCCGCGATTTGAGTTGATCCGTTTTTTCATTGATACGCCGTAATAACCGCCGGAACTCAAAGACGGTTGGTTTTATTTACGATAATTTTCAAATAATGACGATCTTTCCTGTATCCTGAAACAGGTTGATTTTCATTGGGTTCGTTTTTTATCCGGACAGGAAATAATTTTTATGACGGCTCGATTTTACAAAAATATCTTTAAGATATGTTCACTTGATCTTCTTCTGCGAATGTCTCTGAACGGACTGACGCGGTCTTGTTCATTTTTAGACGAAAACCGACATCGTGTTTCTGTTCCGTTACAGGCTGATGAAAGATCAAGTTCAAACGAAAACATAACAAAGGGATTCAACCTTACAATAAATCGCGGGAAAGAAACGATGAAAAAATATTTTGGACGAATTTTAAAAACAGCTGCGATTCTTTTTCTTCTGTTGATTTTACCGATGCTTTCGACGGCGGGAGCGGATCGGATCTTCGCGGCGGATCTTTCCCGTCCTTCCGATGCGTTGGATCATCCGGAACTTCAGGCGGGCCTCGAAGCCTGGATGACCGGAGATATAAAAAATTGTGAACGTCTTATCCGAATCGCCTGCGATAAAGAACCGAATCTTGCGCCTCCGCAAATTATTTTGGCTCTCTTGTATTCCAATGCCGGGAAATACGTTCAGATGCGGGAATATCTTGAAAGTGCCGCCAATGAGTACCCGGAAGATCCGGAAGCGTATTTACAGATGGCGGGAATAGCGTTTCGCGACAAACGTTATACTGAAGCAAAACTTCTTGTTGAACATGGAAACGGACTTTTTAAAATTTATGAAGAAAAATCGAAAGCAGACAAAATCAACAATAAAGACCGGATCAATTACCTTCGTCATGAATATCTTTCCCTTCTGGCCAGTCTGGCCAATAAGAAAAATGATGTTCAGGAAGCGGAACGGCTGATTCGAAAACTTTTGGAGTCGGAACCTGACGACGATGAAACGCTGGCCAGTCTCGGTTATCTTCTTTTTTTGCAAAAGAAATACGAGGAGGCGGAAAAGATCTTTGACAAAGCCCGAACAATCAACGCGGCCCGTTTACCCGGCTGGCTGACCTTGGCGCACATGATGGACAACAGCGGCAAGACGGAAGAAGCAAAAAAAATGATCGAAAGCCATTTCACTCCTGAATCGACCCGATATGAATTTGTTCCGCCGGTTGTTCGTCTTCTAATGAAATGGAACCGAATGGACGAAGCGGAAAAATATATTGTCAAACTGCAGAAAGACGCAGCGCAAATGGTTTCGACCTGGACTGTTTCCGGTGAATACGCATTGTATAAACATCAGTATTACCCGGCGGAAGAAGCGTTTCAGCATGCTGTTCTGCTGGATCCGAAAAACGCGGAAGCCAATAACGGACTGGCTCTCGCTCTGGCCGATCAAAGCAATAAAATGAAAATGAAACAAGCGCTTGAAATGGCCAAAAAGAATTGGGTTCGCAATCCCGATTCGACGGAATACAAAGTGACATACGCCTGGATTTTGTTTCTTGCCGGAGACAAGGACGAAGCCAACGCATTTTTCGCTCCAATGTTGGAATCAGGGAAAATGACACAAACGGCCGCCTATTATCTTGCGGAAATAGCCAACGGAAAAGGAAATCAAAGTTTGGCACTGAATCTGTTGGACATTGCGCTGGAACAGGAAACAAATTTCCCGAAACGCGAGGCCGCGGAAGAACTCCGCAAGATCATTGACAAAGACAAATAAGATCAGAAAGACAGATCATACGATCAATTATATCGATTTCATAATGAATTTTCCATTACAACGTCAAAAGAACAGTCGATACACGCAGTCAATTGGCGGAGATAACGAAAAATTTAAAATAAAAGCAGTATATTACCGGAACTTGTTATTTTTCCCCCAATCAGAAATTGTTTCATAACCCCATTTTCGATTTTTTGATCTCGTATTTTGCAAGCTCAAAAACGCCAAAAACAAGTTATGAAACTGCTTCTAATAACCGAATGCGGCTGGTATAAAACGATGGCGGTTCAATTCCATTTGAGCCGGGCGGCATCGAAAACAGGACCGTCGATACAGGTTCGGCGGTAATCCCATTGTCCGTTGTCATCAAGATATTCGACAACGCATCCGTAACAGATCCCCAAACCACAGGCCATTCGGGACTCAAGCGAAACCCAGCAGCGCAACCCGAGTTCCCGCGATTTAAGCGCGGCAGTCCGGAGCATCGGCATTGGTCCGCAGCAAACGACTTTGGTTCGTTCGGCGGGAATTTGAGACTCTTCAAAAACTTCCTGAAGCAGATCTGTCGCGAATCCCTTATAGCCGCGCGAACCGTCTTCCGTTGCCAAATGAAGGGCCGCGCCGATCTGATCGAAATCATCAATACAACAGAGACGTCCTTCCGTCCGCGCGCCGTAAAGAAGACTCACCGAACGTTTCGGACGGACCGGCCCACTCTTAATAAATTCATCGGCAAGCATATAAAGAGCCGTCTGTCCAATTCCTCCGGCAATCATGATCAGGTGTTCGGTCAGAGAAGCGGCTTCGTTATAAGCGATTGTTTCCGGATCAATGACACTTTGATCGTCGATCGCTTCCCAGCCTCGGCCGAGCGGTCCGGTCATTTCGAGAAGATCGTTCGGACGCACTTCGCAAAGCCGCCGGGTCATACGTCCAACGACCAGATAGATCACCTCAACGATTCCGCCGCGCGGCGAAACGGAATAGACGGCGAACGGACGCCCCAAAAGAGGATCCTGACGGTTCGGAAGACGGAGCATAACGAACTGTCCTGGAGCGATCAGTGACGCAAAACGCCCCGCTTCCAATCGGATCTTCCAAGTATCTTCGGCGATCCGCTCATTGCTGATTACTGTAACTTCTCCAGTCATTCTGCGACGAACATGTTCTTGAAGTTCTTCCGCTGCGCTCATTTTCTTTCTGTCCCTGTTGATCTGAAATTTTATTGTCGATATTCTAATAATTTTCTCTCCGCCGACTGATTTCGTGAACCGGAGATCTTCCGGACTTAAAACCGGAAAACATAAAACGGAAACAATTCATAAACTTTCCAGCAGAAATTACGAATCTTTTCGAAAACAATGATATACCGATTTCATGATAAATTTTCCGTTACAATGTCAAAAGAACAGCCGATTCACGCGGTCAATCGGCGGAAATAATGGAAAATTTAAAATAAAAGCAGTATATAAATATATTCATCGATTCTCAAATTTCCCAAGAATGAATGTTTCAACGCTGCTGATTGTCAATACTCATTTTTACCGGGTGAGTCCGGCGGCCTCATAAAGTTTATTGACTTCACCTTTGGTCAGTTCCCGATATTCGCCGGGAATCATATTCATCAGCTTGACCGGTCCAATCGCGACCCGTTGAAGCTGCATTACTTTATGCCCCAGCCGGGCAAGCATTCGCCGAATTTCCCTGTTTTTTCCTTCCCGAAGAACGATTTCGAGAATGGAGCTGTTTTTATACCGCGCTTTGAAAACGACTTCATCCGCCTGAACAACGGCCTCGGCAAGATGAATTCCTTTTTTTAATTGAGTGATCAACTCGTTTTCAACGAATCCGGCGACTTGGACTTTGTATTTTTTAGCGACTTCATAACGGGGATGAGTCAGCCGCTGGGCCAGCATTCCGTCATTAGTCATAAGCAACAGTCCTTCGCTGGCCTGATCCAAACGACCGACAGGAAAAAGCCGTCCGTATTTTTCCGGAACGCAGTCAATCGCCCGCGGACGTCCATCGGGATCGAAATTGGTGCAGAGAACCCCTTTCGGTTTGTAAATAACGATATAAGCAGGCCGGGTTTTGGTCAGAAGTTCGCCGTCGACCTGAATTTTCTGCGTCAAGGGAAAGACGCGCGCTCCCAGCTTGTCAACGACTTTTCCATCGACAAGAACACGTCCTGTTGTAATCAATTCTTCGCAATTTCGGCGGCTTCCGTAACCGGCGGCGGCCAAAACGATTTGCAGACGCTGACCAAGTTCAAGTGATTTATCAAGATCTTCTCTTTCCCGTATTTCAGAAGAAAATCTTCTGACCGGTTTGGAAGGTCGGATCGGACGCGGCTGTTTTCCGCGGGACGAACCTTTGACCGTCGATTTTACGGAAGAGGAACTCCTGGATCCGCGGGTACTGAACTCCCCTGAAACCGACCGGGATTTCAAGCCGCCTGCGGACGATCCTCTTTTGACCGATCCGGTTTTGCTCGATCCGCTTCCGGAAGACCGAACCGAATTTTTTGATCCGCCGGAAAATTTTGAACCGGCCGCCGATCTTCCGCGTGAACCTCTGCCTGCCGGTGTTCCTTGAGAGGAACTTGAAGAATGCGTCCGGCTTTTGGCTGATACTTTTTTTGTAATCATTTTTTATTCCTGTTATACTGTTTTATACCTGCGGCTTTATGCCTGCGGTAAAATTTATTTTTGAACTTCCCGGTCAAGTCAATGACTTTGCAAGTCCGCGTTCGACAGTCAATCGGAAGCCTTCTGTTTAAAGAAAACGAAGTAAAACCGAGAGATCCTGTATCTATATTATTGAATTTTTGGAAGGGGAACCTTTTCGCCGCGAAGCTGCCGACGCTGATCTTCAAGATCGTAAACACCGTAAAAGACGGCATTGGAATCGATCCAAAGCGCGATATCCCTGATTTCGCGGTCGGACAGTTTAACCTTTTCGTGTCCATCGCGAAGCAGTTTCATCAAACGGCTTCCGAGCGCCCCGTAAACACCGCCGGGAACTGCGGTCTGAATCGTATTGCGTCCTCCATAACGCGTTACAAGCGCTTTGGTCAGACGCTGCGGATCTTTTCCGTCGTCCCCCCAAAATTCTTTTTTGGATCGGCAGAGCGAATAATACGATTTTGTGAACTGATCAATCGGCGTTCCTGTTAAATTAATTTTTCCGTCGGTCCGTTCATCGTTATGACATTTGACGCAATGTTTGTCCCAAATCGGCTGTATCATTTCGACGTAACTGAACGTTCGTCCGCCCCAGGGACCGGGCTCAATAACAGAGGCGGGCCGTTTCATCGCCTTCGGTCGTTCCGTACCGGAGACGGCCGGTTTTCCTTCGTTAACAGAGTAAGCGGCACTTTCCCGGGTTTCATGACATCCGGTGCAGGAGACCTTTTCGCCCCGTTGCAGGTAGGTTAAGGACCGCATTGTTTGATACGCAAATCCGTCCTTGTCGATCACCTGCAGATAAACAGGGGTTTCGGCGGGAACACGAAAATAGG